>DAOMNN010000008.1:28261-59808 GCA_035443825.1 Rhodocyclaceae bacterium | reverse complement strand
GCTCGCGCGATTACGGCAACATCGCCGAGACGTTCCGGCCCGGGCACGCCGACTATGCCTACTGGCAGAAGTACGGGGTGCGCGATCATCGGGGCGGGGGACGCTCTTCGGCACGCGAGACTGCGGTGCGCGTCGCGGCAGGCGCGATCGCACGCAAGTGGCTGCACGAACGCTACGGGATTGTGGTGCGGGGCTACATGGCGCAGTTGGGCGCGGTCGAGGTTCCCTTCGTCGACTGGCACGAGGTGGATCGCAATCCCTTCTTTGTGCCCAATGCTGCGATCGTCCCCGAACTCGAGTCGTACATGGACGCCTTGCGCAAGTCCGGTGATTCCATCGGAGCGCGTATCAACGTCGTCGCGAGCGGGGTGCCCGTGGGTTGGGGCGAGCCGGTCTACGACCGTCTTGACGCCGACATCGCCCAGGCGATGATGGGCATCAACGCGGTCAAGGGCGTCGAGATCGGCGCCGGCTTCGGGAGCGTGGCGCAGAAAGGCACGGAGCACTCCGACGAGATGATGCCGGACGGTTTCCTCTCCAATAACGCCGGCGGCGTGCTGGGGGGCATTTCCACCGGGCAGGACGTCATTGTCAGCATTGCGATCAAGCCCACCTCGAGCGTCCGCCTCGACCGCCGTTCGGTCGACAAGCAGGGTCAGCCGGTGATCGTGAATACGCATGGGCGGCACGATCCCTGCGTCGGCATCCGCGCCACGCCGATCGCAGAGGCGATGTTGGCGCTGGTGCTGATCGATCATGCGCTGCGTCACCGTGCCCAGTGCGGCGACGTGGTGACGACGACGCCGCGAATTGCGGCCCTCGCGCCCGAGGGCAGTCAGCAACCGCCTTCGCCTACGGAGCGCTGACGACCAGGGTCGTGCGGTTGCGCTCGGACATGCTCCCCTACTGGCGTCTGTCCGGTTACTACTTTTTCTATTTCGCGTTCATCGGCGCCTTCTCGCCGTATTTTGCGCTCTATCTTCAGTCGCTGAGTTTCTCGGCGACGAACATCGCGGTTCTGATGTCGCTGATGCAGGTGATGCGTATCGTCGCGCCCAATCTCTGGGGCTGGCTCGCCGAACGTAGCGGAATGCGCGTTCCGATCGTGCGCCTGTCGGCATTGGCGAGTCTGGCCGGTTTTTCGATCTTCTTCCTCACGACCGAATTCGCCGGTGTTTTCATAGGTATGGCGCTCATGGCCTTCTTCTGGAGCGCGGCCCTGCCGCTGGTCGAGAGCCTCACCTTCAATCATCTGGGGAGCGAGGGTCACCGCTACAGCAGTATTCGGGTGTGGGGTTCGGTCGGGTTCATCGCGGCGGTGCTGGGCATAGGCTATGCGCTCGATCATCTTCCGATTGCGTCGATACTCTGGATGACCGCCCTCGTGCTCGGAGGAATCGTGGTGTACGCGTTCATGGTTCCGGATGCCGGCACCGTACCCGGACAGCGCGAAGGCATCAGTCTGGTTGCGACGCTGCGCCGCCCGGAGGTCAAGGCCCTGCTGGGGGGCTGTTTCTTCATGTCGGCAGCTCACGGGGCCTTGTATATCTTCTACTCCATCTATCTCGTCGATAATGGCTACGGGAAATCGGTGGTGGGCTGGATGTGGACGCTCGGGGTCGTGGCGGAGATCGCCGTCTTTCTGGTCATGCCGCGCTTGATGCGCCGATTCTCCATGCGTGCAATCCTGCTGGTCGCGTTCCTGTCCGCTATAGTGCGCTTCGTGATGATCGGCTGGGGCGTGGGCAGCCTCGGGGTGCTACTTGGTGCGCAACTGCTCCACGGTGCGACATTCGGTGCTTATCACGCCGCTGCGATCGCACTTGTGAACCAATGGTTCCCAGGCAAGCTCCAATCGAGGGGGCAGGCACTGTACGGGAGCCTGTCATTCGGGGCCGGAGGAATGCTCGGTGGGCTGCTGAGTGGGGTGACCTGGGAGAGTATCGGTCCGGCGTGGACGTTTACGATCGGTTCCGGACTGGCGCTTGTCGGACTGGTGTGGTTGATGCGCGGTTGGAAGCACATCCGGTGAGATCGATCGTGTCGAACGGGAGTGGATCAGAATGAGAAGCAAGTGGATCGCGAATCTGATGGCCGTCCTGCTCGCAGGAACGATGCTCGCCGCATGCCAGACGGTGCAGACGACCGGTGCCGGCACTGTGGGCGTGGATCGCTCGCAGATGATGATGGTCTCCGCGCAGCAGATGGCCGAGGCGTCCAATCAACAGTATCAGCAGATACTGGCGGAAGCGCGCAAGCAGAACGCGCTGAATCGCAGTGCCCAACAGCTCGCGAGAGTGCGCGCGATCACCCGCCGCCTGATTGCACAAACGGGAGCATTCAGGACCGACGCGCTGCGCTGGAACTGGGAAATCAACGTGATCCAGTCGGATCAGCTGAACGCATGGTGCATGGCGGGTGGAAAAATGGCGATCTACTCGGGTCTGATCGATCAGTTGAAACTCAGTGACGATGAGATCGCGGCGGTCCTCGGGCACGAGATGGCGCATGCACTGCGCGAGCATGCGCGCGAGCGTGCGTCGCGCTCGGTGGCCACGGGCCTGGGTGTTTCGGTGGCCGGAGCCATCCTCGGCGTCGGAGAGATCGGGCAGGACCTGATGGGTACGGTAGCCAAGGTCACCTTCGAATTGCCTCATTCCAGACTGCACGAGACCGAAGCCGATCGGATCGGCGTCGAACTTGCGGCAAGGGCCGGCTATGATCCGCGAGCAGCAGTGTCACTCTGGGACAAGATGTCGACCCGTTCGAATGCAGCCCCGCCGCAGTGGCTGTCGACGCACCCGAGTCATGCCAACCGCAAGCGCGAACTGAGTGATGCCGCGGCACGGGTCATGCCGTTGTATCAGGCCGCAAGGCGCTGAACTATTCACGGCTTGCCCGCTGTGAAATAATCAACGGCTGTTTACCCGCGGCGTTACAAGCTGTTCTCTTGCGCCGCCGACGGCGAATGCGTCGATTGGACCTTTGCAAACGTGATTGTTGGAACACTACGGATGAAGCCGCAAACCCTGTACGAAAAACTCTGGTTGAGCCATCTCGTCCGCCAGGAGGCGGATGGCACGGCGTTGATCTACATCGATCGACACCTGGTTCACGAGGTCACCAGCCCGCAAGCCTTCGAAGGCCTCAAGCTGGCTGGGCGCAAGCCGTGGCGCGTCAGTTCCATCGTTGCGACGGCCGATCACAATACGCCGACCGATCACTGGGAAGAGGGGATCAAGGATCCGGTGTCGCGGCAACAGGTCGAAACGCTCGATGAGAACATCCGGCAAGTCGGCGCCCTTGCTTACTTTCCTTTCAAGCACGAGCGCCAGGGCATCGTTCATGTGATCGGTCCCGAGAACGGCGCGACACTTCCCGGAATGACCGTGGTGTGCGGCGATTCGCACACGTCCACACACGGGGCGTTCGCCTGTCTCGCGCACGGCATCGGAACGTCGGAGGTCGAGCATGTGCTGGCGACGCAGTGCCTCTTGCAGAAGCGCTCCAGGACCATGCTCGTGCGCGTCGACGGCCAACTGCCGCGCGGTGTGACGGCCAAGGATGTCGTGCTCGCGATCATCGGCGTGATCGGTACCGCGGGTGGAACGGGTTACGCGATCGAGTTCGGGGGCAATGCTATTCGATCCCTCTCGATGGAAGGGCGTATGACCGTATGCAACATGGCGATCGAGGCCGGGGCACGTGCCGGCATGGTCGCGGTTGATGATGTCACCATCGCTTATCTCGAGGGCAGACCCTATGCCCCGACTGGGTCGTTGTGGGAGCAGGCGGTCGCTTATTGGCGGACACTGCATTCGGATGAAGGTGCCGAGTTCGACCGGGTCGTCGAACTGGATGCAGCATTGATCGAACCGCAGGTTACGTGGGGGACGTCACCGGAAATGGTCGCGCCGATTGGTGGCCGCGTTCCCGATCCGGCGTCGGTGAGTGATCCGGTCAAGCGCGAGGGCATGGAGCGCGCGCTCAAGTACATGGGCCTTGCCGCGAATACCCCGATTGGCGAGATCCCCGTAGACCAGGTGTTCATCGGATCGTGCACGAATTCGCGCATCGAGGATCTTCGCGAAGCGGCAGCCATTGCGCGGGGTCGGTTCAAGGCGCCCGGCGTAAAGCGCGTGCTGGTCGTTCCCGGTTCAGGGCTAGTCAAGCGTCAGGCCGAGGCGGAGGGTCTGGATG
This sequence comes from Rhodocyclaceae bacterium, assembly GCA_035443825.1. Taxonomy (GTDB): domain Bacteria; phylum Pseudomonadota; class Gammaproteobacteria; order Burkholderiales; family Rhodocyclaceae; genus DAOMNN01. The sequence goes on along the minus strand of DAOMNN010000008.1, from coordinate 55,608 downwards.
AGATCTTCATCGCGGCGGGCTTCGAATGGCGCGAACCAGGCTGCTCGATGTGCCTCGCGATGAATGCAGATCGACTCGAGCCGGGCGAGCATTGCGCTTCCACCTCGAACCGTAATTTCGAGGGGCGCCAGGGTGCCGGGGGGCGAACCCACCTTGTCAGTCCGGCGATGGCGGCGGCAGCCGCGGTCACGGGACGCTTCACCGATGTACGCACATTGATCTGACCCATCAGGAGACGAAATTGAACAGACTGCTCATCGTGATTTCCCTCGCCGTCCTGGGTTTTTTCGCGGCAGGCTGCAACACCATTCACGGCGTCGGCAAGGATATCGAGAGGGGCGGCGAGGCCATCCAGAGGTCGGCCAGATGATGGAGCCCTTTGCGTCCGTCGACGGACTCGTCGCACCGCTTGATCGGGCAAACGTCGACACCGACGCGATCATCCCGAAACAGTTTCTGAAGTCGATCAAACGTAGCGGCTTCGGGCCGAATCTGTTCGACGAGTGGCGTTATCTTGATCATGGCGAACCGGGTCAGGATTGCAGCCGGCGCCCGACGAATCCGGATTTCGTGCTCAACCACCGGCGCTACGTGGGTGCTCGGATCCTGCTTACACGGGAGAACTTCGGTTGTGGCAGTTCGCGTGAGCATGCTCCCTGGGCGCTGGAGGACTTTGGTTTTCGGGTGCTCATCGGGCCGAGTTTCGCCGACATCTTCTTCAACAACTGCTTCAAGAACGGGTTGTTGCCGATCGTGCTTGCGTCCGCCCAGGTCGATGAGTTGTTTCGTGAGTGCCAGCGGACCGAGGGCTATCGTCTGACCGTAGACCTCCCGAGCCAGTCGATAACCAGACCCGACGGGACGCGGATCGGCTTCGAGGTGGACGCCTTTCGCAAGGAATGCCTGATCAACGGTTGGGACGACATCGGCCTGACGCTGCGCCACGCGGATGAGATCCGCGCCTTCGAGCACAGGCGGCGTGGCGATCATCCCTACTATTTCGCCTGACGACCAGGCAGGAGGAAGCGAGTGTCGATGAAGATTTGTGTTCTGCCGGGTGATGGCATCGGCCCTGAAATCATGGCCGAGGCCGTCCGGGTGCTCGACGCCCTGGATCTGCCGTTCGAGCTCGAACGGGCCGAACTCGGCGGGTGTGCCGTCGATGCCACGGGCGAACCCTATCCGGAAGCGACCTCGGCGCTTGCGCGGGCAGCCGATGCGGTGCTGCTCGGCGCCGTGGGCGGACCGAAGTGGGACGGCCTGCCGCGCGAGCAGCGTCCGGAACGTGGCCTGCTGGGCATACGCAAGGAACTCGGCTTGTTCGCGAACCTGCGTCCGGCAATCCTTTATCCGGAACTGGCCAACGCGTCGTCGCTCAAGCCCGAGATCGTGGCCGGGCTCGACATCCTCATCGTGCGCGAGCTTACGGGGGACATCTATTTCGGACGGCCGCGAGGCATCGAACAACGCGACGGTGAGCGCTTCGGCTTCAATACCATGCATTATACGGAGAGCGAGATCCGCCGGATCGGACGGGTCGCGTTCGACGCGGCGCGCAAGCGCAGCAAGCGACTGTGTTCCGTGGACAAGATGAACGTCCTGGAGACGACGCAGCTGTGGCGTGATGTGATGAGCGAACTGGCGCCGGAATATCCCGATGTCGAGCTCTCCCACATGCTCGTTGACAATGCGGCGATGCAGCTTGTCCGCGCCCCCAGGCAGTTCGACGTGATGGTCACCGGCAACATGTTCGGCGACATCCTTTCGGACGAAGCATCGATGCTTACGGGTTCGATCGGGATGCTTCCGTCTGCATCCCTTGACGAGAACAACAAGGGCCTGTACGAGCCGTCGCACGGGTCGGCCCCCGACATCGCGGGCAAGGGCGTCGCCAACCCGTTGGCGACCATTCTTTCAAGTGCCATGATGCTGCGTTATACGTTCGGCAACGAAGAAGCGGCGCAGCGGGTCGAGCGGGCCGTGAAGCGCGTTCTCGGCCAGGGGTTCAGGACCGGGGACATTCATGAGGCGGGTACGCACCTCGTCGGTACGCGCGAGATGGGTGATGCCGTATTGGCAGCCCTTCGGGATTAACGGAAACAAGGAATAGACGAATGAACAAGGTTGGTCTTGTCGGCTGGCGCGGAATGGTCGGCTCGGTACTGCTGCAGCGCATGGTCGAGGAAGGTGATTTCGAGCATATCGAGCCCGTGTATTTTTCGACCTCGAACGCGGGGGGCGAAGCCCCAATGCTGGGTGGAAAGGCTGCCGATGCATTGCAGGATGCGATGAACATCGATGCTCTCAAGGCCTGCGACATTGTCGTGACCTGCCAGGGAGGTGACTACACCAAGGCGGTTTTCCCGAAACTGCGCGGTGCGGGCTGGAAGGGACACTGGATCGACGCGGCCAGTGCCCTGCGCATGGCCGACGACGCCGTGATCATTCTCGATCCCGTCAACATGCACGTGATCAAGGATGCACTCGCGAAAGGCGGTCGTAACTGGATTGGCGGCAACTGCACCGTGTCGCTGATGCTGATGGCTATCGGTGGCCTACTTCGGCACGGTCACGTTGAATGGATCTCGGCGATGACTTATCAAGCCGCATCCGGCGCCGGAGCTCAGAACATGCGCGAACTCCTGTCGCAAATGGGCATGCTGCATGCAGCTGTGTCGGACGAACTTGCGGACCCGCGTTCGGCGATCCTGGACATCGACCGCAAGGTTGCCGAGACGATGCGTTCGAGAAGTTTCCCGGTCCAGAATTTTCGCGGCGTGGCGCTTGCCGGTAGCCTCATTCCATGGATCGACGTTCCGGTCGAACATGGGCAGTCCAAGGAGGAGTGGAAAGGGGGTGCCGAGTGCAACAAGATTCTGGGCATGCCGCCGTTCCGCAGCGATGGCAGTATCCCGATCGACGGAATGTGCGTGAGGATCGGCGCGATGCGCTGTCATTCTCAGGGTCTGACCATTAAGTTGAAGCAGAATTTGCCGTTGGATGAGGTGAGCGCCATCATCGCCGGAAGCAACGAGTGGGTGAAGGTGGTTCCCAACGAACGCGAGATCACCGAGCACGAGCTGACGCCGGCGGCGGTGACGGGAACGCTATCGATTCCCGTCGGGCGACTGCACAAGATGGCGATGGGCCCTGAATACCTGGGAGCCTTCACCGTCGGTGATCAGTTGCTGTGGGGTGCTGCGGAACCCCTGCGCCGCATGCTCCGCATTTTGCTCGAACGTTGAGCATCGCGATTGACATGCCAAGCGCGTGCGCAGGAGAGGGTGAGAGTTCGGCTTGACAGTAAAGTTCGTTATGAATTAAAGAATTGCTGCACAAACTTAAAGAAAATGCTAGATTGCTAAAGAAGCGGATGCCGAAGTGGTGTCCGCGACGCCAAGTTCAGCCAAACCTGGCGCCCGTAGGGGTGCGTGAATAGACATGACTGCTATGAAAAAAACCTTCAAGGCAACCCTTATCGCAGGCGCGATCGCCATGCTTCCCTTCGGCACGCAGGCGGCCGGACTTGGTGGCATCAACGTCTTCAGCGGGCTAGGGCAGCCGCTCAGGGCCGAGATCGAACTGACGGCGACGCCTCAGGAACTGCAGACACTGTCGGCGCGAATCGCGTCGGTAGACGCGTTCCGCCAGGCGAACGTTACATATTCCTCGGTGATGACGGGCGTTCAGGTCAGCGTCGAATCGCGGGGTAACCGGTCCGTGATAAGGCTCGTCAGCGACAGACCCGTGAATGAGCCGTTTCTGGAACTGCTCGTCGAGCTGAACTGGGCGAACGGGCGCATGCTCCGCGAGTATACGTTCCTTCTCGATCCGATCGAGGCCGTCCGGCCAGCAGCCGCGGCCGTTACCGCTCCGGTCGCGACGCCGGGCGCACGAGCCGGCACGCCGCCTGCATCCGGTGTGGCTCAGTCGGGCCAGTATCGTGTGCAGAGAGGCGATACCCTGCAAGCTATCGCCAACCGGCACCGCGTCGAGGGGGTTACCCTTGATCAGATGCTGATGGCCCTGTTGCGTCAGAATCCGGCCGCCTTCGCCGACAACAATATCAACCGTCTGCGAGCAGGGGCGATCCTGACCATACCGGATCAGGCAAGCGCCGGATCCATCGCGCCTGCGCAGGCGCGTCGCGAAGTCCTCGCACAGGCAGCAGATTTCGAGGCTTACCGGAGTCGTCTCGCCGGCACCGTCGCGGCCAGGCCGGCCGAAACCGAACCCACCGCAGACCGCGAAAGCGTTGGCGAGATCGCTCCTCGTGTCGAGGAGCCCGTGCGGGCGGAGGAGCCGCAGGATCGTGTCGAGGTATCGGGCGCGCCGACGACTGGCGATCCGACGCATCTCGCCCGACTGGAGGCGCTCGAAGAAGAGCTGATTGCACGAGAGCGTTCGCTGGACGAGGCGAACAGCCGTCTGGCAGAACTCGAGCAGAGCGTTCGTGACATGCAACGGCTGATCGAATTGCGCAATGAGAGCCTGGCGCTGCTGCAGCAGCAGTTGGCCGCAGGCGGAGCGGAACTGCCCGAAGGCGAAGCCCTCCCGGCGCCACGTGATCTGTTGCCTCCGGAGCCTGCCGAAGAACCTGCGGCAGCGCAGGCCGCGGAGCCGGTCGAGCAGCCTGTGGCAGGACCGGTCGCCGAACCTTTGGCGCCAGCCGCGGCTGTCGAAGCCCCGGTCGCGGCGGCACCATCTGCAGATGTCCCCGCCGAACGTCCTGCCGCGCCTCCCGTAGTAGCGCCTGCGCCGACAGCACCCGAGCCTGTTGCAACACCAGAACCGCGTCCGGCACCTCGTCCGGTACCACCGGAGCCGATGCCTCAGCCGACCTTCCTGCAGAGTGCATTGCAGGACCCCATGATGCTCGCGGGCGGGGGTGGCATTCTCGCTCTGTTGCTCGCGTATGCAGGTTTGAAGGTGCGCCAGCGTCGCCAGGCCGAAGAGGCGGGCGAGCCGGCATCGGGCTTGACCGAGTTCCCGTCCGAGGCCCAGTCGGTCTTCGGAGGCAAGGGTGGTCAGAGCGTCGATACAGGCAACAGCAGTGTCCTTCACACTGACTTCAGCCAATCCGGGCTATCTGCAATCGACGCTGACGAAGGTGTCGATCCGGTGGCCGAGGCGGACGTGTATATGGCGTATGGCCGTGACGCCCAGGCAGAGGAGATCCTGCTCGATGCGCTCAAGGCCGATCCCAGCCGTAGCGCGATCTATCTGAAATTGCTTGAGATATATGCGCAGCGCAACAGCCTGCGCCAGTTCGAGTCGGTCGCGACCGATCTCTATTCGAGGACCGAGGGTCAGGGTGCGGACTGGGTGAAGGCGGCGGAAATGGGCCGCAAGCTGGATCCGGACAATCCCCTGTATGTGCTGAAGAGCGCGGTCGGCGAGGCGGAAACCAGTGGCCCGGTGACCGAACCGGGGAGCAGCGTCCAGCGTTCCGCCGGTGGTGCGGCAGCCACCGGTGCAGCTCTTGGCGCCGCTGCGGTAGCAGCTGGTACGGACGCTTTCGCGCCCGATCGTGACAAGGCGATCGAGGCGGAAGATGCCGCCGTGACGAGTCAGTTGGGTGACCTCGATTTCACGACATCCCAGCCTGTCGAGCCAAGTGCATCGCAACTCAAGGACACGTGGACCATGCCGGGTGACCTTAGCCGTATCGGACAGGCCGTAGAGGAAGGGACCGAGGCCGATGTCGCCAGAGCGGTGGAGGAAGCGGCAGGAGGAAATGTGCTCGAGCAGAGTGACTCGGCTGTCGATTTTTCCGTGCTCGATTTTGATCTCGGTGCCGACGATTCACCGCAGGGTGAAGCGCATCGGGCGGCAGAATCGTCAGCCACTGTCGAAGAGGCCGGAGAAATGGAGGGCACTTCCGCGGACGGTGGCGACGATCTCGTCCTCGACCTCGGAATCGACGATGCGTCCGAACCCGTAACCGGGACGGCACCAGCCGACTCAGACATGCTGGAACCGCCAGTCGATGCGTCGACCGAGTCGAGCGTGTTGGCTGCGGTGAGTGATCAGTTCGACCCGCAGTCGATGAACGCAACCGTGGTCGGAGACGAGATGGACCTGGCACTCGCGGAGCAGGGCCTTGATGACGATGCTTCGTTCGATCAATCGGGCGCAGGCAAGGCGGACCGGATGGTCACGGTTTCCTCCGGAGACGACATCGACTTGACGGCAACCATGGTCGGGCGGGATGAAGTGGGTGACGATGAGGATTCGTCGGTAATGGATCTCGAGAAGACGGGTTTCGACAACAGTCTCCTGGATTTCGATTTCGACATCGAAAGCGCGACGTCCGACGTGGGTGGCGAGGCGCCGCCGCTCGACCTGTCGAACATCGACCTGAATCTGGAATTGCCGGACGAAGGCGCCACTCGGACCGCCATGCCGCAGGAATCCGGTGTTTCGGCTGGAGACGAGGTAGTTCCGACCGCCGAGGCACTTCAGGAAGTGGACACCAAGCTCGATCTCGCGCGTGCTTATGAAGAGATGGGTGACAAGGAGGGCGCGCGCGAGCTCATCGACGAGGTGCTGCGTGAGGGTTCACCGGAGCAGCGTGAGGCGGCCAATCGCCTCCTCGAACGACTTGGGTGAACAGCTTGCGTAGTGCCGGCCCCGGGCTTCGTCCCGGGGCTTTTTCGTTTGATGTGTTAGGGTGTGTTCTCATTCGCCATGGCGAATGAGAACACACCCTAGAGATGATCTCATGCATTCCGGTCTGTTGATCGTCCTGTGGTTGATCGGCGTCGCCGCACTCCAGGTGCTCCACTACGAGGCATTACTGCTGGCGGTCGGTATCTGTGCCGTCACAGCATTCGGCTACGCGCCGCGACGGTCATGGCGCCTTCTCAAGCGCATCCGGTTCATCCTGATCGCGATAGCGGTTCTCTTCGGAGGTTTCACGCCTGGCGAAGCGGTATTTGCCGGCTGGCCGCGTGTGAGTCCCTCGCGAGAGGGAATCGAGCTTGCCATCGAGCATGCAGGGCGTGTTCTGGCTGTCGTCTTCTGTGTGGCAATGCTGATGGAGTATCTTCCGCCGACACGTCTGGTCGGGGCCATCTACGGCCTTCTGCGACCGTTCGAAAGATTTGGTTTTCCTGCTGATCGTGTCGCGGTCAGAATCCTCCTGGTCTTGCGTCTGGTCGACGCCCACGTACCGCATAGCTGGAAGGCGTGGATCAAGGACGCCTCGAACGATCTGCATGATCCCATCGTGGTCGTCCGTGAGCGGTTTCGGGCGATCGATACTGTTTTCGTGCTCGCCGTGGCGGGGGTGCTGCTTTGGGTGCTGACATGAGGGTGGCGCTCGGTGTCGAATACGCGGGAGACGCTTTCGAGGGATGGCAAAGTCAGCGTCACGGGCGGACGGTGCAAGATCATCTTGAAAGCGCGATCGGCGCAATTGCCGGGCATCCGGTACGGCTGCATTGCGCAGGCCGAACCGATGCCGGCGTGCACGCAACCGCCCAGGTCGTGCACTTCGACACCGTGTCGACACGACCGCGGACAAGTTGGGTTCGCGGCGTCAACAGCTGTCTTCGCGGCCCGGTCGTCGTGCGTTGGGGCACGATCGTGGACGACCAGTTCCACGCCCGGTTCAGTGCGATGGCGCGACGCTATCGCTACATCCTGCACAATGCGCCGGTCAAACCGGCGCTCCTGGCGCGCAGAGTGGGTTGGTACCACGGCGCGCTCGACGAGGCGCGGATGGTTGAAGCGGCAGCGTATCTGACGGGCGGTCACGATTTTTCGGCCTTCCGTGCCGCCGGGTGTCAGGCGAAATCGCCGCTCAAGATCATGCACGAGGCGCGAGTGCAACGGGATGGGGACTATCTGGTATTCGATTTTCATGCGAATGCGTTCTTGCACCACATGGTACGAAATCTCGTTGGCGGGCTGGTCTATGTGGGCAAGGGCAATTATCCGCCCGACTGGATGGCCGAATTGCTGGCCAACGGCGATCGACGTCTTGCCGCTCCGACGTTTCCGGCCGACGGGCTCTACCTGTGTGGGGTGGATTACCCGGCCCGCTGGCTGTTGCCCGGGGATGGGCGTATCATCGCGATGCCCCGGATTCCGCTGGTCTGACATATGTCGAGAACACGTATCAAGATTTGCGGCCTGACCCGGCCAGCAGACGTCAGGGAGGCTGTCGAGGCTGGTGCCGATGCGATCGGACTGGTGTTCTACCCGGCCAGTCCGCGCCACGTATCAACGGAACTGGCGGCGGAACTGGCGGCGCTGGTGCCTCCGTTCGTTACGACGGTCGGTTTGTTCGTGAATCCCGGTGCTGCATTGGTGCACTCCGTACTGGACAGGGTACCGCTCCAGCTGTTGCAGTTCCACGGCGATGAATCCGAGGACGAATGCAGCCGCTACGGACGACCGTGGATCAAGGCCGCACGAATGCACGACGGCATCGATCTGGTAGAATTCTGTTCCCTTCATCCCGCCGCCTCGGGCATCTTGCTCGATGCTTTTGTCGACGGCTATGGCGGTGGAGGGAAGGTTTTCGACTGGCGCCTGATTCCCGACAGCCTGGATAGGCGTCTCATCCTGTCAGGCGGGCTGGACCCCGACAACGTGACCGAAGCCGTTCGTCGCGTGAGACCTTGGGCGGTTGACGTATCAAGCGGCGTCGAGTCCGAAAAGGGCATCAAGGACGCTGCACGAATTGCGGCGTTCGTCGCTGGAGTTAGACATGCAGATGGCTGATTCACCCTATACGTTTCCCGATGATCGGGGCCATTTCGGGCCATACGGCGGTGTCTTTGTCGCGGAGACGCTGATCCCGGCGATCGAGGAGCTACGGCTGGCCTATGAGGACTGCCGCAAGGATCCGGCGTTCATGGCCGAGTTCGAGTACGAGTTGAAGCATTACGTGGGGCGTCCGAGCCCCGTGTACCATGCCCGGCGGCTTTCCGATCGGTTCGGCGGTGCCCAGATCTACCTGAAGCGCGAGGATCTCAATCACACCGGCGCGCACAAGGTGAATAACTGCATCGGTCAGGCCATGCTCGCGCGCAAGATGGGCAAGCCGCGCGTGATTGCAGAAACCGGTGCGGGCCAGCACGGCGTTGCCACCGCCACGGTCGCAGCCCGCTATGGCATGGAATGCGTCGTCTACATGGGGTCCGAGGACGTCAGGCGCCAGGCGGCCAACGTGTACCGCATGAAACTGCTCGGTGCCACCGTCGTGCCTGTCGAGTCCGGTTCGCGCACACTCAAGGACGCGCTCAACGAAGCCATGCGCGATTGGGTGACCAATGTGCACAACACCTTCTACATCATCGGCACGGTTGCGGGACCGCATCCCTATCCGATGATGGTTCGGGACTTCCAGTCGGTCATCGGCAAGGAATGCCTGGAACAGATGCCGGAAGTGGCGGGCCGCCAGCCCGACTATGTCATCGCCTGCGTGGGCGGCGGATCGAACGCGATGGGGATCTTCCATCCCTATATCGGTGTACCGGGTGTTCGTCTCGTCGGTGTCGAGGCCGAAGGCGAGGGACTGGACACGGGAAGGCATTCCGCCAGTCTCACTGCGGGTCGTCCAGGGGTATTGCACGGCAACCGTACCTATCTGCTGCAGAATGAAGACGGGCAGATCATCGAAACCCACTCCATATCGGCCGGACTCGATTATCCCGGCGTCGGCCCCGAGCACGCCTGGCTGAAGGATAGCGCGCGCGCGGATTATGTCGGCGTGACCGACGCCGAGGCACTTCAGGCGTTTCACGATCTTTGCCGGCTGGAAGGAATCATTCCCGCGCTTGAGAGCGCACATGCGCTGGCCTATGCGGCGCGGCTCGCACCGACGCTTGCCCGTGACAAGATCCTGCTCGTCAATCTGTCCGGCCGTGGTGACAAGGACATGCACACTGTTGCCGAGAAATCCGGACTCCGGTTCTGAACCCTTCGTCGGAAAGCGTTCCGGCCAATCGCAATCACCCTATGTCAAGAATCCAGTCGATATTCGAGCAACTCAAGGGCAGCAACCGTCGCGCGCTGATTCCCTTCATCACGGCCGGTGATCCCTCGGCCGAACTCACTGTGCCGCTCATGCATGCCTTGGTCGAGGGTGGTGCGGACATCATCGAACTGGGCGTCCCGTTCTCCGATCCGATGGCCGACGGACCCACCATTCAGCGGGCTTCCGAGCGCGCCCTCGCACGTGGCATGAGCGTGCGCAAGGTGTTCGCGATCGTGTCCCGATTTCGCGAGACCGACGCGCATACGCCCGTCGTACTCATGGGATACGCGAATCCGGTCGAAGCGATGGGCGTAACGGCGTTCGTGGGCGGTGCCCGCGCCGCCGGGGTCGATGGCGTCCTTATCGTCGACTATCCTCCCGAGGAATGCCGGACTTTCGCGGATGAGGCGAAGCGGGCCGGCCTCGACCCGATCTTCCTGCTTGCACCGACCTCGTCGGAACAGCGTTTCGACGACGTTGCCGAAGCGGGTAGCGGATACATCTACTACGTGTCGTTGAAGGGCGTCACGGGCGCGGCGAAGCTGGATTTCGACGAGATCGCGGCACGAATTCCCCGTATCCGGGAACGCATCGGGATGCCTGTGGGCGTCGGGTTCGGAATTCGTGATGCGGAATCGGCCCGGCGCATCGGCGAGGTGGCCGACGCCGTGGTGATCGGTAGCCGCATCATCGAAGAGATAGAGAGCAGCCCGGCGGATCAGGTGACGGCAAATGTGCGGTCCTTCGTTGCGGGTATCCGGACCGCACTCGACAGTCTTGAAGGAGGACCGAAATGAGTTGGCTCAAGAAGCTCCTCCCGCCACGTATCAAGAAAGGCGAATCCCCGGTACGCAAGTCAATCCCGGAGGGGCTGTGGAGCAAGTGCCCGTCATGCGAGGCGGTGCTCTACCGATCGGACCTGGAGAGCAATCAGGCAGTCTGTCCGAAATGCGGTCATCACCAGCGCCTGCGCGCGCGTGCGCGGCTCGAACTTCTGCTGGATCCTGACGGACAGAGCGAGATCGGAGCGTCGGTGGTTCCAGTCGATCCGCTGAAGTTCAAGGATTCGCGCAAGTATAGCGAGCGACTTTCGGCTGCGACGAATGAGACCGGAGAAGCCGACGCACTCGTGGTCATGCAGGGGGCCATTCATGGCACTTCGGTCGTCGTCGCGTGTTTCGAGTTCGAGTTTCTGGGCGGGTCGATGGGGTCGGTCGTGGGCGAGCGCTTCATGCGTGGCGTGCGCGTTGCCGAGGAGCAGCGCCTACCTTTCATCTGCATTACCGCGACAGGTGGCGCGCGAATGCAGGAGGGCCTTTTCTCGCTGATGCAGATGGCCAAGACGACGGCCGGCATCACGCGTCTGGCCAGGCGCAAGCTTCCTTTCATAACCATCCTGACCGATCCGACGATGGGCGGGGTGTCCGCGAGCTTTGCCTTCATGGGGGACGTGGTCATCGCCGAGCCGGGTGCGCTGATTGGTTTCGCCGGTCCGCGCGTGATTGAGCAGACGGTCCGCGAAACACTGCCGGACGGGTTCCAGCGCGCGGAGTTTCTCCTGGAAAAAGGCGCGATCGACTTGATCGTCGACCGCCGCCAACTGCGTGACAGGCTTGCGATGCTGATCGGTCTGTTGACCCGTCAGGCGACAGTCGAAGCTTGACCGGAGGGCCACGGATGTCCCGCCCGAGCAGCCTGGAAGGGTGGCTGGCGCTACTCGAGGCGCGCCACGGTGCCCGGATCAGGCTCGGACTTGATCGGGTACAGGCCGTGCTCGCGCGACTTGCCGCACGGTCCGAGGCCGTGGTCATTAGCGTGGGCGGGACCAACGGCAAGGGTTCGGTGTGCGCCATGCTCGAATCCATTCTCGGCGCGGCTGGCTTTCGGGTCGGCGTCTACACTTCCCCTCATCTGGTGCGCTACACCGAGCGCGTGCGCATCGACGGGCGCGAGATTGACGAGGCGCGCATGGTCAGTGCGTTCGATACGGTCGAGCAGGCGCGCCAGAATGTCGATCTGACCTATTTCGAGCATGGCACGCTGGCGGCGTGGGACATCTTCTGTCGCCAACCGCTTGACGTGATCATTCTGGAGGTCGGTCTCGGCGGACGGCTGGATGCAGTCAATGCGATCGAGCCGGACTGTTCGATCGTGACCAGCATCGCCCTCGATCACATGGATTTCCTGGGGAGTACGCGTGAGCAGATCGGCTTCGAGAAGGCCGGCATCTTCCGCTCAGGCAAACCGGCGATCTGTGGCGATCCGCAACCGCCTGCGAGTCTGCTTGCACACGCTGCAGGGATAGGCGCGCAACTTTGGGTGAGTGGGCGGGATTTCGGATTCGGTGGTGACCGGCAGCAATGGGGCTTCTGGCGCTATCAGGACGTCCCCGCGCGGGGGAAGTTGCTACGTCGCGGCGGGTTGGCCTATCCGGCCTTGCGCGGGGCCAATCAGTTGCTCAACGCTTCGGCAGTGCTGGCCGCGCTCGAACTGCTCCGGGAGCGGATTCCCGTGTCGATGCAGGCTGTGCGCCAGGGTCTGATGATGGTCGAGCTTCCGGGCAGGTTTCAAGTCCTGCCGGGCAAGCCTGCGGTGGTGCTGGATGTGGCACACAATCCCCAGGCAGCGGGCGTCCTCGCCGAGAATCTCTCGAATATGGGGTTCTATCCCGAAACGTGGGCGGTTTTCGGCGCCTTCGGCGACAAGGACGTGGAGGGGATCGCGTCACTGCTGCGAAATCGGATCGATCACTGGCTGCTTGCGTCGCTTCCGGGACCCCGCGGGCTCTCGGCCGAGGCTTTGCGCGCACGCCTCGAACGTGCCGGAATCACCGAGGCGGTCGAGTGCTTTGATAGTCCCGTTGAAGCCTTTGCTGCGGCGCGGGTGAACGCTGGCGAGAGTGATAGAATTGTGGCCTTCGGTTCCTTCGTGACCGTGGGTGATGTGCTGGCAGGAGCGAGGCCCTAGCGTGGCGGACAACGACAACCTTGAATTCAAGAAGCGTTCCCGGCGACGTCTGGTTGGCGCGGCTGCGCTGGCATTGCTAGCGGCGATCATTCTGCCGATGATCATGGACAGCGAACCGCAAGCGCCTGTGCGCGACATCGAGGTGAGCATTCCGGATCGTGATGCGGACAGTCGCCAGGCGCGGCCGATCGCCGGACGTCCCGCAGTCGCCGATGTCGGAATCGCCCCTGCACCGCAGGAGCAGCCGCCAGCGACCGGCGCGGGCCCTCAGGCTGAGGCTCCCGCCGTTCCCCCGGTCGCCACGGTCGCACCGTCCGAGCAGGGGCCTACTCCGGCGAAATCGCAGCCACCGCGGCCGGCAGACGCGGCACCCGCCACCCCCCCTCGACCGGCGAGTTCGGCGGCGACACCCGACGACGAGGCCGCGCGCGTCAAGGCTATTCTGGAGGGCCGGACAGGGGGCGCCACGGTCGAGACCAAGGGCTTCGTGGTCCAGGTTGGCGCATTTGGTGATGCAGGAAAAGCCGTAACTTTCAGCGCGGACCTCAAGGCGCGGGGTTATGCTGCCTATACGGAGGCGGCCGGGACGGTGACGCGCGTTCGGGTGGGTCCCTATGCGACGCGTGACGATGCGCAGAAGGCGGCTGAAGCGTTGGCATCCGCGGGAATAGATGGTGTCGTTACGTCGCGCTGATCGCCACGATGACGGTGTTCGATTACATCTTTCTGGGGCTGCTTGTGCTTTCGGCAGCCGTGGGGATGTGGAGGGGCCTGGTAAGCGAGGTGATAGCCCTGCTGGCCTGGGTCGTGGCACTGGGTGCCGCCTGGCTGTATGCGGGTGAAGCCGCGAAACTGTTCGCCGACCTGATAAGCGAACCCGCGTGGCGGCAGGTTGCCGGTTTTGCGCTGATCTTCGTAGGCGTACTATTGCTTGCAGCGGTACTCAGGTTCCTCCTGCGAGAGTTGCTGCGCGCGGCGGGATTGGGGCCGGCAGATCGACTCTTCGGCACCTTGTTCGGTGTGGCGCGGGGTGTGGCGATTGCTTTTGTGCTCGTACTGGTGGGTGGCATGACGGGTGTGGTGCGTGAGCCCTGGTGGGCTGATTCCCTGTTCGCAGCGCCCTTGGAAACGGCGGTGGTAGCCGCCAAACCATGGCTGCCCGATGCGGTGGCCGACAGGATTCGTTTCAGATAGGCGTTAATCCCATGTGCGGAATCATAGGGGTGGTGTCGACAACCCCGGTCAATCAGTTGCTCTACGATGGTCTCCAGGTGCTGCAGCACCGTGGACAGGATGCCGCGGGAATTGCCACGTCGGAAAGTGGGCGGTACTTTCTCCACAAGGGACCGGGTCTGGTGCGCGACGTGTTCAGGACCCGGAACATGCGCAATCTGGTCGGGAACTGGGGAATCGGGCACGTACGCTATCCGACCGCCGGATCGGCGTGCAATCCGGCCGAGGCCCAACCCTTCTATGTGAATTCGCCCTTCGGCCTGCTTCTGGCGCACAACGGGAATCTCACCAATGCAGAAGAACTCAAGCGAGAGATCTTCTTATCCGATCTGCGCCACATAAACACCAATTCCGACTCCGAAGTCCTGCTCAACGTCCTGGCCCACGAGTTGCAGGCGGCGAGCAACGGATTCAAGCTCGATGCGGAGGCGGTATTCCGGGCGGTCGCGAACGTGCATCGACGTTGCCGTGGCGCATATGCCGCGGTCGTGATGATCTCGGGCTATGGGTTGCTTGCGTTTCGCGATCCTCACGGAATTCGGCCGCTGGTGGTGGGGCGCAACGAAGCGCCCGAGGGAACCGAATGGATGGTTGCGTCAGAATCGGTCGCGATCGACGTCACTGGTTACAGGATGCTGCGCGATGTCGCCCCCGGCGAGGCGATTCTGATCGATACCGAGGGCAATTTCCGGAGCCGTCAGTGCGCACAGCAGACGATTCAGGCCCCCTGCATGTTCGAGTATGTGTACCTGGCGCGACCGGACTCGATAATCGACGGCATTTCGGTTTACGAGTCGCGGGTGAAGATGGGCGAGTACCTCGCCGAAAAGCTGCGGCGCACACGTGCCCAGCTCGACATCGACGTGGTGATTCCGATTCCGGATTCGAGCCGCCCTTCCGCGATGGAGATGGCTCATCGTCTCGGCCTGCCGTATCGCGAGGGTTTCGTGAAGAATCGATATATTGGCCGAACCTTCATCATGCCCGGACAGTCGGTTCGCCGCAGATCGGTACGACAGAAGCTCAATACGATTCCTCAGGAGTTCAAGGGCAAGAAAGTGCTTCTTGTCGACGATTCCATCGTGCGCGGTACGACCAGCCGGGAGATCGTCATGATGGCGCGTGAAGCGGGGGCGGAAAAAGTGTATCTGGCGTCGGCAGCGCCGCCCGTTCGCTACGCCAACGTCTATGGCATCGATATGCCGACGCGTGGTGAGCTGATCGCAGCCGGGCGCGACGAGGGGGAGATCTGCCGTGAGATCGGAGCCGACGGGCTGATCTACCAGGACCTCGATGACCTCAAGGCGGCGGTGCGCGCACTGAACCCCGCGATCAACTTCTTCGAGACCTCCTGCTTCGACGGTGTCTATGTCACCGGCGACATTACCGATGAATACCTCTTCAGTGTCGAGAGTCTGCGTGGTGAGAAAGGCGCTTCGGGCGATGAGGGCAATGATGCCCAACTCGATCTGAACCTGGTGGTGGGTGACGAGAACTGATGATTCCGCCCGATTTCGATACGCTCTCGGTTCGCTCCGGGACCTTGCGCAGTCAGTTCAACGAGCACAGCGAGGCACTGTTTCTTACCTCGAGCTTCGTGTTCGAGAATGCAGCGCAGGCAGCGGCCCGGTTTTCGGGTGAGGAAGAGGGCAACGTCTATGCGCGCTTTTCGAACCCGACCGTCACGATGATGCAGGATCGTCTCGCGGCCCTGGAGGGAGGCGAGGCGTGCATCGCAACGGCTTCGGGTATGTCCGCCATTCTTGCGCTGGTCATGGCAACGATGAAGGCGGGCGACCACATCATTGCGTCACTGGGCTTGTTCGGCGCGACACAGCAGTTGTTCGGCGGCATTCTCTCGAAGTTCGGCATTGAAACGACCTTCGTGTCGGCGACGGACCTGAGCGCCTATCGGAGGGCAATCTGCCCGCAAACCCGACTGATCTTCGTCGAGACGCCATCCAATCCGCTCACCGAAGTGGTCGACATCGCAGCAGTGGCAGCCATCGCGCATGAAGCGGGCGCGCTTCTGGCGGTCGACAATTGTTTCTGCACACCAGCCCTGCAGCGGCCGCTTGACCTGGGCGCGGACGTGATCATTCATTCCGCAACCAAGTATCTGGATGGGCAGGGACGTGTGCTCGGAGGCGCGGTCGTAGGCGCCCGGCCGGTCATGGACGAGGTGTTCAAGTTTCTGCGCACGGCCGGCCCGTGCATTTCGCCGTTCAATGCATGGGTGATTCTGAAGGGGCTCGAGACGCTTTCGATCAGGATGCAGGCACAGTCGGCTAGTGCGCTCTTGCTGGCGCAGTGGCTCGAAGCACAGGCAGGTGTGGTGCGGGTGCATTATCCTGGACTTGCTTCGCATAGGCAGCATGACCTGGCGATGCGTCAGCAGAAGCTGGGAGGCGCAATCGTCAGCTTCGAGGTCAAGGGTGGACGTGAGGAGGCATGGCGTGTCGTCGATGCGACGCGCATGATCTCGATCACCGCCAACCTGGGAGATACCCGAACGACCATCACGCATCCGGCTTCGACCACGCACGGGCGCCTTTCCGCCGATGCCCGCGCAGCCGCGGGCATCGGCGAAGGCCTGCTGCGTATTGCGGTCGGGTTGGAGACATTCGCGGACATCCGGGACGATCTGGCAAGAGGACTTGCCGCCTGAGGCCGCAAGTTTCGCGTCCTGTCGACGCCGCCGGGGCGGTCAGTCCGGCGTTGCTCCGATCGTGTTCGCGGGTGGTCGGAAACGCCGTGCTTCGATGCCGGCACCATCCCAGATGAGATAGGGGGCATCGTCGTGCCAGTCCGACAGGACCCAGCGTTCGCAATGCTTTCCGTCGATCAGGTGAAGATGCCGCGCGGGGCGGTGCGTGTGACCGTGAATCAGTAGGGGATAGTTGTGCTGACGTAGCAGCCGGGCAACGGCGTCTGCATTGACGTCCATGATCTCGACCGCTTTGTCGCGCTTTGCGAGCGCGCTCCGTTGCCGAAGTTCCTCGATGATGGCCTTGCGCTCGACAAGCGGTTGTGCGAGGAATCTGCGTTGCCAAGCATCGTCCCGAACCTGCGCCCGGTATTGCTGGTAGGCGGTGTCGTCCGTACACAGCGCATCACCATGGCTGACAAGCACGGTGACGTTATCGTCGAGCACGATCTCGGACGGATCGGGGAGCAGGGTCAGACCCGCCTGCGCCGCGAACTGATCACCCAAGAGGAAATCCCGGTTCCCCGCGATGAAGTACACATGGACGCCGCTTTCGGCGAGTGCGCGCAATGCGTCCGCGACCAGGCCATTGAATGGCGAATCGTCATCGTCGCCGGCCCAGTACTCGAACAGGTCCCCCAGGATGTACAAGGCGGAGGCCTGTCGTGCGGGCCCGCCGAGAAAGGCAAGGAAAGCCCGGATGGTTTCGGGCCTTTCTTCGCTCAGGTGCAGATCCGAGATGAAGAGAATGCGCATCCGGAGGGGCGCCCGCTACGGATCGGCTGTCTGTCCCGAGGGCTCAGACGACCTCGGCGCGCTCGATGACCACGTCCTCGACCGGAACGTCCTGATGGAAGCCGCTGGATCCGGTGCGTACCGCGCGGATCTGGTCGACAACATCCGTGCCCTCGGTCACCTTGCCGAATACACAATAGCCCCAGCCCTGCATGTCGGGCGAGCGGAAGTTCAGGAAATCATTGTCGGCGACATTGATGAAGAACTGTGCCGTTGCCGAGTGGGGCGCCTGGGTGCGCGCCATTGCAATTGTCCCGGCAAGATTCTTCAATCCGTTGTCAGCCTCGTTCTTGATCGGCTCGCCGGTCGGCTTCTGCTTCAGCCCTGGCTCGAAGCCGCCGCCCTGGATCATGAATCCGTCGATCACGCGGTGGAACACGGTGTTGTCGTAGTGACCCGACTCGACGTAGGCGAGAAAATTCCTGACTGTTTCAGGTGCCTTGTCGGCGTCGAGTTCGATGGTGATAACGCCAAGCGTGGTGTGCAATTTGACTGCCATGAGGGACTCCTTGGAAATGATCAGCGGGTGCTCGGGTCGGTAGCTTGCGCCTCGACCAGTCGCACGGATTCAATCACGACCGGTGAGGTCGGTGTGTTCTGGAATGGGCCGACCGTGCCGGTCGGGACGCGGCCGATCTTCTGCACCACGTCGAAGCCGCCGCTGACCTTGCCGAAAACGGCATAACCCCAGCCGTCATTCGAAGGGTAGTCGAGCGGGCGATTGTCCACCAGATTGATGAAGAACTGGCTGGAGGCGGAGTGCGGGTCGCGCGTGCGTGCCATTGCGATCGTTCCCTGCTCGTTGCGCAAACCGTTGCGCGCTTCGTTTTCGATCGGAGTCAGGGTGGGTTTCTGCCGCATCTGCGTGTCGAAGCCGCCGCCCTGGATCATGAATCCGTCGATCACGCGGTGGAATACCGTACCGTCGTAGTAGCCGGTACGGACATACTCCAGGAAATTGCCGACGGACTTCGGTGCATCCCTTTCGAACAGTTCGATGGTGATTACCCCCTGATTGGTCCGGATCTCGACGACCGGGTTGGTCGCGTGGAGATTTCCGATCGAGGCGAACAGGAGCAGGGCGGCAAGCAGGTGCTTCATGATGAGATTCCCGGGTTGATATGGGTGAAGGAATGGACGCGGGTAACGGTCCGCGTAGTCGGCGAGTCGTGTCGGGACGCATTCAACGGCCGCGGTTTCAGGGCGATGTACCCGCTCCGCATGTACCGGGGAAACGCTGCCGTCGGGTGTGCTATCATCGCTCGCCTTCAGGAACGAGCTTTTTAGCTGCCCGATTCTAGCAAGAGCCCAGCATGCATTCAATGAATGCGCTCGATCGCGGTCGGGAGCGAGATTCCGGATCGGATGGCGCGACCGTCCGGTCGAACTGGTCGTTTATCGGGTGCCCCATGCTCACTATTCACAACACCTTGACACGCAGCAAGGAAGCCTTTCAGCCGATCGAACCGGGCAAGGTCCGGATGTACGTGTGCGGCATGACGGTTTACGACTATTGCCACCTCGGTCATGCCCGGGTAATGGTGGTATTCGACATGGTGACCCGCTGGCTCAAGGCGAGCGGTTACGACGTGACCTACGTCCGCAACATTACCGACATCGACGACAAGATCATCAAGCGCGCCCAGGACAATGGCGAATCGATCCGCACGCTGACCGATCGTTTCATCGAAGCGATGCACGAGGATGCAGACGCACTGGGCGTGCTGCGCCCCGATCATGAACCGCGTGCGACCGACTACGTAGACCGGATGCAGTCGATCATCTCCCGATTGACGGAAAAGGGCCTGGCCTACATCGCGGACAACAGGGACGTGTGCTACGCAGTGCGGAAGTTCGAGGGCTACGGTAAGCTGTCCGGAAAATCCCTCGACGAGTTGCGCGCAGGCGAGCGCGTCGACGTCGCAAGCGACAAGCGTGACCCCCTCGATTTCGTGCTGTGGAAGCATGCACGCGATGAGGAGCCGAACGAGGTGAAGTGGCAGTCGCCATGGGGTCAGGGACGCCCGGGTTGGCATATCGAATGCTCGGCGATGAGTTCCGATCTCCTTGGAAACCACTTCGACATCCACGGTGGCGGGCAGGACCTCCAGTTTCCGCACCATGAGAACGAGATCGCGCAGTCCGAGGGCGCCCATGGACATACATTCGTCAACTACTGGATGCACAATGGTTTCGTACGGGTCGACGACGAGAAGATGTCCAAATCGCTGGGCAACTTCTTCACCATCCGCGAGGTGCTGTCCAGCTACGACCCGGAGGTGGTGCGCTTTTTCATCCTGCGGGCGCATTACCGCAGTCCGCTCAACTATTCGGATGCGCATCTGGATGACGCCCGCCACGCGCTGACTCGACTTTACACCGCACTGAAGAACGTGCCGCCTGCAGATGCGCAGGTCACGTGGAGCGAGGAGTACGCCGTGCGCTTCAAAGCCGCGATGGACGATGACTTCAACACCGCGGAAGCAATGGCCGTCCTGTTCGAGCTGGCCAGCGAGACGAACCGATCCGGTTCCGCGGCGATGGCTGCCCAGCTCAAGGGTCTCGCCGGGCTGCTCGGACTGCTGCAACGCAATCCGGCCGCTTTCTTGCAGGCCGGCGGATCTGAGCAGGGGCCGGATGCCGCGTCGATCGAGGCGAGCATCGCATTGCGCGCGGCTGCGAAGAAGACCCGCGATTTCGCCGAGGCTGACCGGATCCGTGCGGAACTGCTGGAGGCCGGAATCGTGCTCGAGGATACGGGCCAGGGCACGACCTGGCGTCGCGCCTGACACGCGATTGACCTCCGCGTCCACCGGGATCCGGAGGCACGTCGATCACGCGGAGAAAAAATCTCGGACCTTGTCCATCCAGGATTTTGCCTTGGGGTTGTGACGGTCGACGTCATTGCTGGAGAGTTCCTCGAACTCGCGCAGCAGCTCCTTCTGACGCTCGGTCAGCTTGACCGGGGTTTCGACCAGCACGTGACACATCAGATCGCCGTGGCCGTGCGAGCGGACGTTGCGAATACCCTTGCCGCGTAGGCGGAAGGCCCTTCCGCTTTGGGTTTCGGCAGGGATCTTGAGGCGTGCCATGCCCTCGAGCGTGGGTATTTCGATCTCGCCACCAAGCGCGGCGATCGTGAAACTGATCGGCATTTCGCAATGCAGGTCGTCGCCATCGCGCTTGAAGACCGGATGCGGACGAATGCGGATCTCGACGTACAGGTCGCCCGGTGGTCCTCCATTGATCCCCGGTTCCCCGTGACCGGCATGGCGCAGGCGCATGCCTTCGTCGATCCCGGCCGGAATCTTGACCTCGAGTGTCTTGTGGCTCTTGACCCGACCGGCCCCGCCGCAGCTGGTGCACGGATCGGGAATGATGCGCCCCGTGCCATGGCACTTCGGGCACGTCTGCTGGATCGAGAAGAAGCCCTGCTGGATGCGGACCTGTCCGGCGCCTCCGCAGGTGGGGCAGGTCTGGGGCTGGGTCCCCGGCTTCGCGCCGCTGCCGTGGCAGCTGTCGCATTCCTCGACGGTCGGAATGCGAATCGTCTTGTCCGAGCCGCGCGCTGCTTCCTCGAGACTGATTTCCAGGTTGTAGCGAAGATCAGCGCCGCGATACACGTTCGAACGGCCGCCACGCCCAGCCCCGAAGATATCGCCGAAGATGTCGGAGAAGGCGTCGGCAAAGCCGTCGAAACCTTGCGCCCCGGCGCCGCCGCCCATGCTCGGGTCGACGCCGGCATGCCCGTACCGGTCGTATGCGGCCTTCTTCTGTGGATCGGACAGGACCTCGTAGGCCTCGCTGAGCTCCTTGAATTTCTCCTCGGATGCCTTGTCCGGATTGCGGTCCGGATGATGTTTCATTGCCAGCTTGCGATAAGCCTTCTTGATCTCGTCCGCTGCGGCATCGCGATTGATGCCGAGTACTTCGTAATAGTCCCGTTTGGCCATCTGTCCGTCCTGATTCGGAAAACCCCGTCTGCGCAAGGCAAAAAGTCGGGAGCCCGCCTTTCGGCGATGCCCCCGACTCTGTGATCCCGGTTCGTCGTGTTACTTGTTGTCCTTCACTTCCGTGAACTCGGCATCGACCACGTCCGCATCGGCCGCCTTGGATCCTGCGGCGCCGGCATCTGAAGTGCCACCGGCCTGGGCGCCCTGCTGCGCTTCGGCCTGACTTTGCGCATACATCTTCTCGCCCAGTTTCTGGCTCGCGGTCGCAAGCGCTTCGCTCTTCGCATCGATCTGTGACTTCTCGTTGCTCTTGAGCGCTTCCTCCGCCTCCTTCAGGGCATTCTCGATCGCGCTCTTCTCGTCCGCTTCGACCTTGTCGCCGTATTCCGCCAGGGCCTTCTTGACCGAGTGGATGAGGGCGTCGCACTGGTTGCGGGCATCGACAAGCTCATGCACCTTCTTGTCTTCCTCGGCGTGCGCCGCTGCGTCCTGCACCATGCGCTCGACTTCCTCGTCCGACAGTCCCGAGTTGGCCTTGATCTGGATCTTGTTCTCTTTGCCCGTGGCCTTGTCCTTGGCCGACACGTGGAGAATGCCGTTCGCATCGATATCGAAGGTGACCTCGATCTGCGGCATGCCGCGCGGCGCCGGCGGGATGTCGCTCAGGTTGAACTGACCCAGGCTCTTGTTGCCGGAAGCGATCTCGCGCTCGCCCTGGAGCACGTGAATCGTTACCGCGGACTGATTGTCATCGGCGGTCGAGAAGACCTGGCCGGCCTTGGTCGGGATCGTGGTGTTCTTCTGGATCAGCTTGGTCATCACGCCGCCCAGCGTTTCGATGCCCAGTGACAGCGGGGTCACGTCCAGCAGCAGCACGTCCTTGACTTCACCCTGCAGTACGCCGCCCTGGATCGATGCGCCGATCGCGACCGCCTCGTCCGGATTCACATCCTTGCGCGGTTCCTGGCCGAAGAACTCCTTGACCTTCTCCTGCACCTTGGGCATGCGCGTCTGACCGCCGACCAGGATCACGTCGTCGATATCGGAAACCTTGATGCCTGCATCCTTGATCGCAACACGGCACGGCTCAATCGTGCGCTCGACCAGATCCTCGACCAGCGACTCGAACTTCGCACGGGTGATCTTGATCGCTAGGTGCTTCGGACCCGATGCGTCGGCCGTGATGTAGGGCAGGTTGATCTCGGTCTGGCTTCCCGACGAGAGCTCGATCTTGGCCTTTTCGGCTGCTTCCTTCAGGCGCTGAAGCGCGAGCACGTCGTTCTTCAGGTCCACGCCCTGCTCTTTCTTGAACTCGGTCACGACGTAATCGATGATCCGCTGATCGAAATCCTCTCCGCCGAGAAAGGTGTCGCCATTGGTGGCGAGGACCTCGAACTGATGCTCGCCGTCGATGTCGGCGATCTCGATGATCGAAATGTCGAAAGTGCCACCGCCCAGGTCGAACACCGCGATCTTGCTGTCACCCGGCTTCTTGTCCATGCCGAAGGCGAGCGCAGCAGCGGTCGGTTCGTTGATGATGCGCTTGACTTCGAGTCCGGCGATACGGCCGGCATCCTTGGTCGCCTGGCGCTGGCTGTCGTTGAAGTAGGCCGGGACGGTGATGACCGCCTCCGTGACCGGCTCGCCGAGGTAGTCTTCTGCCGTCTTCTTCATCTTGCGCAGCACTTCGGCCGACACCTGCGGGGGGGCGATCTTCTTGCCGCGCACCTCGACCCAGGCATCGTTGTTGTCCGCCTTGACGATGGAGAACGGCATCAGGTCGATGTCCTTCTGTACCTCCTTTTCGTCGAATCGGCGACCGATCAGGCGCTTGACCGCATAGAGCGTATTTTTCGCATTGGTGACCGCCTGGCGCTTGGCCGGCGCACCGGTGAGGATTTCCCCGTCTTCGGCGTAGGCGACGACGGACGGCGTGGTCCGCGCACCTTCCGAGTTCTCGATGACCTTGGGCTTGCCGCCTTCCATCACTGCGACGCAGCTATTGGTGGTGCCCAGGTCGATTCCAATGATCTTTCCCATTTTCCGATATCCTCAACTCAACGATTCAAGATTCTTCGTGCGCGCCGCAGCCTGCGGTCAGCCCATTCCTGTGTTCAATATGGGGTGTGTCTGCCGCCTTTCAAGCGCCGTGTGCTCACGCACTCCCCGATTTTGCGACGATCACCAGCGCGGGGCGGATCACCCGATCATGCAGCATGTAGCCTTTCTGCAGGACCGTCACCACGGTGTTCGGCTCGTGCTCGGATTCGACGGTCGTGATTGCCTGGTGACGGTTCGGATCGAACTTCTGTCCGACCGGATCTTCCTCCTGCAGCCCCGAACCCTCGAACGCCGAAACCAGTTGTCTGAGCGTGAGTTCGACACCTTCCCTGAGTTTCTCCAGAGTCTGGTTCTCTACCGCCAGTGCCGCTTCGAGGCTGTCCTTGACCGGAAGCATTGCCGATGCGAACTTCTCGGCTGCAAACTTGGATGCCTTGGTTATGTCCTCCTGCGCGCGCCGCCGGACGTTCTCGGCCTCGGCTTTCGCCCGCAACCAGGCATCGTGGTGCTCTTCAGCCTTCAACTCCGCAGCGCGCAGACTTTCCTCCAGGCTGGGCATGCGGTCGCGGGCAGCCGACATCGCATCGTTCGACTCGGAGGCGGTATCGGCACGGCCAGGTTCAGCGTTCTCCGAGTGTTTGTCCGGCATTTCCGGGTTTTGGGTCTTGTCCTGCATCGAATACAACTCCCTGTCTTTTCTGCGGTTCCGCGGGCCATATGGGGGCGCAGGGGGGTTTATCAAGGGGAAAATCATGAAAAATACTGCGGATTCCCGTCCCGGAGAAAGACCGGATGACGCCATCGGCGGGGATCGTGCGAGAATATGCGCGTCGCAGCAAAGTTGCAGGAAAGTGTCCGAAGGAAAGTGGACGATCCGACATGAGCGATATTCCTAAGCAAATCGGGAAGTACCGGATCATCCGGGAGGTCGGCCACGGCGCCACGGCTGTGGTCTATCTGGCCGAGAATCCTCATTACCCCGAGCCGGTTGCAGTGAAGCATGTCCGCTTCAAGGACAAGGCCAAGGACGAGGCGAAGTGGAACCGGCGTCTGCTCAAGTTGCTCAAGGCCGAGGAATCCGTGGCCAAGCGCCTCGATCATCCAAACATCATCCGCATCTTCGAGGCCGTGGCGAATGTCGAGGAAGCCTACGTCGTCATGGAGTACTTTCCCGGCGAGACCCTCGAGCGCTACTGCAGTTTCGAGCATCTGTTGCCGGTGCATCGGACCATCGGCATCGTTTTCAAGTGCTGCATGGCGCTGGATCATGCATATCGGCAGGGGGTCGTGCACCGGGACATCAAGCCCGCGAACATCCTGATCGACCAGAACGACAATGTAAAGATCACCGACTTCGGACTGGCCCTGAACATCAACAAGCGGATCGACACGGATTCCACTTTCGTCATGGGTGTCGGTTCGCCGGCCTACATGAGCCCGGAGCAGATCAAGAACTATCCGCTCAACCAGAAGACCGATCTGTATTCGCTCGGGGTCGTCCTGTTTCACCTGTTGACCGGCCGATTGCCCTTCAAGGCGACGAACCCTGCGCAACTGATATACAAGATCCTGAACGCCGATCCGCCTTCCGTGTGCCAGCTCCATCCCGACCTTCCGGAGCTGATGGATTCGGTCATTCGCAAGTCCCTCGAGAAGGATTTGTACTCGCGCTACAAGAACGGGGCCGAGTTCGCCAAGGACCTGTCCGCGGTGCGCTACAAGATCGTCGATGACAAGACGGTCGCCCCCGATACGACCCGCTTCGCGATTCTGCGCAAGCTTGCGTTCTTTACCGAGTTCGACGATGTCGAACTGTGGGAGGTGCTGCGGATATCGTCGTGGCGCAAGGTCGACGCACTGACAGTGCTGTATCGCGAGAAGGATGCCGATCAGCGATTCGGTATCCTGCTTGACGGAGAGGTCGAGGTGTCAGTCGATGGCAGGCGCGTCGAGCGACTCGGTCCCGGGGAATTGTTCGGGGAGCTCGCCTGGCTCGACAGCGTGGATCATCGACACCTGTCGACGATCGTCGCGGTCGAGGCGAGTACCTATCTGGAGATCAACCCGGCCGCGCTTGCGCTGGCGACCGACGAGGTTCAGGGCATGTTCCGGCAGCAGGTCTCGACGACCGTGGCGAAGCGCCTCGGTGCGGCCGCCCGAAGACTGGCGACGCATGGCGAGGTCGCGACGCGCAGCGAGTTCACCGCGACCGGCGGGCTGGACCTGCAACTCGTCGACGACTGACGGCCGGAGCTCAGACGCTCAGATCGATCTGGCTCACTGTCCCCACCGTGCCGTTATCGCGAACGTAGATACTGCTCGCCCGCATCACGCCGAGGGTTTCGTTGCCCGGGCCTCGAAGGTCGAATGGGGTCGTGACGTTTCCGAGATAGAGCGCACCCACACCCGCTTCCGCAAGAGTCTGCAGGCTCCCTGCGCCTTGCGCGGCGGGACGCCAGACGCGCAGCAGCGCGAAAGCCGGGTCCGCTTCGTCGATCCAGCCGCTGCCATCCTCGTCGAGTGCTGCCAGCTCGGTGAATCCGTTCCCGCTCGTCGGTCCGAACAGCTCCCGACCATTGTCGATCTGTCCATTGCCGTTGCGATCGATCGCGAGAAACCCGCTGCCGCCGCCGAGTAGCGGAATGTCGTCGAGCACGCCGTCAGCGTTCAGATCGAAAGCGAAGCGAGCATTGGACAGGGCGGCCGCAGGGCCGCCAAAGTCGAGTACGAGCGGATCCGTGAGTCGAGCGTCGCCAGCGGTGAAGCGCACACTGACCGATTCCGTATAGCTGCGTTGCATCGCGAACGCTACGTCGAAGCGAAGCTCCTGGCCATCGGTGGTGCGGATCACGCCCTGCGCCTGGAATTGCGTCTGCTCGAACTCGGTGTAGGTGGAATCAAATGCGTAGGCGATGCCGAAACCCGCGCGTGCGGGCGCACCCTGAACTGCGTTCGTGCCGGAATGGGTCGGCGAGGCCGCCTTTCCGGCGGGACCGTCGAGGCGCAGCAGGCGCGCCGGCCTGCCGGTGAGCAACTCGATCAGGCGGCTGAGCAGTTTCATCCGGGGGTCGGCGTCGAGGGGGTCGGATTGTTCGGCCAGCGCATCGGCTTCCTGCGCGGCCATTGCATCCTTGGACAGATGGACCTGTGGCCTGGCGACTTCAGCACGCGGCAATCCCACGCCTGGGCGGGTCCCGTCGTCAGGACGACGGCCAACCCACATGTCGAGCCGCTCCGAGACCTCGGTGCGCTCAAACGCGACGTGAGACGAACTGAGCTGGATGCTTGCCGCCGCGATCTTCATACCGGTCTCCGTACCTGAACCTCTGCTTGCGGCGTTAACGGCAGCAAACGCCAGGAGTTGAGCGCGATGATGAAGATCGGGCCGTGCTTGGTGTGAAAGTCGCCCTGGCGACTCACGACGCTCCCTGCTCCTGCGCGCGGGAGAGGGGCTGGGGGTGACGGAAACGGTCAGGGCAGCCTTTCATGATTCGGGGTCGACAATCGCCATGACCGTTAGGGCGCTCATTCCCTGCGTCGACCCACCACGACACGGATACGCGTGTCGTTGGGGTCCGAGAGGGTGATACTGACGAGCCAGGTCAATGCGCTGTACAGCAGGGCACTCCAGAAGGCGGCC
>DAOMNN010000008.1:0-28161 GCA_035443825.1 Rhodocyclaceae bacterium | reverse complement strand
GATACTGACGAGCCAGGTCAATGCGCTGTACAGCAGGGCACTCCAGAAGGCGGCCCAGAAGTCGGACACGTGTACGCCGGCGACGAGGCTGGCGACGCCCCAGAACAGCAGCGCATTGATCACCAGCGTGAACAGGCCCAGCGAGAGCAAGGTGATCGGCAGGGTAACGAGGATCAGGAACGGCCTGATCAGGGCATTGATCAGACCGAGGAGCAGGGCGGTGACGAGTGCCGCCGTATAGCTTTCGACCTCGAGTCCGCCGATGACTTCCGGCAGAAGCATGAGCGCCACCGCATTGAGCAGCCACTGGATTGCGATCTTGAGGCGCGGGTCCATCATTGAGCCGCGCCTGCGTCCCGTGCCCGGCGGCGCGCGGCTTCGAGTTCGGCCGCATCGGGCGGGACGATGTCGAGCCAGTTGCCCAGATGGCTGCGACTGATCTGAGTGAGGGCCGTGATCCATTCATGCCGTTCATTGAGGCAGGGGATGTAGTGAAACACCTTGCCGCCGGCACCGATGAAGGCAGCCTTGCATTCGAACGCGATCTCCTCGAGGGTTTCCAGACAGTCGGACGCGAAGCCCGGGCAGATCACGTCGACATGACGCAGGCCCCCGTGGGCGAGCGACTCCAGGGTGGGTTCGGTATAGGGCTGGAGCCACTCGGCCTTGCCGAAGCGCGACTGGAAGGTGATCTGCCAGCGCTCGGCAGGCAGGCCGAGCGCCTCGGCGAGAAGTCGTGCCGTCTTGTGGCATTCGCAGTGGTATGGGTCGCCCAGATCAAGGGAGCGGCGCGGCAGGCCGTGGAAACTCATGACCAGCTTCTCCCCTTCGCCATTGTTCATCCAGTGCTCGCGCACGCTCTGGGCGAGCGCCGCGATGTAGCCCGGATGGTCGTGAAAACTCCGCACGTAGCGGATCTCCGGCAGGTTGCGCCAGTGGGTGAGGCAGCGAGCCACTTCGTCGAGGGCGCTCGCGGTGGTGCTGGCCGCGTACTGCGGATAAAGGGGCAGGAGCAGAATCCGGGTACAAGCCTTGGCCCTGAGCCGCTCCAGGGCTTCCGCGATCGATGGGGAGCCGTAGCGCATCGCCCAGTCGACGTGAATTTCGCGAATGCCGCTTTGGAGAAAGTAGCCGGCCAGCAGCTTGGCCTGTCGTTCGGTGTGTACCCGTAGCGGGGAGCCTTCATCCATCCAGATGCTGGCATATTTCTCCGCCGATTTCTTCGGACGGGTATTCAGGATGATCCCGTTCAGGATCGGCCACCATACGATGCGGGGAATCTCGACTACGCGCGGATCGGACAGGAACTGTTTCAGGTAGGTGCGCAGCGCGGGTGCGGTGGGTGCGGCTGGCGTGCCGAGATTTACCAGCAGCACGCCCGTACTGGAAGCGGTGCCGTGCCTGTATCCGGGTTCGGGCCAGTATCGGGCCATGGGTTTCCTTGGCTGAGTCGACCGAAACGATCGAAAGGATGATCAGGTGTTGCCCGAAAGGGCGTTCGAGAGCAGACGGGCGGTGATGTCGACGATCGGGATCACCTGATCGTAGGCCATGCGGGTCGGGCCGATGACTCCGACCGATCCGACGACCTTGCCATTCACTTCATAGCCTGCGGTGACTACGCTGCAACTGTCGAGTTCGGCCAGTCCGGACTCTCCCCCGATAAAGATCTGGACCCCTTCCGCGCGGTTCGACAGGTCGAGCAATTGCATCAGGCTGCTCTTGCGCTCGAAGAGTCTGAACAGTTCCTTGATGCGCGACATGTTGGAGGAGAGATCCTCCACGTCGAGAAGGTTCGACTCTCCCGACAGCACATACGGGTCGCTGGCCTCCTGCAGGACATCGTTTCCGGCTTCGACGGCGGCGGTCATCAACTCCGTGATGTCACCGCGCAATTGCTTGAGTTCTGCCTGGAGGCGTACACGCATCTCGTCCAGCGCGTAACCGGCGAAGTGCGCAGTCAGATAGTTCGCAGCCTCGGTGAGCTCGGAAGGCGTGTAGGTCTTGCGGGTCATCAGGATGCGGTTCTGCACGTCCCCGGTGGTGGTGACGATGATCAGCAGGATCCGCGTCTCGGAAATGGCGATGAATTCGATCTGGCGAATCCGCACCGTCTCGTGCCGGGGCGTCACGACGACGCCGGCGAAATGCGTCAGATCGGAAAGCAGATGCGAGGCCGCGCTGATGAGTCGCTGCGGCTGATCGGGCTGAAGGTGACCGCGCAACTCCAGGATTCGGGATGGCTCCAAGGGCTGCACGGTCAACAGGGAATCGACAAAGAAGCGGTAGCCCTGTGCCGTTGGCATGCGTCCCGCGGACGTGTGCGGGCTCGAAATGAAGCCCATCTCTTCCAGGTCGCTCATCACGTTGCGCACCGTCGCCGGGGACAGCTCGAGCCCAGAATGGCGGGACAGCGCACGCGAGCCCACCGGCTGACCTTCCGCGATGTAGCGTTCGATCAGCGTCTTGAGCAGGATCTGGGATCGAGCGTCGAGCGAAGTCATCATGGTCCCGGTGTATGTGAGCGATTCAATGCTTCGACTGAAGTTTAACCCGCGAGCGGCACATTGTTTAACGTGAAAGACGCTTAGCGGCTCTGTCCGCTCCCCTCGCCCCTCGCGGAGAGGGGTTGGGGGCAAGGGGGCCGAGGCACGGCTTTCATCATCAGGGGTGCTACCCGCTTCGCTGCATGAAAACTCGCATCGGTGTATCGGGACTCACATACTCCGGAGTCCGATCGCGACGCTTCCCGAAGGGTGTTCGGGTGCGGCTGCCATGCTGCCCCGGCGTCATTTCGCAAGCCGTGATGGATTGTGGTTTAATCGAAGCCATGGCTCATACCTTCCAGACTGTCGCGCTTGTGGGCAAATATGAGAGCCCGGATGTCGCCGAGGCGGTGCTGCTCATCGCCGATCATCTGCGCGAGCGCGGGCACACGGTATGGATCGAACAGGGGACTGCAAGTTCCATCCGCATGGCGCGGGATTTTTCGGTGGCAACGTACGAGGAGATCGGCAAGGACGCCCAGCTCGCGATCGTGCTCGGTGGCGACGGAACCATGCTCAATACGGCACGGCGTCTGGCCGAATACGGCGTACCGCTCGTGGGTGTGAATCAGGGACGGCTCGGATTCCTCACCGATATCGGTCGTGAGGATGCGGTCGACTCCCTCTCGCGGATTATCGCGGGGCACTACGTCGAAGAGACGCGCTTCATGCTCTCGGCGGAGATCCTGCGCGCCGGGGGCCGGGTATTTCACACGCTCGCGCTCAATGATGTCGTCGTGAACAAGGGCGATATCGGGCGCATGATCGAGTTCGACCTGGCGATCGACGGCGAGTACGTCTATACGCAGCGCTCGGACGGCATGATCGTGTCGAGCCCGACTGGCTCGACCGCCTATGCGCTGTCGGCGAACGGGCCGATCCTGCACCCGAGCGTCGACGGCATCGCGATCGTGCCGTTGTGTCCGCATGCGCTCACCGCCCGCCCGATCACCGTACCGGACAGGTGCGCGATCGAAATCTCCTTGCTGCCTCCGCATGATGCGCGAATCCATTTCGACGGGCAGATGCGTTTCGATGCACGCGCCGGCGACAGCGTTCGCATTGGCCGTTCGCCGCACGGAATCCGCCTGCTTCATCCGGAAGGCTACAGCTACTTCGCGATGCTCCGCGAGAAGCT
This sequence comes from Rhodocyclaceae bacterium, assembly GCA_035443825.1. GTDB lineage: Bacteria > Pseudomonadota > Gammaproteobacteria > Burkholderiales > Rhodocyclaceae > DAOMNN01. Next base: position 24,477 of record DAOMNN010000008.1, on the reverse strand, counting down.
CCATTGGAGTGCCGTGCCACGGCTTCCCTGAATGTCCCGTTGCTGACCCGTCATCATGCTGCGACGCCTGACCATTCGAGATTTCGTGATTGTCGATCGGCTCGAACTCGAGTTCTTGCCCGGGTTCGGCACGCTGACCGGGGAGACCGGAGCGGGCAAGTCCATCCTTCTCGATGCCCTCGGCCTGGCCCTTGGTGATCGCGGGGACGCGGCAACGGTCCGTCTGGGCAGGGACAGGGCCGATATCGTTGCGGAGTTCGACCTTCCGCGACAGGGACCCCTCCCGGAGTGGCTCGCCAGCCAGGACGTACCGGCCGATGACGACGTGGTCCTGTTGCGCCGGGTGGTCGACGCCGGCGGGCGATCGCGTGCGTGGATAAACGGCGTGCCGGTGACCCTGGCGCAGCTGCGCGAGGCGGGCGAATCGCTTGCCGACATTCACGGCCAGCACGCACACCATGCCCTCCTCAGGACCGACGCGCAGCGCATCTTGCTCGACGCGCATGCAAACGCAACGATGCTTGCGACCGACGTCGCTGCGTGCTTCCGCGAGTGGCAGCGGATCACGCAGCTGCGCCGCGAGGCCGACCGCGATTCGCTTGCGACCGAGCGGCAGCGCGAACTACTCGTATGGCAGGTGCGCGAGCTGGAGGAACTGGCCTTCGATGCCGAGGAGTGGGCCGAACTGAATGCGGAGCAGAGCCGTCTTGCCCATGCCGCAGCCCTCATCGAAGGCGCCGAGGAGGCGCTTGCGGCGCTGGCCGAGGGCGACCTGGCAATCACGTCCCAGCTGCAACGGATCAGTGCACGGATTCAATCCATGTCGGACATCGACGCGGGTCTTGCTGATGCGGGCGAACTGCTTGCCGGTGCCGCAATCCAGGCCGACGAAGCGCTGCACGGTCTGCGCCGCTATCGTGATCGCATCGAGGTGGACCCGGCACGACTCGCGGAGGTGGACGGGCGGATCGCCGCGATTACGGACGTTGCGCGCAAGCATCGCGTCGCGCCGCAGGACTTGCCCGAATTGCATGCGGGCTGGAAAACCGAGCTGGAGGAACTTGCGGAGCGTGCCGACCCGGAGCGGCTCGCAGCCCTTGAAGTGCAGGCACGCGACCGATTCATGGAGAAAGCTGAAACACTTTCCGAACTTCGAAGGGGAGCGGCCGCGTCTCTTGCGCGCGGGGTGTCCGAGGCGATGCAGACGCTGGCGATGAGCGGCGGTCGTTTCGAGATCGGCCTGGAGCCTTGCGAGGAAGGTGCTGCATACGGCCTTGAGCAGGTCGAGTTTCGCGTCGCGGCCAATCCGAACCAGCCCGTGCGCCCCCTCGCCAAGGTCGCCTCGGGGGGCGAACTGTCGCGAATTGGCCTGGCGATCCAGGTCATGACCAGTCGCGATTCTGCTACGCCGACGCTGATTTTCGACGAGGTCGATGTCGGCATCGGCGGAAGTGTCGCCGAGATTGTCGGCCGACTGCTGCATCGGCTCGGACGCGAGCGTCAGGTGCTGTGCGTCACCCATCTGCCGCAGGTGGCGGCGTGCGCCGACTGGCAGTGGAACATTGCGAAGGTTACCCGTGACGCCGAGGTCCTGAGCACCGTGAGCGTGCTCGACGCCGAATCCCGGATCGACGAGATCGCGCGCATGCTGGGCGGCATGAACATTACTGACACGACGCGTCGCCATGCAGCCGAAATGCTCGGAGGCGGTCGGGTCTGAGGTAGCGTACGCTTACGCGGCCATCAAGCTCCGAGCTTGCGATTCGGACAATCCTTCTTGACGCACTCGGCGTAAAGGTAAAGCGCGTGATCGCGTACCTCGAATCCGCGTTCTTCGGCAATCCGATTCTGTCGTTTCTCGATCTCCGGATCGAAGAACTCCTCGACCGTCCCGCACTGAAGACAGACGAGATGGTCGTGGTGGCCGCCTTCATGAAGTTCGAACACAGCCTTGCCGGCTTCGAAATAGTGACGTTCGAGCAGGCCGGCCTGCTCGAACTGGGTCAGCACGCGGTAGACCGTCGCGAGCCCGATATCCATGCCTTCCGCCATGAGGGCCCGATAAACGTCCTCGGCGGTCAGGTGGCGCAGGTCTGAATGCTGAAACAAATCAAGAATCTTCAGTCTGGGGTAGGTGGCCTTGAGGCCGATGCTTTTCAGGTTCTTCGAATTGTCGGTCATTGTCGCCCCATGATTGGTGACAGCGGACGTTCGCGGTCCGTTTCGCGCAGATCGTCGTCCGGGGTTGCTTGCGTGATGCCGCTTGCGCCTGCACCTTCATTGTTCGCCCGGGAGGCAATTGCCTGGTCGGTCGCAATTGTGGTGTTGTGGATTGCGCGATTTTCCGAAAGATCCGCCCGGGCAGGGTGAGTGCAGTCTGCGTATGATATATTTTTTACTCTTACCTGAGAACGATTCGCCGTAAGGCGCCACAGCCACCCAAAAAGACCACTCATGCGCTCCTTTACCGTCGCGGCCACCTTAGCCGTAATCGGCCTGTTGTCAGGCTGTTCTTTTGACACTGTCACCGACCGCATCAATCCTTATCGCATCGATGTGCGGCAGGGCAACTACGTCGATCAGGCCATGGTCTCCCAACTCAAGCGTGGCATGACACCTGAGCAGGTTCGCTTCGTGCTGGGCACGCCCCTCGTCGTCGACATGTTCCGCGAAGACCGATGGGACTACATCTACCTTTTTCAGCCGGGGAGGGGGCAGCCCGAGAGGCGCGTCATAAGCGTATTTTTCGACAACGGTGTGCTCGATCGACTCGAGGGCGACGTGGTCGCTGGCGACGGGGCGGCTTCGGCTTCCGAGGGGCGGTCGCGGGTAATCGAAATATCGGCGCCAGAGGGCAGGAAATGACGCTGCGGAAGTGTCGTGTGGCAGTCGCAGGCGCGTCCGGACGGATGGGGCGGATGCTGATCGAAGCGACACTCAACGATGAAGGTGTCGTGCTCGCGGGCGCATTCGATCGCCCCGGGACGGGATTCATCGGGCGCGATGCCGGAGAGTTCACCGGGACGCCGTGCGGTGTTCCGATCGTGGACGACGCACGCAGCGCGATTGCCGAGGCCGATTGCGTGATCGACTTCACCCGCCCGGAAGGCTCGATCACGCATCTGCAGATCGCGCGCGATCTGGGGAGGGCGATGGTTATCGGTACCACGGGATTCTCGGCCGCCGAGAAATCGACCATTGTCGAGGCTTCGGGCGCAATCCCGATTGTCTTTGCGCCCAACATGGCGGTCGGTGTTAACGCGGTGTTTCGTCTGATCGAGGTGGCCGCGCGCATTCTGAACGACGGATACGATGTCGAGGTGCTGGAGATGCATCATCGCTTCAAGGTCGATGCGCCGTCGGGTACCGCGCTGAGGATGGGCGAGGTGGTTGCACGCGAACTGGGGAGGGATCTGGATTCGTGCGCCGTCTACGGTCGGGAGGGCGTGACCGGAGAGCGCAAGGCGGAGACCATTGGATTCTCGACGCTTCGCGGCGGGGATGTGGTGGGCGACCATACGGTGATGTTCGCCGGCCTCGGTGAGCGGATCGAGATCACGCACAAGTCGGGCAGCCGCATGCCTTATGCACTCGGAGCCTTGCGCGCGGTTCGTTTCCTTGCGGACAGGCGCAGCGGTCTTTTCGACATGCAGGATGTGCTGGGTTTGCGCTGATCCTCGCCGTGTTCGCCGGCTTCGGCGAGTCGTTGTCGGCCTTCCCTGCGTCGGGCTCGCCCGGGCGCTCGCGTGCTGCAGCAATGCAATTCGACAGGTTAGCGGATGACGGGGATCGACAAGGTGGCCCAGGACTCATCGCCGACGCACGAAGAACTCCTTGCCGAACTCGAGCAGCTCAAGGGCGAGCTTGCCCGGGCCGAGCGAGATCTCGAAACCGCGCACGAGCGGCTGGCGCGGGAGACGCAGAATCTGGTCGAGGCCCGCGATGCCGCCGAGGCGGCGAATCGCGCCAAGAGTGACTTTCTGGCCAACATGAGCCATGAAATCCGCACGCCGATGAACGGGATCATCGGCATGTCCGAGTTGCTGCTCGATACGAGCCTGGATGCGGAGCAGCGTGAATATCTAAAGACAGTCAAGTCCTCGGCGGAGGCCCTGCTCGACATCATCAACGAGATTCTCGACTTCTCCAAGATCGAGGCCGGAAAGCTCCATCTCGAGCATATCGAATTTTCCTTGCGCGAGTTGCTCGCCGACATCACCAGATCGATGTCCGTGCGCGCACACCAGCAGGGCCTCGAGCTGTTCTTGAATCCGGATCGGGATGTACCGGAAGGCCTTCGTGGCGACCCTTCCCGGCTGCGACAGGTTGTGCTCAATCTCGTCGGGAACGCGATCAAGTTCACCCCTGAGGGCGAAGTCGAGCTCCACATCGGCATGCGTTGCCGTGAAGCCGATCGCGTGACGCTTGCGTTCGAGGTCCGGGATACGGGGATCGGCATACCGGCAGACCGCCAGGAAGCCATCTTTGCTGCCTTCGATCAGGCCGATACCAGCACCACCCGAAAATACGGCGGCACGGGATTGGGTCTTGCGATCAGCCGTCAGATCGTCGAATTGATGGGCGGCACGCTGACGGTCCGCAGCGAGCCCGGCAAGGGCAGCACTTTCGCCTTCGTCCTGGACTTCGACGTGGCGCGTGATTTCCATGCTTCCGACACTTCGGATCTGCACGGCACACGAGTGCTCGTGGTGGAGCGCAATGCGGCATTTGGCAGGCATCTGTGCACGCAGCTCGAAGAATCCGGGATGCGCACGGCCTTGGTGACGGATGGCGACGCCGCACACGCGATGCTCGCTTCCGAGCGGGGCGGGGCCGATCCCTTCGATTTCATGCTGCTTGACAGTCAGATGTCGGGAGATGGCGGCTTTGCGCTGGCCGAGCGCTACGCCCGCGAGAACGCGTGGCTCGATCGTATCGTGGTGATGTTGCCAAGTCACGAGCGCAAGCAGGCGCTGGCGCGCTGCCGTGAGCTGGGACTGACTACGCGCCTGGCAAAGCCTTTCACGATCGAGGAACTGATCGAGGCCTTGCGCCTCGCCCGTGACGGGGTGATGGAAGAGAGTCCGGATGATTTTCTGGAGTTCGATCCCCAGGCGACCTATGCACAGATGCTCGAAGCGACCTCGGTCGGCGATCACAGGCTGAACGTGCTGCTGGTGGAAGACAATCTGGTCAACCAGTCCGTCGCAGTGCACATGCTGGAGCGTGCCGGGTGCGATGTGACCGTCGCGAGTGATGGGCAGGAAGCGATCGAGATGTTCGAGTGCAATCGTTTCGATCTCATCTTCATGGACCTCCAGATGCCCGTGATGGGCGGGATCGAGGCGGCACGAGGGATTCGTGCACGCGAGGCGCGCAAGAGCTGGATCGCGACCTCGGAAGGCTGGCGGCCGGTGCCGATCATCGCAATGACCGCACATTCCGCGGACGAGGAGAGATTTGCCTGCCTGGAAGCAGGGATGGACGATTTCATCTCGAAGCCGATCCGGCCGGCGGAACTTATCGCCGTGATGGAGCGCGCATGCTCTGGAGCGTCGGAGGGCGACGCCGGTGCAGGCGCCTTCGAACTGCTTCAGTCGGGGTCCGGAGATCTCGCCGCGGACCTTGCGCAGACGCGCGACATGCTCGACGGTGACGAGGCAGCCGTGCAGGAGTTGCTCCGCGTTTATTTTCGCGACGTCGGGCAGACCTTCGCCGACCTGCGGCGTGCACGCGACGAGGCCGACCTGCCGCGCCTGGCCGAGCTTGCCCACTCGCTCAAGGGCGCGGTCGGTGTGTTCTTTGCCGGCAAGGTAGTCGCTTGCGCCCAGGAAGTCGAGCGCCTGGCAAAGGCGCACGATGCGAATGCGATAGGCGAGCCCCTTGCCACCTTGCTGATGGAGATGGACCGGCTGTCACGAACGCTCAGGCAGTCCCTGGGCAGTGCTTGATTCGCCTGTCGGATCGTTTGCGCATATTTTGGGCGGCGGCTATAATCGCACGAATTCGACAGCGGGATTGGCCAACAGGCTCGTCCCGTTTTTTCACGTATGGAGGTGGGCGACCGGCTCGTCTCCAGTCAGCTTGAAACCAGGAGTTCTTCGTGACTGCTTCCCCGTCCGCCCTACTTGCGCTCGCCGACGGCACGCTCTTCCATGGCAAGGGGATCGGTGCGACCGGGAGTACTGTCGGCGAGGTCGTGTTCAATACCGCGATGTCGGGTTATCAGGAGATCCTCACCGACCCCAGCTATTGCCGCCAGATCGTGACGCTGACCTACCCGCACATCGGAAACACCGGGGTCAATAGCGAGGATGTCGAGGCTCCTCGCGTGCATGCTGCGGGACTCGTCATCCGTGATCTGCCGATTCTGGCGTCCAGCTTCCGCATGGGTCAGACCCTCGACGCCTACCTCAGGAGCGAGAACGTGGTCGCCATCGCCGGGATCGATACCCGTCGGCTGACGCGCATCCTGCGCGAGAAGGGGGCGCAGGCGGGGTGCATCGTCACGCCCGGGGACGGTTCTGCGATCGATGTGGACGGGGCCGTCGCGGCTGCCCGCGACTTCCCCGGGCTGGCGGGAATGGATCTGGCAAAGGTGGTCAGCGTTGCTGAAGCGCATTCCTGGTCGGAGGGGGAATGGGCGCTTGAAGGCGGCTACCGGACGCCCGGCGACGCCAGGTTCCACGTGGTTGCCTACGACTTCGGCGTGAAGCGCAACATCCTGCGCATGCTCGCGAGCCGCGGTTGCCGACTGACCGTGGTGCCGGCGCAAACGCCCGCGGCCGAAGCCCTCGCACTGTCGCCGGACGGCATCTTCCTGTCCAACGGGCCGGGTGACCCCGAGCCGTGCGATTACGCGATCGCGGCAATTCGCGAGTTTCTCGCACAAGGGGTTCCGACCTTCGGTATCTGTCTCGGCCACCAGTTGCTCGCACTCGCTTCGGGCGCGCGAACGGTGAAGATGAAGTTCGGGCACCACGGCGCGAACCATCCGGTCAAGGATCTCGATACCGGGCAAGTGCTGATCACGAGCCAGAACCACGGTTTTGCGGTGGATCCGGATTCGCTCCCGGACAATCTGCGTCCCACCCACATCTCCCTGTTCGATGGAAGTCTGCAGGGACTCGCGCGGACCGACGTGCCGGCGTTCTGCTTCCAGGGGCATCCGGAGGCCAGTCCCGGGCCGCACGATGTGGCCTATCTGTTCGACCGTTTCGTGAAATTGCTCGAAGCGACAAAATGATCTTGGGCGGCAGCTCCGGCTGCCGCCTTTCGTTGGAATACCGAGGTTAGGCAATGCCCAGGCGCACAGACATACAGAGCATCCTCATCATCGGCGCCGGCCCGATCGTCATCGGCCAGGCGTGCGAATTCGATTATTCGGGGGCACAGGCGTGCAAGGCGCTGCGCGAAGAAGGCTATCGTGTCGTCCTCGTCAACTCCAACCCCGCGACGATCATGACCGATCCCGGGACGGCCGATGTGACCTATATCGAGCCGATCACGTGGCAGGTGGTCGAACGCATCATCGACAAGGAACGCCCCGATGCGGTCCTGCCGACCATGGGCGGTCAGACTGCGCTCAACTGCGCGCTCGATCTGGCGCGCCACGGCGTGCTCGAGAAGTACGGCGTGGAACTCATCGGCGCCTCGCGCGAGGCCATAGACAAGGCCGAGGACCGGCTCAAGTTCAAGGATGCGATGACTCGCATCGGCCTCGGCTCGGCACGCTCCGGAATTGCCCACAGCATGGAAGAGGCGCTTCAGGTGCAGGGCGGGATCGGCTTTCCGGTGATCATCCGCCCGTCGTTCACGCTGGGGGGGACGGGCGGCGGCATTGCATACAACCTCGAAGAGTTCGAGGAGATCTGCAAGCGCGGGCTCGAGGCCAGCCCGACCAACGAACTCCTCATCGAGGAATCACTGATCGGCTGGAAAGAGTACGAGATGGAAGTCGTTCGCGATCGCGCCGACAACTGCATCATCGTGTGTTCCATCGAAAACCTCGATCCAATGGGCGTGCATACTGGCGACTCGATCACGGTGGCGCCTGCACAGACGCTGACCGACAAGGAGTATCAGCTTCTGCGCAATGCGTCGATTGCCGTTCTGCGCGAGATCGGCGTGGATACCGGGGGTTCCAACGTGCAGTTCGCGATCAACCCCGACGACGGGCGCATGATCGTGATCGAGATGAATCCGCGCGTTAGCCGTTCGTCAGCACTCGCATCCAAGGCGACCGGTTTCCCGATCGCGAAGGTTGCGGCCAAGCTTGCGGTGGGTTACACGCTCGATGAACTCAAGAACGACATCACGGGGGGCGCGACGCCGGCTTCCTTCGAACCGTCGATCGACTACGTGGTGACCAAGATTCCGCGTTTCGCATTCGAGAAGTTTCCCCTTGCCAATGACAGGCTCACCACGCAGATGAAGTCGGTGGGCGAGGTCATGGCCATGGGTCGTACATTTCAGGAGTCCTTCCAGAAGGCGCTGCGCGGCCTGGAAGTCGGCGCCTATGGGCTGGACGAAGTCGAGACCGACCGGGAGAATCTCGAGAGCGAACTGACCAGCCCCGGTGCCGAGCGTATCTGGTACGTCGGCCAGGCTTTCCGCGAGGGATACACGCGCGAGGAGGTGTTCAGCTTTACCCGCATCGACCCGTGGTTCCTCGCCCAGATCGAAGACATCGTCCTCACCGAGAAATCGCTTGGTGGGCGTTCGCTCAAGGCAATCCAGGTTGGCGAACTGCGCGAGCTCAAGCGCAAGGGGTTCTCCGACCGCAGGCTCGCAAGACTCCTCGGGAGCGACGAGACGGCGGTACGTCTTCATCGTCACGCCCTCGGGGTACGTCCCGTGTTCAAGCGCGTCGATACCTGCGCGGCCGAGTTCGCCACTTCGACCGCGTACATGTACTCGACCTACGAGGAGGAGTGCGAGGCGGCGCCGACCGACCGCAGGAAGATCATGGTCCTCGGTGGCGGTCCGAACAGGATCGGGCAGGGCATCGAGTTCGACTACTGCTGCGTGCACGCTGCGTTGGCACTGCGCGAGGACGGATACGAGACCATCATGGTCAACTGCAATCCGGAGACGGTTTCGACCGACTACGACACGTCCGATCGTCTGTACTTCGAGCCGATCACACTGGAGGACATTCTCGAGATCGTGCACGTCGAGAAGCCCGTCGGCGTGATCGTACAGTTTGGCGGACAGACTCCGCTCAAGCGCGCACGCGCGCTGGAGGCCAACGGCGTGCCCATCATCGGCACCAGCCCGGACATGATCGACGCAGCGGAGGATCGAGAGCGCTTTCAGATCCTGCTCAACGAACTGGGCCTCAAGCAACCCCCCAACCGCACTGCGCGCACCCCCGAGGAGGCGGTGCGGCTTGCTGCCGAGATCGGATACCCGCTGGTTGTCCGCCCGAGCTACGTGCTCGGTGGCCGTGCAATGGAGATCGTGCACGAGCAGCGTGACCTGGAGCGCTACATGCGCGAGGCGGTCAAGGTCTCGAACGAGTCGCCGGTGCTGCTGGACCGCTTTCTGAACGATGCGACCGAGGTCGACGTCGATGCGTTGTCCGATGGAAAGCAGGTCATCATCGGCGGCATCATGGAGCACATCGAACAGGCAGGCGTGCATTCGGGCGATTCCGCATGCTCGCTGCCGCCCTACACGCTGTCTGCCGCGCTGCAGGACGAACTGCGCCTGCAAACCGAAGCAATGGCGCGTGCGCTCGACGTGATCGGCCTGATGAACGTCCAGTTCGCGATCCAGGGCGAGGGTAGCGAAGCAACCGTCTACGTGCTCGAGGTGAATCCGCGGGCGTCGCGCACCGTTCCCTTCGTGTCCAAGGCGTGCGGCTTGCCGCTCGCCAAGATCGCCGCACGCTGCATGGCGGGCCAGAGCCTGGCCAGCCAGGGGGTTACACGTGAAATCGTGCCGGCCTACTACTCGGTCAAGGAGGCGGTCTTCCCGTTTGTGAAGTTCCCGGGCGTGGACACCATTCTGGGTCCGGAGATGAAATCGACCGGCGAGGTGATGGGCGTGGGGCGAAGTTTCGCCGAGGCATTCGTCAAGTCGCAGCTGGCAGCCGGGATTCGTCTGCCGCGTACGGGTACCGCCTTCATCAGCGTCAAGCCTTACGACAGACCCGCAGCGGTCGAAGTCGCACGGGCACTGACCGATCTCGGGTTCCGGCTCGTAGCGACGCGCGGAACGGCCTCCGCAATCGAGGCAGCCGGTCTGTCGGTGAAGGTCATCAACAAGGTTACGGAAGGCCGGCCGCACATCGTGGACATGATCAAGAACAACGAGATCTGCCTCGTGATCAACACGGTGGAGGAGAAGCGCCAGGCGATCCTGGATTCGCGCTCGATCCGCACCAGTGCGCTTGCGGCGAAGGTCACCGTTTACACCACCATCGAGGGCGCCCGTGCGGCATGCATGGGAATGCGCCATCTCGAAGGACTCGAAGTCTACAGCCTGCAATCGCTGCACGCCGAACTGAACGAAACAGCATGAACAAGACGCCACTGACCGTTACCGGTGCGGAGAAATTGCGCGCCGAATTGCACCGACTCAAGACCGTCGAACGCCCGGGAGTGATCAGCGCGATCGCCGAGGCACGCTCGCACGGCGACCTTTCAGAGAACGCCGAGTACGATGCAGCCAAAGAGCGCCAGGGATTCGTCGAGGGGCGCATCAAGGAGGTCGAAAGCAAGCTCGCCAACGCCCAGATCATCGACCCGAAGTTGCTCGACGCGGACGGACGCTGTGTGTTCGGCGCAACCGTCGAACTCGAGGACATGGAGTCGGGCGACGTGGTGACCTACCAGATCGTCGGTGACGACGAAGCGGACGTGAAGCAGGGAAAGATCTCGGTCAGTTCGCCGATCGCGCGTGCGTTGATCGGGAAGTACGCCGGAGACATTGCGGAAGTAAGGGCTCCGGGTGGGGTGCGGGAGTACGAGATCATCGACGTCAGCTACATCTGAGTCGGCGATCCGTGACCTTGCTGCATTGGCCTTTCTGATCGCACTGACCGATCACTTCTTGCGGGTCGAAGGTGACGCCGGTTTGAAGCGTGCGCCACTGGCTCCGCGGGCGGGCTTTTTGCGGGCCTGCGCGGCCTGGGCAAGCGCGGCGCGGCGTGCGGCCGCGGCGAAGCTCGCGGCCGATTTGGCACTGGAAGGCCGGACGGCACGTCCGGTTTTGGGGTTGGCTGCGGCATCTGCTACGGTTTCTTCCCGGCGCTTGCGCCACACGATCAGGATCGTGCCGATGTGCTGGACCGGCGCCGCGTCGAGCGCTTCGCACAGTTGCGCGAGAAGTTGTTCGCGTTCGGGGCGTTCGACCCCGTGTACCTTGATCTTGACGAGTTCATGCGCCTGCAACGAGCGCTCGATTTCCTCGAGGACCGTGGACGACAATCCCTTGCCGGCGATACTCACGACGGGATTCAGGTGGTGGGCGCTGGCGCGAAGCTCGCGTCGTTGCGCCGGGGTCAGCTCAGTCATCGATTTTTCTCAACCTTTCGGGGCAAGGATTCTACTCCGATGAAGCGTACCAGGACCAGCAAAGCGTGGATGAGCGAGCACGTGAACGATGCGTATGTGCAACGCGCCAAGGCCGAAGGCTATCGTTCCCGTGCCGCCTACAAGCTGATCGAGATCGACGAACGCGATCATCTGCTGCGCGCCGGCATGACTGTCGTGGATCTTGGCGCGGCCCCCGGCTCCTGGTGTCAGGTGGTGCTTCGGCGGGCCGGTTCGGGTACCCGCGTCTTCGCGCTCGATCTGCTGCCCGTCGAATCGCTGCCCGGTGTGGAGTTCATTCAGGGCGACTTTCTTGAGGACTCGGTCCTCGACGAACTGGAATCGCGGCTGGAAGGGAGGGCGGTCGACCTGGTGCTGTCGGACATGGCACCGAACATGTCAGGCATCGAACTGACGGATCAGGCACGCTCGATTCATCTCGCCGAACTGGCGCTGGAGTTTGCGATCAATCATCTCAGAGCCGGCGGCAATCTTCTCGTCAAGGTGTTCCAGGGTCCCGGGTTCATGGAGTTTCGGCAGGAGGTGCAGAAGCACTTCAGGTCCCTGCTCGTGCGCAAGCCGAAGGCTTCGAGGGATCGAAGTCCGGAGGTTTACCTGTTGGGAAGCGGGTTCCGCAATACGGGTGCGTGAGAAACGTCTTGTATTCAACAATCCTGATCAAGACTTGAATGGACCGCGTGATGACCCTTGATATCGATGTCGTTTCAGATTTCGTCTGCCCATGGTGCTTTCTCGGCAAGGTGCGCCTCGACAAGGCGCTCGCCGGGTTTCGTCGTGATCGACCGGGCGTGGAGATTCGGGTCAACTGGCTGCCGTTCTTCCTCAACCCGAACACCCCGCCGGAAGGCGAACCGTATCGGCCGTTCCTGGAGGTCAAGTTCGGCGGCCCGCGCGGCGCCGACGAGGTGCAGCAACGGGTTGCCGAGGCCGCGGCACCCGACGGGCTGCAGTTTGCTTTCGATCGCATATCGACCCGCCCCAATACGCTGGCCGCACACCGCCTGAGCTACCGCGCACAGTCACAGGGCGATCATCCGGAACGTGTGAAACAACTCGTCGATCTGCTGTTCGAGGGTCATTTTCAGCAGGGCCGGGACATCGGCGACGTCCACACGCTGGCTGACATGGCAGCCGCCTGCGGTGACAGGCGCGAGGCCGTGATCGCGTATCTGGAGTCCGATCAGGACGTGAGTGCGGTCAAGCGCATGGCGAGCCAGATTCATCGCCAGGGCATCACCAGCGTGCCGTATTTCATCATCGACCGCAGCCTCGGCGTATCGGGTGCGCAGTCGGCTGCGGTGCTGGGTGCGGCCATGCTCCAGGCTGTCGCGGGCCTGACCGGATAGGTCCCCGCTTTGCGTGCTCGACCCCCGAGCGGCAGGTCCTGCGCGCGTTTGCGGTCGAGTGACGGGAGGGGGTTGCAGCGCAGACGACAGCGCTTCCCTGTCCCCTCCGAATCCGGTCTGACGGCCTATTCACGACCTCCCACGTTTGCAGGTCCTGTCAGTGGTCCAGCCGGATCTGGTACGTCGCATGGCACGCGTTGCATCGCATCAGCAGTTCGCTGATCTGGGACACCGTGTGCATCTGGTCGTCCATGACCTCGGCGTCCATTGCGATCAGATCGAACGCGGTATGCGTTTCGCCGGCCAGTTCGATGAAGTATTCCGGCAGCAAGGCCACCGTTTCCGGCGGAATCTCGTTGGCGGCACCGCTACCCATCTTGCGCGCAGCGGCGGCAACGTCCTGCATGTCCTCGCGCTTGAGGGCGTCGGTGATCAACTGCAGCGCGAGGAGGAAATTGCGCATCTCGTCGAGGACGAGGTGACGGTCGGCATCGCCGAGCACGAGCGGCGTGCGCATGTCGACGGATGCCTTGGTGTCTGCTTCCTTGGCGCTGGCTTCGCTCTGGTGAGCGCCGGTCAAGGCTGCAAATGCAATGACCAGGGTGCCAAGCGCGGCACCGGCGAAACGCTTGTGTCTCATGTTCATTTTTTCTATCCCGTTCTGTTTGCCCGATCAGGCGATGGTCGCCTCTGCGCGTGACTTCTCGCCGAGGTTGTCCTCCCAGGTGATCACCAGCTTGTCACCCGCCGTGGCTCCCTCGACGCGGAAGCCGAGCAGTGGGTTCTTCGAAACCGCTGCGCCCCACTGGGCGACGAGTACCTGCTTTTCATTGACGGCTGCCGTGACCTTCTGGATGAAATGCGCCGGAATGGTCTGGCCGGTGCGCGGGTCCTTGCGCTGACCCGTTTCCATCGGGTGCATCATCAGCACTGCGACATCGGTTATCCCGTCCTTCATCCTGGCCCGGATCTTCATTGCTCCTGACATTGTCTGTTCCTCAGTTCGTTGATGCCGTTGATCAGCCGCCGCAGCCGCCGATGGTGACCTTGACCTCCGTGCTGGCCACGTACTTCCTGTCACCGGCGGTGACCACGACGGTGATCGGTGAACTCTGACTCAACTTGATGCGGGTGTTGAGATAGGCGGCTGCTCCGCCGGAGAACTCGGTATGCGCAACCAGCGGGAAGGGGTTTTTCTCTGCCAGCAGGGTGATCGAAGTGGCGCCGGGAATCCGGCTTGTAACCTCGATCGGCACCACCATGCCGTTGTCGGCCATTTCGGGCGCCTTGATCATGATGTCCTGGCTCGCCGCGGCGTCCGCGGCGCCAAGGAGCTTCAACACGTCGGCGACCGATTTCGATTCGAACGCGTTAATGTTGCGTTCAAGCGCAAACACCTGCGAGGGACGCAGCAAGCCGGCCGCCAGCACGATCGCTACGGCACCGCTGGCGCCGCCACTCTTCAACAACAATCTTCGAAGCTTGTTCACTTTGTAATGACTCCTCTGACAATTGCCCGGACTAACGCGCCGAGGGAACGGAGACCGGGTAGCCGTTCGACAGGACGGTCATGAAGACTTCCAGGTCGGTGTAGATGGGTTCGCCCGGCTTGGACGGCATCGAGCGCATTTGCCCCTGGCAGCGAATGAAACGCTCATGGATGGACTCCAGCGCGCCGACCGGCGTGCGGTAGGTCGGGTAGTGCGCCATGTCACCGAACGACGAGGTCGGCGTTTCACCGCGCAATTTCTGGCCCATGATGCTTCCCGGAGAATGGCAGGAAGCACATGCGAAGTTCAGCTGGCCGGATTTCGTGTAGTACAGGTTTTCGCCACGTCGGTAGGCTTCCATGATCCTGGGGTCGGCGATGTCGACCGCGATCGGAATGCCGGCACTGAGCGATTTGAAATAGACGGACATCGTGGTGTTGGCCGGCGAACCGATCTTGATTTCTTCGCCGAGCACGCTCTTCGCGCAATGCTCGATGCGTCCCTCGACGGTCATGATGCGATCGAGTGCCGCGTCGTACTTCGGATAGCTTGCCGCCTTGCCCGCGAGATCGCCCGAACCTTCGCCAAGGCAGATCAGGAAGGCGGGGTCGCGCCGGGCAAGCCCGGCCACCATGTCCTCGCCCTCATCGACCGCGAGGTGGCCCGGGTGCAGGTCGATGCGATCGAGATCCATATGCTTGTAGTTGAGCTTCCACTGGTTGTCGGGGTCTTCGGCCCAGTCCCTGTGGCGTTCGAGCGCTTCCTCCGTTCGCCAGTACTGGATCGTGTTGCTCGAGTCCACGTCACCCTCGACCCCTTTGGTCGGGTCGATCTTCGCGTCCGGATAGCGCTCGCGATAGAACTCCTCGCCCGACGCGGCGCCGACAACGGCGGTACCGACCAGGCTTGCCGTGAGCGCGACGGCGAGCGTATGCATCTTCACAGACATGGTGCTCCTCCTACTTCGAAGACTGCAGGAACGCGACCACATCGCGGATTTCCTGGTCGTTGAGGATTTCGTTGGTGCCGAATGGCGGCATCAGCGTGTCCGGGTTGATCGTCCGCATGTCATACACCATCGCATACGCTTCGGCATCGCTGCGCTGCGTGTTGCCGAAAGACCTGAGGTCGGTGCCGCGCGTGCCCGGCTGAGTACCTTCCTTCATCGCATGACAGGCCAGACAGTTACCGCGATTGCGTGCCTGTGCGATCTGTTTGCCGCGTGCGGGATCGCCGTTGAGCGGCCCTTCCAGCGCCTTCTGCACCGGCTTGCGGGTCGGGATCTTGCCGCAGGGCAGGGTGTAGCTCAGGCAGGGAAATGCCGAATAGTTCGCGGCCGGCGCCTGTGCCGGGACCGTGCCTGCATGGGTCAAGCCAAGCAGGACGACGATCGCGGTGGAGAGACGGAAGAGCCTTGTCATGTCTCGCTCCTGCTCAGAACTGATGGGTGACCCGCAAGCCGAAGCGCGCGCCGACCGCCCCGGTCACGGTGCGGGCATTGCTTGTCGCGCGTTCATTGGCAGCATCGTTCGGCAGGGAGGTGACCCGGTTGGGTGCCTTGGCGTCACGGGCCTCGATGTTGAACGTCAGCCGCGTCTGCGGAGTGAAGTGATAGGTCGTGCCGAGCGTGAGCTGCTTTACGACCCGCTTGTCTTCGGGGCGCCAGAAGTTGTTGTCGGCCGTGGCGTAAAGCAGATCGTGCTGCGCGTAGCGGATGTCGAACTGCCATTTCTCGTTGAGATAGTAGCCGTAGTCCAGCGTGACTCCGCGCGCCTTGTTGCCCTTCTCAGCGGCAATCTGGATCTGGCCGCCGAAGGCTTCATCCACCACGTTGCCGGTGGGCGCAACGAAGATCATCCCGTTCGCGTGCATGAACTCGAACCCGAGACGGTGTTTGCCGCGCCCCTCGCCGAAGATCGGGCCGACCGCCTTGACGCCGAACCCGTAGCGGGTGAAGTCGAAATCGCGGCTCAGATCGCCCCTGGAGTTGATCTCGAAGTTGCGCGTGCCTTGCTGATGGTAGCCGTACAGCTTGACGCCGTGCTTGTGTGGACCCTTCCCTCCAGGCAGGTCATATTCGCTGGAGAGGTAGAGGTTCAGGTCCTTCTTGCTGTTGTAGTCCCTGATCTTGTGAATGCCGCTGCCGTTGCCGAACATGACCGCGTAGGTGTGGGTCCATTTTCCGGACTTGAAGGCGTCGAAGAACTGGATGCCCCAGTCGCGCCCGGCGTCAGCGTCGTAACCGCTGAAAGAGGACGTGCCGTCACTTTGTCCGGGAATGGGCGTGGTGCCCTTGGAGTTGGTGCGGACGAACTTCTCGGTCTGGACGCGCGCGATGAAGTCGGATGGCCAGATGTAGCTGTTCACATCGACGGCCTGGTAGAGCTCCTCCGGGCCCGGTTTGCGCATCAGGCCCGCCCGGACGCGCACGCCGGGAATGTAGCTGAAGGTCATGGTCGCGTCGGTCACGCTCAGGGTTCGGGCGCGCGAGGTATCGAGCGGCTCGTAGTTGGCGGCGTTCATGCCGGCGTTGATCATCAGGAAGTAATTGATCTTGCCCGGAATGAGATTGCCGCGCAGGCCGATCGCCAGGTTGTCCAGATTGATCGCGTCGGCCCTGTCGCGCAGTCTCGGGCCGACGCGGCAAAGGGCGTTGTACGAACCGTTGAGCAAACCGTGTGCTGTCGTGGGCGAACCGGTACCGGGATTCACCATGCCGTCCAGACGGTCGCAGCCATAATTGTTCGTGTAGGACAGCTGTCCCACGCCGAAAAAGCGGTGGGTCGTGCTCGGTGGCTCCATCGCCTGGGCCATCACCCAGTTCGCAGCCGCCGCCTGCCCGGACAGACCCAGCGCGGCCGCGACCGCGGCCGCCGAAATCGTCAGCTTGTAGCTTGTTTTCATGTTGTCCCCCTCCCTCAGTGTCTGTATGGCCTATGAACAACAGTCCCCTTCCTTGATGCCGGCTTTCTTCAGAAAGAAGGCGAGCGGGCAGAAATTGGTGATTCCGCTTTGCGCCAGATTCAATCCCACGAAGGCCGGCAGGGCGACCCAGTAGGGATGCGTGAAGTGTGTCAATGCCAGGCCCAGCAACACCATCAGGCCCGCGACGAGATGTACGATGCGATCGACCGTCATGCTGTTTCCCCCCAAGGACAGGATTACTTCAGACGCGGCGAGACGCCCGGCTGGCCGCGGAAATGGGCATGGCACGCGACGCAACCGGACGTGATGTCCCCGTAGTGGCGCGCTGCGGCCGCCATGTCGCCGCTCTCCGCAGCTTCCGCCAGCTTCATCGCGCCGCCCTCGACCACCTGCTCCATGGCCGGCAACACGGAGAGATCCTCGCCGTTCACCTTGTCCAGGGGCAGGTAAGGGAGCATTCCCCCGCGTGGCAGACGGTGGTTCGCGATGCGACGGGCCGCATCGGCGGCCATTTCGCGGTTGTCGCTGGCGATTGCCGTACCGACCGTCAGATAGTCCGCGAGAATCTCCTGCATCACCTGCGTGAGCGTCAGCGTGTCGCTGTGCAACTTGTGCTTGATGGCCACCTTGAGCAGAAACTGCTGGATCTCGGGCGGCAGTGCCTTGGCTTTTTCGAGCAGCTCAGGCGTCATCATGGCCATGCTCTTCTGCATGAATGCCTTGCCGCGCTGCATGTCCGCTTCGGACGGCGCCTGAGCGAGGGCGGGAAGCGTGAAGCAGGCCGCCATCATTGCCGTCGCTGCGGCGAGCGTGACTCTTGATACGTTCCTCACCTTTGCACCTCCTCTGATGTGTTATGTTTTCCTCAAGCACACAGTAGGGGGGAGCGGTTTCCGGGGTGTTGCAAGGAAGCCGTCATGGTTACAAGGTGTTTCAAGCTGTTTCAAAGGAACGGAATGGCCCAAAGTCGCAGTCGCATACTGGTGGTGGATGACGACGAGGATCTGCGCGAGCTGCTGGTGCGCTATCTCACCGACAATGGCTACGATGTCGCGGGGGTGGGTGATGCGGCGGCCGCCAAGCGGTATTTGGCAGCGCACCCGGTCGATCTGCTGCTGCTCGACGTGATGCTGCCGGGGGAGGACGGACTCTCGCTTGCGCGCGAGCTCGGCGGTCGAGGCGGACCTTCGATCATCATGCTCTCGGCACGCGGCGAGGAGGTCGACCGCATCGTCGGTCTCGAGGTCGGCGCCGACGACTACCTGCCCAAGCCGTTCAGTCACCGCGAACTGCTGGCACGGGTCGCGGCGGTGCTGCGCCGCGCCCAACCGCCCGCGGCGAAGGGGCGCGTACGCCACTTCGGTCCCTTCGAAGTCGATCTCGAGAGGCATCGGTTGACGCGCAACGGCGAGGAAGTCGAACTCTCGGGCGCGGAATTTTCCTTGCTCAAGGTGCTGATCGAAAACCCCGACCGTGTGCTCAGCCGCGACGCCCTGGTCGATCTCCTGAAGGGTTACGAGCGCGCCCCATTCGACCGCATGGTTGACGTCCGGGTGACGCGATTGCGGCGCAAGATCGAACATGATCCTTCTCATCCGATCTATCTGCGTACTGTCTGGGGTGAGGGGTACCTCTTTTCGCCGGGTGGCCCGGTCAAGGCATGATCGTCCCCCGCACACTGTTCGGGCGGACCGCCCTGGTGATTGCGGTGGTCTCCTTTTCCTTCCAGATCTTCACTATCGCAGTCATCGTCGCTTTTGCGCTCGAACCCTTGGGGCGTCACGCCACAGGCGATTTTGCTGCGCTCCTGGTCAGCACGGCAGAAACCTGGAAGGCCGAGCCGGAGAGCGAGCGTCCCTGGCTGCAGGAGCGCATCGGACGTCTTCATCGTATCCAGGTGCAGGATCCTGCTGGCGAGGCAACGCCGTTCGCCAGGTTCCTTCCGTATTTTCAGTTACTCGAATCGAGCCTGAGCGCCCGTGTCGGCGAAAGAATCGAGCTTGCAGCCAGTATCGCGGAGGACGGCCAAGAATGGTACTGGGCGGACATCCCGGTGGACCGACCGGGGGAGGCGACAGTGCGTGTCGGATTTCCGGCCGGCCGCGTCGACGTACGACCTTGGTTCGCCACGGTGTTGATTCTCACGGTCGGGATTCTCGTGACGCTCGTCACCTCTGCCTGGCTGGCGCGGTGGTTGATCGCGCCCCTGGCGCGACTGGCCTCGGCGACGCAGCGGATCGGTGAGGGTCGCAGGCCGGAGCCACTCGTGGAGTCCGGTCCGATCGAGCTCGCCACCCTGGCGCGCGAATTCAACCGCATGGGTGAGCAGGTAGAAGAGCTGTTGGCCAACCGAACCACGCTTCTTGCCGGTATTTCGCATGATCTGCGTTCGCCGCTGGCACGTATCCGGCTCGCGCTGGGAATGCTCTCCGAGAAACCCGACCGTGATCTGCTGGGGCGCATCGTGCGCGACGTCGACTCGATGAACGAACTGATCGCGCGCTGTCTGGAAGTCAGCCGTGACTTCGCCGAGCAGGAATCGGTCGAACTCGACCTGTGCGACGTTCTCGCTGATGTCGCCGCAGAGTTTACACAGGCCGGTGCCGAGATTCGTGGGCGGAAGGGGCCGGATTGCCGCCTGCGTGTTCGGCCACTGGCACTCAGGCGTATCGTATCGAATCTTATCGAGAACGCTACCCGCTATGGGTCCGGGCAACCGATCGACATCGAATATCGCATCCTGGACGGCTATGCGGAGATCTGCGTGCTCGATCGCGGTCCGGGGATTCCCGAGGACGAGCGCGAAGCCGTGTTCCGGCCGTTTCATCGCCTGGAGCCGTCACGCAGCAGTCGAACCGGCGGCAGCGGACTGGGTCTGGCGATCGTGCGCCAACTCGCCGATGCCAACGGTTGGAAAGTGGAGCTCAGGCCGCGTCAGGGTGGCGGGACGGCAGCCTGCGTGAGTGTGCCGCGCGAAGTGTGAGTGTTGCGTCGGTCACAACTGGCGCCGGTGCGTTCGGGGCACGGTCGCCCGACCAGGGCGCCGGCTTCATCGACGCCGATCCGCTATGATTGACTGCCATTCTTCGGAACCGGGATCGGATGGCTCATGGCGCGAGCAAGGGAGGACGACTTTGGAAGACCTGCCAGTGAAACTGGCGCGATTGCTGGATAAGCTCGAGACCGGCCTCGTCGAGCGCCGCCGCGAGATACATCTTGCCCTGCTCGCGGCTCTTGCCGGCGAGCATACGCTGCTGATCGGGCCGCCCGGTACCGCAAAGAGTGAGCTGGCGCGGCGCCTGCACCACGCATTTCGCGATGCGCGCTACTTCGAACGTCTCCTGACGCGCTTCTCGGTGCCGGAAGAGCTGTTCGGGCCGCTCTCGATCAGTGCGCTCGAGCAGGACCGTTATGAACGCCACACTGCGGGCTTCCTGCCCGATGCGTCGATCGCCTTCATCGACGAGGTGTTCCGCGCCAACAGCGCCATCCTCAATGCGCTCCTGACCCTGCTCAATGAGCGCGAGTTCGACAATGGCGCGGGTCGCATGCGCTGCCCGCTGATCAGCGTGATCGGCGCCACCAACGAGGTGCCTGACGACGAGGTGGCCGAAGCGTTCTTCGACCGATTCCTGATGCGCCTGCGAGTGAGCCCGGTGAGTGCGGGTGGCTTTCGACAACTGCTCGACCTGTCCTCCGGAGTGGATGCAATCGACCCGGACGATGCGCTGGACGTGCACGAACTGGCTGCGCTGGCGCGCAGCGCGGCGAGCGTGCACTTGCCCGATGGCGTTGCCGACCTGCTGATCGAGTTGCGTTCCTGGCTTGAAGGTACGGAGCAACGGATCTTCGTGTCCGATCGTCGCTGGGTGAAGATCGTACGGTTGATGAAGATTGCCTGCGCGAGCGAGGGGCGCGACGCGATCTCCGACTGGGACCTGTGGCTGTTGCCGTGGTGCGTGGCGGCCGAACCGAGCGGGCAGGACATGGTGTCCGGGTGGCTCGCCAGTCGCCTCGGGGTGTGCGAGGCCTTCTCGCCGCCGCGTCTGACCCGGGTCGTGGAAGCATTCGAAGCGCAGTTCGCAGTCGAGCGGGAGGCCAACGATCTGGACTATGACGAATCGGGCCGTCTGCGTTTCTCGGCCGACAATCTGTCTGACAGCGTAGGCGACGCCAAGGGGGGCTCGCAGGCTCTGCGCATGACCTACGCGCGCAAACGCCGCTATGGACAATCGCACGTGAGCGCACGCACCGCCCAGATCGATGCGCTGCTCGGGCGCATCGACGCATACAAGGCGGAGCTCATACGACGGCGTGAGGATCTTGCTGCCTACGTGGCGGGAAGCGTCTGGATGAATGAAGTCGTCGCTGCGCGCGTAGACGCGAACCTTGTCGGAACGGGTGCGGCCATCGACAGCCTGCGTGCGCGCGCACTTGCGGCGCGTGCAGGCTTCCAGGCACTGCCGCGTCTGGCGGAGGATCCCGGCGTCGTTCCGGCGCCCGTTATTCATGATCCACTTTCGGCCTGACGTAGACTCATGGCCAGCGATACCTTGCCGCACCCGGTGATGTTCGAAACGCTCGAGACGCCGCTCGCGCCGCTCGAACGCCTTGCACGGCGCCTGTGGCTGGGCGGGCTGACGAATTCGCAGGGGCAACTTGAATCCCGCCTCGCCGGCCTCGAACAGTGGCGCGACGCCTTGCTTGCCGGACGGTTGCCCGGCGACGGTGCCGTGCTTTGGCCCGATACCCTGTGCTCGGACTTGCTGTGCGCACGGTTCCGCGAACTGGATCTTCCGGCGTGGTGCGCCCGAAATGTCGAACTCACCGACACCGTGCTGCAAAGCCTGTTGTTTCACCTCGATCTGATCGTCGACTACGTTGACCGTGGCGCGAGTCAGGCACAAGCGGTGACGATGGCGCTGGATGCATTCGCCGCGGACTGGTCGGCCCGTTGCGGAGACATGCGCGCCCTGGTCGATATTTTCGGGGACCTCGGGGACCTGTTGAAGAATGTGCGTTGGGACATGCTGCATGGCCTGCTACGCAGCAGCGGCTGGCAGGAGGTGGTGCGCATCCGCGAACAGATCGCCCGCTTGCCCGAGCTCGCGCGCATCATTCGTCAACTGGGCCGGGTGCAGCGTGTACAGGATGTCGCGACGCCATCTCCCGCAAGAGTGCAAGCCACAGAGCCGACCATGGCGCTGCATGAAATACGCCGTGCGGTGAAGGTTCCGGACATGCCCGGCGAGACGCGCGGAGTCCACCGCTCGCAGCGGATCGCGCGCATGCTCCCGGCCGAGACGATGATGCTCGCCCATCCGCGCTTGCGTCTGGTGTGGCACGCGCGGCGTGCCGAGCGAACTCTCCTGACCTACGAGGATGATGACCGCATTTGCGAGATCCGCCCGGAATGCGGGCCTGTCATGCGTGCGATGCGCGCGAACCCGCGCGCGGAGCGCCTGGAGAGGGGGCCGATGCTGATCTGCGTGGATACGTCCGGGTCGATGCAGGGCGGCGCGGAGACCGTGGCGAAGGCGGTGGTGCTCGAAGCCGTGCGGGCGGCACATGCGCAGCGGCGCGCCTGCCATGTGTTCGCATTCAGTGGTCCGGACGAGGTCGTGGACATGGCTCTGACCCTCGATGCGGACGGACTCGAGCGATTGACGCGTTTCCTTGGCCAGAGCTTTTGCGGCGGCACCGACATCGGTGCGCCGCTCGAGTGCGCGATCGCACGCCTGGAACAGGAGGATTGGCGCATGGCCGATCTGCTCATCGCGTCGGACGGGGAGTTCGGGGCCACGCCGGCACTCGCGCAACGTCTGGAGCGGGTGCGCCTGGAGACTGGCTTGCGGGTTCAGGGCGTGCTGATCGGTGACCGTGAAACGATCGGCATGCTGGAGCTGGCCGACGACATCCATTGGGTCCGCGACTGGCGCCGCTTCGGTGGGTCGGACAGTCCGTCGCCGGTGGATTCGATGAGTCTGACTGCGAACTATTTCCCCGGGGCGTTGAGGACGCCGGAGAACCGCAACGCTACGCTCTCAGGCGCCGAAGCGTCGCAGGCCGTACGTGCCGGGCGGCGCTCGCGCAACTGACGCGCTACTTGCTATTCTGTCTCACACGTCGGCAATCCCGGGAACAAGATGAGCTTTGCAACCGAACTGATCAGCCTGCTGGACCGTTTTACACAGGCGGCTCCGCCACCGCGGGTGAAGGCGCTTCACCTGCCTCCGGCCGAACTGGCGGGCACCAAACAGGGCGAGTTCTGCGCCGTGGAGCTCGACGACGGATCGCTCGGGCTCTCGTATGTGTTGCTCGATGACACGCTTGATCGCCTGGCAGCCTCGCCGGACCGGTTCGGGCTGGTCGGATCGGATGCGCTCGATGCGGCGCGTCGATATGTCGCGGGCACGGGGGTGGAGCGCACCCTCGGCTTCGCCGCCGTCAATGCATTGTCGCGGTGTTTCCTCGATCGGGCGGCTTACGTTCCGGACAAGAGTGGCGACTCGATAGGGCAACTCGACCCACAACCCGGCGATCACGTCGGAATGATCGGTCTTTTCACGCCGCTGATCGATCGTGTTGTCGCAGCGGGTGCGGCATTGACCGTAGTGGAACTGAAGCCGGAGCTTGCCGGTGAACACCCCGGCTATCGCGTCACGCTCGATCCCGAGGAACTTGCCGGCTGCAACAAGGTGCTGTCGACCAGCACGATCCTGCTCAACGACACGCTGGAGCGGATGCTCGCCTGTTGCTCGGCCGCAACGACGTTCGCCATGATCGGTCCCGGTGCAGGCTGCATTCCCGATCCGAGCTTCAGCCGGGGTGTCACCCTGTTCGGTGGTAGCTGGATCGTGGACAGGCGTGGTTTCATCGATGCCCTCGCCAGTGGCGGTTCATGGACCGCGCATGCGCGCAAGTTTGCGATCGGACGTGATCGCTATCCCGGTGCGGAAGCGCTTCTGAAGCGGCTGCGCTGACGGCAGGCAGTTGCTGGTCCGGAGCGCCGGACCGGGACGATGGCTCATACCGCCTTCGCGCTTCTGAGCGTCGCGATGTCGGCGTCGGAGTAACCGAGTTCGCGTAGCACTTCGTCAGTGTGTGCGCCCAACGGCGGGCCGATCCACTCGGTGCCGCCGGGTGTTTCGGACA
>DAOMNN010000007.1:0-72628 GCA_035443825.1 Rhodocyclaceae bacterium | reverse complement strand
TCGATCTCCTGGTAGCCCGATAAAGCCTGGAAGTTCTCGAAGCCGATTTTCATAATGTCTCTTGCCAGTCGGTTGCGCTATCGCTTCCATGCTTGCCGTTCCAGCATGCATGGCTCAGATCGGGGCCCCATTCCCGTAACCACAAGATGAAGGACACATTACTGACCTCACCCGGTTAGACGAGGTCGATTGGGGCAAGGAGCCCAAAGTACAGTAACGTCACAGCCAGACGGCCTCATGCTCAAGGGCGCGCCCTTCCCGGCTCATGAGCTCGCACAGTTCGATTAACTCGGGAGGTGCAGCCAGGCGTAAGAGCCGTTGCGTCGCAGCGAGAAACTCCGCGTGCGTGTCCTGCCAAACCCGGTTGCTCCCATACTTGACCAGCAACTCCCGCCAGCCCGGCATCAACCAGAACAGGCAGGGTGACTTGCAGTGGTCACGCAGCCGGACGTAGTTCTGTAGCCCGACGCCATCGTAGTCCGGAAACAACACAACTTCCGGAGCGCGTGCGACGTTGGAAAGCCAGGAAAGGACGCGCGCCGGAAGTTGACCCGCGTAGTAGGCGATGCTTGCCCGCGTATCGTTCGGAAGCCAGTCGGTGCGGTCAAAAAGCGCCTGATTCTCGACGAGCCACAGTGGCTGATTCGACGTCCAGCCATCACCGTTCTGGATGGCCAGTACACCAGCGCCGGCTGCTGCGGTTACCGACGAAAGGTCGAGCACGCGACCGTCGGAATGCGTCCAATGGACATTCTCGCCGGCTGCCTTTAGCAACAGGTAGTGAACCGCGTGGGCCGCACCGCGTGCCTTGCTGTCGCGGTGCGTTGCGACGTTGGTGGCGCGTTGAGGCAGGTTCTCGGGGAGAGACTCGGCCGATTCAGGGCGGTGGCTACGCAGGTGCGTCTCAAGGGCGGCACGATCGGTCACAGTGAAGACGACCCCGCGTCCCTGGGGGCGCATCTTCACGCAACCGGTCTGTCTGCTGAAGATCTCCAGCGATTTGCGCTGTTCGGCTGTGAAGAGGCTCGACGGGGCATCGCCCAACTGGCCCAGCAGTTTATCCAGTGCGGTGGCGAGGGGTCGGCTCATCCGGTCGCACCTGCGGCTTCCAGCGGCTCGATGGTCTGCCAGTTCTGCCGGCTGATCGTGTTCCGTCCCTCGCGGCTGGTGATGGGCACACAGTAGCGCGCCGTGATCAGCGGGGTCGGGGAGGCAAAGATGAGCGCAAAGCCGAAGTCTTCCGCCGTTTCGATCAGGCTGCGCTGATTGCGCGGGTCCAGCGCTGAGGCTTCGTCGAGGTAGCACACTGCCTGGACTTTGTGCCGCTTGTCCTTCATCTGGTGCAGGAGCGCAAGCCCGGTCACGAGCTTCGCCATCAGCACCGTGCCGTTCGATGCGGCGCTGTCGATGTCGCTGAACGACTCCGCCGCGGCTCCGGTCTTGCCGACGATGAACTCGAGGCGGAAGAAATGCTCCACGCGCAGACAGCCGCGTGCCGCACCTTCTTCTATCAACAAAGTCTTGGCGCGGTTCAGGGTGGCGTCGTCGAGGACGTTCTGGTGGTCGAAGAGCTTGAAGGTCTCACCGCTCTCGGCCTGCTCGGCGGTACTGATCAGCTGTTCGATCGCCTCGACCAGAGGCGTCTCGTCAACGGGTTCAATCTTGAACACCGACAGGTCCGACAGTTGCCGACGGCTGATCAGTCGGTTGAACTCGCGCATCTTGCTCTTGAAGGTGAGCAAGCCGTCTCGAAGCTCGCGCAGGCAGGCAGTCACATTCACCACCGCCGTTCTTGCCTTGCGCTCCAACGCCTCGGCCTCCTGCGCGAGGTGAGCGGCAAACGCGATGATGCGTTCGATCTCGTTCTCCGGGCTGTCCGCAAACTGGTACTTTGTGAGTCCTGCCTCGTGCAGGGTGGCAAGATGGCCCTGCATGCGCTCGTCGAGCTGAATCAGGTTGCGGCAGTCCTGATGGTAGGTCTGAAGGGCGTCCACCAGTTCCGAGAGTTCGACTTCACCACTTCCCATCCACACTTGGTGGGGCAGATCCGCAAGCATGCCGAAAATCGGCGCATCGTCATTACGCCGGTTGCGTGACTGCACGACCTGCTTGTGCTGATCCTCAAGTCTGGTGATCTGCGCCCGGATGTCGCTATGCTCCTTTCGCAGGCGTTGGGCTTCATCCTTGGCACCCTCGAGCTGACGTTGAATTTCTTCGATCCGGGCACGCAGCTGAGCGATTTGCTCCGAGCGCTCATTCTGCGTTGCGCGCAGCCGCAAAAGCTCGTCGTATGCCTCGATCTCGCGTTCGATGTCACGGACGCGCTTCTCAAGTGCCACCTTGCTGGCTCTTGCTGCATCGATCGCCTGCGCAGCCTCGAGTTGGTGTCGAAGGTCGGTCGTGGCCGTCTCCAACTCGTTCAATCGTTCCAGAATCTGCTCACGCGACTCTTGTGTGTGCTGTGGAACGAGACCGTCCAGTCGGATCCTCAAACCGGGGAGTGCGACGGCCTCTGTATCAGTGATACTCAACCAGGATCTGAGCGCATCCGTACTGATGTCAAACGCACTCGGCGGCAGTGTCATCGTCTGTTGCGCGAACACAAGGTTGAGTCCGTCGAGCGCCTCCTTGTCCAGCGTTTCCTGCAAGCGCAGATACAGGTTGTCGGTGAGGGTTTCCAGCTGGCCTTTGCGCTGCTGAAGCTGTTTCCGGTTCGCATCGATGTCGCGCTGGATCGCTGCCACGCTGCGACTACTGGCATTAACGACCAGTGCCGCCTGCGCCTCATACTTGGTGCGGGCATCCTTCAAATGCTGCTCGAGAATCTCCCGAGCGCTGACCAGTTCGAACCTGCGCGAGAGCTCTGCATAGCGCGTTGTTTCCGAGTCGAGATGCTTGAGCTGGCCTTGGGCCTCCAACTGGTTCCTGACCAACTCCCGGTCTCGTTCCTGCTGGCGGTTTTCCTGCGCCTCGACGTCGGCCAGGCGCTTCGTCAGTGAAGCATGCTCGTTACGCTGAAAGGCATCCCACTCGCTCAGGCGTGTGTCGATCAGCGGGCGGAAGTGAAGCAATTTGCCACGCAAGATCAGGCGTTGACGCTGGTCGCTTTCCAGCTGTGCAATGCGTGGGCGTTGTCGCATTGCCGCATCGTACTGTGCGCGCTCCGCATTCACCTCTGCAAACGCCTTGTCCCACTCGGCCTTGAAGTCGATGTTGGCATCGGGCAGGTCGTTGCGGAATATCTCCAGCAGATACGCCTTCACCTCGTTGGAGTTCAAACGGTCCAGGCGCAGTGTTCGGGTCAATACTTTCTGGAATACGGCTGCGTGGCTCGACTGTTCCAGCTTGAACACGGTGAAGTCGGGAGCAGACTCGTCGCGTCGGCGGCGACCGCCATACAAGGCATCCGCAAACTCTGCTGACGCATAGGAGAACACCAGACGACCGAGCTGGGCCATATGAGCCTTCAACTGTGGCTGCTGCACCGTGGTGCCATCCGGAAGGCGAAAGTCGTCCAGATTCAGTTCGCCCTTGTAGGCGAAATACTCGTAGTCGTGGCTGACACCTTTACCGACGCAGCCGAGCACCACGGTGCCCATGGTTGGCAACGCCACTTCGAGCAGAATGTAAGCGCTGTTGTTGGGGAAGTAGAAGCGCCGGCTCGTGTCGAGCTCGTGCGCGCCGAAATCCATGCGACGCCGGTCGATGATCAGTAGAAACTGCAGCGCATTGATCAAGCTGGTCTTGCCGGCATTATTCGGCGCAATGAGAGACACCGCGGCATCCAGGGGCAGGTCGGCGCGCACATAGCCGGCACTGTTGAGCAGGGCTAGGCGCTGGAAGCCGTAGCGCATCATTCGGCGTCCTCCTCGACATCCTCACTGTCGACCGTCGTCTGCGTCGATTCGCGATGCGCAAGTTCCTCGAAACGATCAAGGTAGCGGAAAACGGATGGCAGCAGCCGCCAGCCTGCCCCATCGACCTTTGCGAAGCCATAGGTGCTGGCCGCCTTCATCAACTGGGCAAGTTGCTCCCGCTCCGCGAGGTTCTCCGACTCGAGCAGCATCCTGTTCTTTTCGATCAAGCCCGTCAGCAGCTCGTCGTCGATCGGCCACTCGATGAAGCGGCCAAGATGAAGCCCTGCGTCTGCCTTGAACTCGAAGATCAGCATGAACAGCAGTGCCAGCTGCCGGGTCGTCTTGGAGACGGTGCTGCTGGCCTCGTCGAAGTGAAACCACGCAAAGCCGCGGCCATCGATGCGCAAGGTGTAGCCCAGCGCGGCGAACAGGGTCTCGTACTGCGTTTGCTCGCGCTCCAGTTCGGCCCAAAGGCGATGATCCGCCATGCGGTTTAGATGTTTGCCCGCATTCAACATGGCGAACAGCTCCCCCAGTGCGGGTAGCTTGTCGAGGTCGACATTTCCGGGTGCGCTCATGCGGGGTTCGTCGTCGAGGTGATGCGGTGCGGGTGATGGGTCACGCGAACCGTGTTCAGGGCAATGGTGTTCGCAGTTTCAGCCTGTCCGGTCTGCCAGTCGTCACGCTGAATCAGCTCATGGTATAGCCGCAGCGTCGTCGCATCGCCCCAGGCAGGCTCGTAGCGATGGAGCCAATCGAGCAAATCTTCAATGGGTGCGTCGCGACGAACGGCCGCCAGCAATGCGACCTCATCGACGATGTCAATGACTGATGCCGGGTCACCGGGGGCTTCGTCAGGGAAACGCACGGTCGCAGGGGTATAGGCGAGCGCCTCACCCATCAGCGTCAGCACTTCGCTGCCCACCGTCACTCGCCGCGGCATGTCCCGTTGCCACAAGGGCAGGGCGCTCGCACGAAGTGTTCGTCCAAGGCCACGTTTGCGCACCTGGCCGAGCAGGTGGCTGATCGCGGCGGACAACGCGTTGTGCTGTCGCAATTCCTCTCGCAGCGGCAGAAGCGTATCGCTGCATTGTTTGAGGACCTCCCGTCCCAGACGGCGCAGCTCTTTGGCCTGGAAGGCAACCTGCCGCATCGCCAGGCGCTGCGTATAAAGTGCGCCGCGAACCTCGAGCGTTTCCACGGCCTGGTCCAGCGTATGCTCGGCGTGTTCCAGATGACGGTAGAAAGTGCCGTTCGGCCCGCTGTCCATCATCTCGGCCATCGGCTCGACATAGCTGTCGTAGGCTTCGAGTACCTCTGCATAGCGGCGCGCCAAAGGCAGGTTCGCATCCGCCGCCTTTGCTCGCTCGGCCAACTCCAGAATGGCATGTCGATCCTGGTCGAGCTGCTGGTTGATCTGACGAAGCAGCTCGGCCAGCCTCGATGCCGCCTGACGCATGGGATCGGCAAGATTGGCGGCCAGACCCTCTGCGAGCTTGTTGGTAGCGTCCTTGATCGCTTCGACACGTGCTCGCAGAACGTTCGACAAGCCGAGTTCGTGTTCACGGGTCAGGCCGCGCACGAACTCCAGCACGAGCGGATGCAACTCCAGTGCGTTTCCTCGGGGCAGCACGCGCAGGAGATCCGAGGCCACGATCTGGCGCAGGGTCTCATCGCGTTGCGGGCTCTCCTGGGCAGGGTTGGCTCGAGCAATAATCGCCAGCACCTGTTCTTGGTCGAACGCCGGAAACTCGCGCGACAACGGCACCAGGCGTTCGATGATGTCCCAGTGGATGTAGAGAGCGTAGGTGAGGCTGCGAGGTGTTGCCACAGGGCGCCCGTGTGTATTGGAGAGTCCGTCGTGCAATTGTTCGCATAGTATGCATCAAAATGATGCCCATCAAAGCATCAGACTGGTAGTATTCATGACGAAGTTCTCACCCCGGACCGTCGCGATGCAGCCTCCGAATTCTCACTCGCAGAAAGAACGTCTCGCCTATCTCGAGTTGCGGGCATTCTTCGTCGGCGAGTTGCGACGCGGCGACCTGGAGGCCCGTTTCTCGATCAAGCCCGCGGCCGCGACCCGCGATCTCAATGCCTATCGTGCCCTGGCTCCGACCAACCTGACCTATGATCGGCATGCAAAGTCATATGTGCCCACCGATCGGTTTCGTCCCGCCTTCGGCTTCTCCGCCGACAGGGTGCTTTCGTGGCTGTTGAAGGGTTTTGGCGACGGGCAGGATCTGCGGCTCAAGAAGGCAATCCCCTGTGAGGGTGCCGGCAGCCTCGTGCATCCCGATTTCAATACTCTGGCCGAACTGACACGGGCGATTCATGCCAACCGCGCGGTGCAGGTCCAATACTTGTCCCTGAGTTCCGGTAGCGCCAAGCGTGTCATCGTACCCGTCGCATTGGCCGATAACGGCATGCGCTGGCACGTGCGCGCCTATGATCGTCAGCGCGGCCGCTTTTCGGACTTCGTGCTCACACGCATTACCAAGGTCAAGACCTTGCCGGATCGGAACGAGGAACACGAACGGATCGAGGCCGACACGCAGTGGAACCGCATCGTGGATCTTGAACTGGTGCCGCATCCGGGCCTCAGCCACCCGGAGGCGATCGCTGCCGACTACGCCATGCAAAGCGGGCAGCTCAAGCTGCGGATACGCGCCGCGCTGGCCGGCTATGCCCTGCTGCGCTGGGGTGTCGACTGCTCGCCTGCGCACAGCCTCGATCCCTATCGACACCACCTCTGGCTCGCCAACCCGCAGACCCTTTATGGCGTCGAGAGCGCGCAACTTGCACCCGGTTATCCGACCGAGGCTGGCAAGGATGATGGACGTCCATGACCCTCTACAATGCCGACATCTCCGCCGGATCGCTGATGCTGCCTGAGAGTCGCCGCATAGCCCGCTTGATGCTCACGAATCCGGACCGTGCCGCCTGGATCGACGCGATCGAGCGCAACAATATCCTGCAGAAGAAGTCGCCTGCCACCGCGCGCCGCCAGGGGCGGCTGGTCCGCAAGCGGCTGGAGACTCTGGACGCCGCCGCTTGGCGGATGCTCAGCGAGGGCGACCAGGAAGTTGCCGTGCAGATCGTGCTGGCCGCAGCGATCAAGCACAGCAGGCTGCTGGCGGATTTCATGCGCGTCGTCGTTGCCGATCACCTGCGCCGAATGGAGAACGCCCTGTCGCCGGCGGATTGGGATGCCTTTCTCGCCGATTGCGGCCAGCGCGACCCGTCGGTGACGGGGTGGTCCGCCACCACCAGTGCCAAGTTGCTGCAGGTGGTCCTGCGCATTCTGGCGGAGGCCGGTTACGTGGAATCGACCCGCTGCTTGCGCCTTACCCCGCCGCTGGTGCACCCGGACGTTCGCCGTTACCTGCAAGGGCATGCGGAAGCTGCCGTTCTCGCGGCCATGGAGTTGAAGCAATGAGCGAGACTTTTGAACAACGCCTCAACCAGATCCTCCCCCGCATCACGTCGGAGGACTTCCTGCAGAACAGGGGTCTGGGCAACGAGATCGGCTTCTGGATCTTCGACTACCCGCCGGAGGAGGAGCTCGCAATGCGCGATTTCCTGGCCTCGGTCGTCGAGCCTGCGCTGCAGAAACGCCAGCCGCCTTTGCGCTTCGCAAGCATCAATCTGTTCGAGCTCGTGGTCGACTTGCTCGAAGATCGCAAGCTGCTCGACAAGGCCATCGAGATGCAGCACAGCCAGGGCGATACCAAGGCGCTCGAGTCGTTGCGTCGTGTGCTCAAGGAAGACAGGCTCGCAGAACGGATCGTTGCACGGCACGATCCCGATTCCCTGGATCTGCTGATGATCACCGGCGTCGGGGCGGTATACCCGATGCTGCGCACCCACACGCTGCTCTCAGCGCTTCATCCCTACATGAAGCAGACGCCGTTGCTGATGTTCTATCCAGGCCGCTACGACGGCTACTCGCTGCGCCTCTTCAACACGCTCTCGGAAGACCATTACTACCGGGCCTTCCGGCTCGTGCCTTGAACCTAATCCAGTCATTCACGCGGACCATGACAATGCAGATCAGGGAGCTCTTCACCAAGCCGATCGACCGCCCCATCAACGGTGTGATCAAGGCCGACCAGAAGGATGCCGAAAGCATCTGGCAGGAGCTGGACGAGTACGTCGTCACCAAGCAGCTCACCGAGTATTTCCGGCGCTTCTTCGACGCCTACCTTGCAGCCGCTGACAATCCCAGGGACCCTGTGCTGACTTCGCGCATGGGCGTGTGGGTATCCGGATTCTTTGGCTCGGGCAAGTCGCATTTCATCAAGATCCTCTCCTACCTGCTGGAGAACTTCGAGGCACTTAACCCCGCCACCGGCGAGCGCAAGCGAGCCTCGGCCTTTTTCGACGAGCACAAGATCAAGGATCCACTGCTGCTCGCCGACATCCAGCGTGCAGTGCGCGGCAGCGCCGACGTGATCCTCTTCAACATCGACGCGAAGGCCGACAGCAAGGACCAGCGCGATGTCATCCTGCAGGTGTTTCTGCGCGTCTTCAACGAGAAGCTGGGCTTTAGCGGCGATGCGCCGCATATCGCGCACATGGAGCGCTATCTGCTGGAACGGGGCGCATTCGACGCCTTCAAGGCTGCGTTCGCCGACAGCAATGGTTCGACCTGGGAGGCGGAGCGCGATGCGGTCGACTTCCTCCGCGACGATGTTGTGCACGCGCTCGCCGCGGCGCTCGATCAGAGCGAGGCATCGGCCGCCGCCTGGTTCGACAACGCGCGCGAAACCTACCGCATCAATATCGAATCCTTCGCCCGACTGGTACGGGAGTACCTCGACACCCGGCCCGCCGGGCACCGCATCATCTTCCTGGTCGATGAGGTTGGACAGTTCATCGGCGACAACACGCATCTCATGTTGGCCCTGCAGACCATCACCGAGCAGCTCGGCACCGCCACGCAGGGCCGGGCATGGGTCATCGTGACCAGCCAGGAAGACATCGACGCCGCGCTGGGCGAAGCGAACAAGGCCAAGTCGCAGGACTTTTCCAAGATTCAGGGGCGCTTTCACACCCGGCTGTCGCTCGCTAGCTCCAACACCGACGAAGTCATTGGCGAGCGCCTCCTTGCGAAGACCGAACCCGCCCATCAGGTGCTGCGCGACACCTTCGAGAAGTCCGGCGACATCATCAACAACCAGCTCGCTTTCGTCGATAACTCCGTAAACCTGCGTGGCTACAAGGATGCGGCCGAGTTTGTCGGCGTTTATCCTTACGCCCCGTACCAGTTCACCCTGCTGCAAAAGGTCTTCGAGTCGATCCGCAAGGTCGGCGCCACCGGTCAGCACCTGTCGCGCGGCGAGCGCTCCCTGCTCGACGCCTTCCAGTCCGCTGCCAAGCGCAACAAGGATCGCGAAGTCGGCCTGCTCATTCCGCTCTACGACTTCTACCCCTCCATCGAGAGCTTCATCGATACCGTCGCCAAGCGCTCCATCGACGAAGCGCCGCAGAACGGCGCGCTCGAAGCCTTCGATGTGCTGCTTCTGAAGTCGCTCTTCCTCATTCGTTATATCGGCGATATCGTCAAACCCAACGTCGACAACCTTGCCACGCTGTGCGTGGATCGGGTCGACGCGGACAAGCTCGCCCTCAAGCGCCAGATCCAGGAGAGCCTCGCCCGCCTGGAACAACAGCGCCTGGTCAGCCGCAACGGCGATCTGTGGTTCTTCCTCACCAACGAAGAGCGCGACATCGCCCGCGAGATCGCGAACGTCGAAGTGCCCTCGGCAGAAAAGGCCCGGCTTCTGTGCGAACTGCTGTTCGACGACCTGCTGCAGGGCGCCGCCCGGATTCGCCACCGCGACACCAGGGGCGACTACGACATCAACCGCCTGCTTGACGGTGTACCCTTCAAGAACGCGAGCCACGAGCTCACCGTCGAGATCATCTCCCCGCTGGGTGACGATTGGGAGGCGATGAACGACGCCCGCGCGGTGTTGCGCAGCAGCGAGGGCCACGGGCGGGCGCTGATCAGGCTGGCCGAGGGCAGCCGTTTCGACATCGAGCTCACCCTCTACCGGCAGATCGAGAAGTACATCGACAGCCCCAAGGCCAGCAACGCCACCCCGTCGCTGCGCACCATCCTGCTCAATCGCAAGGACGAAAACCGCGAGCGCCGCGCCCGCTTGCGTGACCAGATCGCCAACATGCTGCTGCAGGGCGACTTCTACGCCATGGGCCAGCGCATCGCGCTCAAGGCCGGCAATCCCGCCAGCCTGCTCGACGAGCTGGGCAACTATCTCATCACCAACACCTACACCAAGCTCGGCTACCTCAAGCACCGCAATTCCGAGCCCACCGCCGAGATCAAGGCCGTGTTGCTTGCCGACGACGTCAGTCAGCGCAAGCTCGCCCTCGGCGGCGAAGAGGGCAATCCGCTCGCACTGGCCGAACTGCGCGAATACCTCCAGCTCAAGGCCAGCACCAGTCGGGTGATGCTCGATGAAGTCGTCGCCCGCTTCAGCGGCATCCCCTGGGGCTGGAAGCCGGAGTGGGAAGTCGTGCTGCTGGTCGCACGCCTCTTCATGGCGGGCGAGATCAAGCTGGTCATGGACAGCGCCGACCTCGACCCCCGCGCCGCCATCGAGCCCCTCACCAAGTCGGTGCGCTTCAAGCAGGTGTCCATCCTCAAGCGCAAGGTGGCCGACGCCGCGACCCTCAAGCGTGCCTGCGAGTTGCACCGCGATCTCTTCTCCAGGCTGCCGCCGGCAGATGAGGATGGCCTGGTTGCCACCACCCGGGAAAACCTCGTGGCCTGGCAGGTCGAACTCAAGGCTTATGCCCACGTCGCCGCCACCCCGTACCATCCCGGCAAGTCCGTCATCGACGATGCGCTCTCCCGCATCGGCAAGCAACTGGCCGTCGCAGACAGCTTCGAGTTCGTCGACGCGCTGGTCAGAGCCAAGGACGACTGGCTGGATCTTTCCGAGGACATTCACGACGTCAGCAGCTTCTACAAGACGCAGGTCCCGACCTGGAGGCGGCTGCTCGACGCGCTTGACCGTTTTGCCGACAATCGCGATGCGCTGGACAAGGATTCAAGGGCCATGGCAGCGCTTGCCAGCCTGGAGGGCATTCGCGACAACCCGGCACCGTGGACTGCGGTCAGCCAGATCGAGCCGCTCATCGCTGCAGTCGATGTGGTTAACGAATCGCTCGCCCAAGCCAGACGTGAGCACGCCCTGTTGTCCATCGACCACAAGATCGTCGAAGTCGCTCGGGCGCTCGACGCGATCCACGCCGACGCGGACCTGCGCAACCGGGCGCTGCTCAAGCTCCAGGGGCTCAAGACCAAGGTTGCGGGGCTGGCCAGCATTCCGATGATCTTCTACTGCCAGGATCAGGCCGGCGACGCACTCGATGCCGCCATGGTCATGATCGAAGCGGCCGTTCCCAAGACCAACACCGGTGCGGCAGGCGAGCGCACGGACGGCGCCACACCCGTCAAGACCGGTCCCGCCGTCGTGCCGCCCAAGCCGAGCAAGGTGGTGCGCCCCGCGGACTTCACGGGCAAGACCTATCTCGAAACCGAAGAAGAGGTCGACGCCTACCTGGACCGCCTCAAGACCGAGCTGCTCAAGGTCATCCAGGCCGGACAGCGTGCCCGGCTGCAGTGACCAGAAGTGTATTGCGTAGTGAAGATATATCCGGATAATGCAATATATGCCTGCGACGCTGATCGAACGCCGTAAGGAGACCTGGCCCAACGGCCTCACCGTCGAGGTCGTCATCTGGGCGGTGGCACCGCCGGTGGCCGGTTCGTCGCATGGCTACAAGTACCGGCTGTACGCCGGGCGCAACGGCCGCACGCTGGTGCGCTACGACAACGAGGCCGGCAAGGGTGATCACAAGCACGTCGGCCCGGACGAGCATGCCGCGGACTACACCTTCGTCTCCGTACCCCGGCTCATCCTCGATTTTCTCGCCGACATCGAAGCGCTCGGAGGACTCTGATCATGGCCAACACCGCAATCATCGGTATCGCCAACTGGACCGAAACCCGTAACAGCCTGCTCGACCTCGCCAACCGGATCGAGGCGGGCAACGAACAGCCGCCCGGCGACTACCACCTCAACTTCGCCGACACCGTGCATCTGCTCGCGGAACTCCCCCCGCGCCGCTTAGACACCCTGCGCGAGATCAAGCGCAGCGGCCCGCTCTCGGTCTACGCGGTGGCCAAGCACCTGTCACGCAACTATTCCAATGTCCATGCCGATGTGCAAAAGCTCGTCGAACACGGCCTGGTGGAAAAGGACGTGCAGGGCAGGGTGTTCGTGCCCTGGGACGACATCGTCGTGCGCGTCGATGCCTCCTTGCTTCACGCCGCCTGACCGCCCACTTTCCATTCGTTGCCCCGGCCAATCGGGCGCAGGACGCTGAAGAACAACAACACATGAACAAAGCCAAACTCAAAACCTACGCCCCCCAAGCCCGCAAGGACTTCATCGCCGCCGTCACCCAGCGCGCCAACCTACTCGGCCTTTCCGAATCCGCCGGCGTGTTTGCAGCCCTGCCGGCCGAGCGGCGTGGCGACGTGGTGCTGATCGCCGGGCGCGAATGGCCCGCCCGTGTTGCGGAGCAGCGCGAGCGCCTGGTGCGCCGCATCCAGCGCGACGGGTTTGGCTACACGATGGAGGCGGTGGCCTACACCTGGTTCAACCGCTTCGCCGCGCTGCGCTATATGGAGTTGCACGACTACCTCGGCCACGGTCACCGCGTGCTCTCCAGCGCCACCGCCGGCGGCCTGCCGGACATCCTCGCCCACGCGGCGGATCTCGCCGCCAGCCGCGAACTGCCCGGGCTGGACGCTGCCCACATCGCCGAGCTCAAGCTCGCCGGCAACAAGGACGGCGAGCTCTACCGCCTGCTGCTGGTCGCCCAGTGCAACGCGCTCTCCACCGCCATGCCCTTCCTCTTCGAGCGCATCGACGACGAAACCGAGCTGCTGCTGCCCGACAACCTGCTGCGCACCGATTCGGTCATCGCCAAACTGGTCGCCGAGATCCCGGAAGAAGACTGGGCCGAGGTCGAAATCATCGGCTGGCTCTACCAGTTCTACATCAGCGAGAAGAAGGATCAGGTCATCGGCAAGGTGGTCAAGAGCGAAGATATCCCCGCTGCCACCCAGCTCTTCACCCCCAACTGGATCGTGCAATACCTGGTGCAGAACAGCGTCGGCCGCCTGTGGCTGATGGCCAACCCGGCCAGCACGCTCAAGCGTGAATGGCCGTACTACATCGAGCCCGCCGAGCAGGCCCCCGAGGTCAACGCCCAGCTCGACGCCCTCATCCAGACCCGCATGGCCGAGGACGGCGGCAGCCTCAACCCCGAGTCCATCACCGTGCTCGACCCCGCCTGCGGTTCCGGCCACATCTTGGTCGAAGCCTACGCGTTGCTCAAAGGCATCTACCTGGAACGCGGCTACCGCCTGCGCGACATCCCGCGCCTGATCCTGGAAAAGAACCTCTACGGCCTCGACATCGACGACCGCGCCACGCAGCTCGCCGGCTTCGCGCTGCTGATGAAGGCCCGCGCCGACGACCGCCGCCTGTTCAACGACCCGCCCCGGCTCAACGTGCTGAGTCTGCAGGAGAGCAAGGGGCTGGACCTGGACGAACTCGCCACCCACCTGGCGCCCTTCGACGTGCAGCGCGGCACCGTCAAGGCGCTGCTCGACACCTTCGAACACGCCAAGACCTTCGGTTCGCTGATCCAGATTCCGGACGAGCTGAATGCGCAACTGCCTGCGGTGGTGGAGGCGTTGGTGAAGGAGAGCGAGACCGGGGATTTGTATGCGCAGGCGGCGGCGCAGGACTTGATGCCGCTGGTGGAGCAGACGCGGGTGCTGGGGCGGAAGTACGATGCGGTGGTGGCGAATCCGCCGTATATGGGCGGGAAAGCCATAAATGAAACCCTAAAAGAATTTGCGCAAGAACTCTACTCAACCACTAAATCCGATGCCTTCGCTATGTTTATGAGCCGAGCGTTTTGGTTTGCCAAGCGAAACGGATTTGTTTCGATGGTAACAATGCAAAGCTGGATGTTCCTTTCTTCGTTCGAAGACTTTCGACTGGAGATTTTAGGAAGAAGTAGTGTTCAAAATATGTTTCATCTTCCTTATGAAGGGAAGTCTCCGACCGCAATGGGGATAAGTTTTGGGGTTGTTGCTTTTACGTTTCTAAATAATAAAGTAGAAAAGATTGTCGCAAATTTCTGTTATGCGAATCATGAGGGTTTAACATATGATGGAGTTCCAAAATTCTTTCCTCCTCGAAATGGGAGGTCTGGCTATTCTATAGGGGATGATTTCCATAAACTGCCAGGAAGCCCCATTTCATATTGGGCTAGTGAGCATGTTCGAAATATTTTCTCGAATAGTAACCGTCTAGGTGATCGATTTTTCTCTGAGGGGCCCTGTAAGACCGGAAATGATTCGCTCTACATGCGTTTATGGTGGGAAGTGCGCCGTCGCGACATTGATACAGGAGGTACATGGTGCCTATGTTCAAAAGGAGGGGGTTTTAGGAAGTTCTTCGGAAATGTAGAGAATGTCATTAGGTGGACAGATTCGGCAAGGTCGCATTATAAAAAAGATAAAATTTCACGCATTTCTCCTCAATATGTTTGGGAAAGAAATGGAATTACTTGGACTATTGTTACCTCTAAAGCAACTAGTAGCTTTAGGGCTCTACCAAGCGGGGTAAAGTATAATTCTGTTTCGCCGACCATCTTTCCAAAGAGTGATAGTGAAGAGGAATTGATGACGGCGTTGAGTTTCATGAATTCATGTGTTGCTGATCATCTGGTTGGCTGCCTGAATCCAACGCTTGCAATGAATGTGGAAAATGTGTTGTCGCTCCCGGTTTCCGTGGATACGCCCGAGAACGTTGAAGGAAGTAGAGCTTTGCTTGAGATCTATCAAGCTGACTGGAGTGCGGCAGAAACTGCCATAGCTTTTGAAAGTAATGGGTTGCTGTCAGGTACGAATCAAGTGATAGCTAACGATTGGGTGACTCGCCGTGACGCTTTGGAGAACGAGGTCAATCGTGCTTTGGCGTTGGAAGAGGAAAATAACCGTATCTTCATAG
This sequence comes from Rhodocyclaceae bacterium, assembly GCA_035443825.1. Lineage (GTDB taxonomy): Bacteria > Pseudomonadota > Gammaproteobacteria > Burkholderiales > Rhodocyclaceae > DAOMNN01. The sequence goes on along the minus strand of DAOMNN010000007.1, from coordinate 57,642 downwards.
AAGCATATGGACTCCAGGATGAACTCGACCCTGAAGTTCCCGCAGAACAGGTGGTACTAGCTCGTGCGGATCGTGAATCAGACTGCAGCAGCCTGATCTCCTACGCCATGGGCTGCATGATGGGCCGCTACAGCCTCGACGAACCCGGCCTGATCTACGCCCACGCCGGCAATGTCGGCTTCGATGCGACCCGCTACCAGACCTTCCCTGCCGACGCCGACGGCATCGTGCCGATCACCGACGAACTCTGGTTCGAGGACGACGCAGCCATCCGCGTGCGCGAGTTCCTGCGCGCCGTGTGGGGCCCCGACACGCTGGACGAGAACATGGCCTGGTTCGCCGAGAGCCTGGGCAGGAAGGCCAGCGAGACGCCGGACGAAACCATCCGCCGCTATCTGGCCGACAAGTTCTTCAATGACCACCTGCAGACCTACAAGAAGCGCCCGATCTACTGGCTGTTCTCCAGCGGCAAACAGGGCGCCTTCCAGGCGCTGGTCTACCTGCACCGCTACTTTGATGGCACGCTCGCCCGCCTGCGCGCCGAATACGTCGTGCCGCTCACCGGCAAAATGCAGGCCCGCATCGAGATGCTGGAAAAAGACGCCACCGCCGCCCCCAGCACCGCCGCCCGCAACAAGCTCAACAAGCAGATCGAGAAGCTGCGCAAGAAACACGTCGAACTCCTCGCCTACGACGAAAAGCTCCGCCACTACGCCGACATGCGCATCAGCCTGGATCTGGATGACGGGGTGAAGGTGAATTACGGCAAGTTTGGGGATTTGCTGGCCGAGGTGAAGGCCGTGACGGGTGGGGCAGCGGATGAGTGAGAGCATGCATTACGCATTCATCAGTGCATGTGTGTGCTTCGTGACCGAGAGGGCTGGACGATGAAGTAGATGTACCTTGGCCTGACTCTGATCGGGTTTTTTTCTGATTTCTCTGGCACGTCGGGGCAAGAAAGAAAGCGCCCCCCAAATGAAGAAGACGTACATGTGGGAGGCGTTGAAATGAACAAGATTCGGGTACTCGTATTCGGGGCGACCGGCTCGGGCAAGACCAGTTTGTGCAATGTGCTGACCGGGCTCACGCGGCCCACGGATAATGACGCGCGAGGCGTGACGAGCAAGTCACATGCATACGTGCCTTTCACCGTAGAAGGGCACAGGATCGAACTGATCGACACGGTGGGCCTGCACGAGAGCACCGAGGGAACGGTGCCGGCGGACAAGGCGATCATCGAAATAGTCGAGTTGCTCAAGAAGGCGAAGGACGGCTTCAGTCTGCTGATCCATGTCTCGCGTGCCACTCGCATCACCAAGGAGCACGAGGACGACTATGCGTTCTTCGTGAAGAAGATGACACGGGGGCGGATCCCGGTGATCCTTGCCGTGGCTGGGTGCGAGAACGAGGACTCCATGGGTGACTGGGTTGAGCGCAATCGCTCGGCGTTTGCCAGTTACCGCTATCGCGAGCTGATTCCCTGCTGCTTTGCGTCGGCCGGGCCACTTGAGGCGCACTACGTCCCCCTGCGCGAGCAGTCGCGCGAGGCACTGATGGCTTCGATCGTGCGCAATGCTCTGCTCGAGCCCGAGAAGATTTACGGTGAGGGAACGGGCACCTCCTTCAGCGATGCCCTTTCGAGAATCTGGAACGAGTTCGTCGAAATCGCTGGCCTGCCGCAGAATTGCCGCCGGCAGGTCAACGAATCGGCCTATGACCTTATGAAGCGAATGGGCGTACCCAAAGCCGTGCGTGACGCTGCTATTGCGCACATCCCGGACCTGTTGCAGGAGGTCGGAAACAGGATGCCGGTGCCATTCGTGGGGCGAATCTTGAAGTTCTTTGCCGAGAAGGCGCTCGGTGCGACTAAGGAGCGTTGATGTCCGGGATACCCTCACCATCCGGCGAAACTACGTGGTAAATACGAGCATTGCAGGGTTGCTCAACCCGTCATTGATCGTGGCTGGGGCTATCTCGTGCTGATTTCGCGTGTTCTGTAAAAATTTCTGGATAGCGATGTGAGTCATCAAAGGATTATCGAGGCACTGGAAGCCCAGTTCGCCGGCCAGCGGATACTGTTCTGGGATGACCCCGACGGTGAATTCTCTGCGTGGGTTGACGGACTTCGTCTGGCGCAGGTGAATGTGGTGCGTCTGGATCGCACGTCCGCGCTGAAGATCAAGCTCGATATCGAGCGCGATCCCGGCTCACGCTGGCTGCTCTACAGTCCGGCCGCAGAACCGGAGCCCGCGCGCGACTGGCTGCTGGACCTGCGTCTGCGCGGCAAGGCGTTCCGGGCGGACTCGACATCGATGCTGCTCGAGGACCTGGGTCTGACCAGCCAGAAGCTGCGTCCGCACCTGAAGGCGCGAGCCAAGTTTCTGCGCGCGAAGGATCGCGTGGAGCGATTGCGCCGCCTGGTGGTGGCCGACGACGATGCGGAGGCGCTTGACCGCAAGATGTTGGCGGTGCTGGTGCGCGCCGAGCAGGCGGATTTTCTGTCCCTGTTGCTCAAAGTGCTCACTGGTTTCGTCGACGGGGGCGTGGTGGATCTGGAAATCTCGCCGAAAGCATGGCAGGACATCGAGAGCAATGAGCTTGCCGACGCGTTCTGGTCCTTGGCGGAGCGGGAACTCGGTTATTGGTCCGATCGCGACCCGTCTTTGCGCGACTTGCTATACCGGGTGCTGGTAACGGATTTCTGCCGCTCGCTGGACGCGCCGGCCCCAGAGCCGCTCAAGCACTTCGTGCTGCGGGAACGCGCGCTCGCGGCCAACGCGGCCATTCTCGCGTCGCGCTGGCGCAGCGATATCGGTGCTTTCGAGACCTATAACGCGATATCCGCTCAGGTCGCCCGTGACATTGCGCTGGACAACGTCCTGGCGTGCCTGTCGGCCGAACAGCTGGCCGAAACCATGACCTTCGCCTCGGTCGAGCAACGCATCCTGAAGGATCTGAAGGATCGCGTCCTGTCCGGGGCAGCTTCGCATGACGACGCGATACAGACCTTGATTGCGCGTCGCCGCGACGGCCATTGGGCGAGTCCCGTACTTGCCCAGAGTTCCGGCCAGGCACGCGCATTGGGGGCGTGCTATGACGCCGTGGAGGCGGCCGCAGAGTTTCTTGACCTGAAGGCGCGTCACGAAGGCGGATTCAGTTTTGCCAGCGCGGAGGACGGTTTGAACGCGTACCGTACCGAATTCTTCCGCTTCGATCAGTTGTACCGGCATTTTCACTTTGCAGCCGATGCGGTCGAGCCGATGGGCTGGGCCGTGCTGCACGAACTGCGGACCCGGATCGAGGAGATCTACACCGGCTGGTTCATGCCCCAACTGGGCGCTGCGTGGGACAAGGTGTTGGGTGGTGATCATGGCCTGCTCGAGCACTGGGCGGTCGCCGGTCTATCCAGGCAGTGCGACTTCTACAGGTCTCAGGTCGCGCCCTTGCTTGAGGACGGCGTTCGGCGGGTGTTCGTGGTGGTGTCGGACGCGTTTCGCTTCGAGGCGGCAGAGGAGCTGACGCAGTTGCTCAACAGCCGCAGCCGCTTCAAGGCCCGGCTTGGCGCGCAACTCGGGGTGCTGCCGAGCTACACCGCTCTGGGCATGGCCGCCCTGCTGCCGCATGAAACCCTCGACTACAAACAGAACGATAGCGTGGAAGTGCTGGCGGACGGGCAGCCGGTGGCGACGCTGGAACAACGAAGCGCCCAACTGGCGCGACATGGCGGCATGGCGATCAAGGCGGACGCGCTGCTGGCGCTGGGCAAGGACAAGGGGCGGGCAGTGGTGCGCGACCAGCGGGTGGTCTACGTGTATCACGACCATATCGATGCACTGGGTGACAAGCAGGCAACCGAGGGGCTGACCTTCCGCGCCGTGGAGGAGACGCTGGCGCAGCTCTCCCAGATCGTGGGTTTCATCATCAACAGCCTGAACGGCTCGATCGTGCTGGTGACGGCCGATCACGGTTTCATTTATCAGGATGCGCCTTTAGCGGCTGCTGACAAGTCTGCGCTGGAAGTGCAGCCGGAAGGCACGCTGCGGGCGAAGAAGCGTTACCTGCTGGGGCGCGGTATCGGCTCATCGCCCAAGGCGTGGTGCGGCAATACGGCAGTAACGGCCGGTACCGAGCCGGATGGGAGCCTGGATTTCTGGGTCCCCAAGGGCGCGAGCCGCTTCCACTTTGCCGGCGGCGCGCGCTTCGTCCATGGCAGCGCGATGCCGCAGGAGATCGTGGTGCCGGTCATCACAGTGCGCGAGAGCGAATCCGACAAGGAGAAGACGCGCTTCGTGGAATTCAGCCTGCTCGGTGCATCGAACAAAGTGGTCACCAACACGCAGCGTTTCACCTTCATCCAGACCGAAGCCGTGTCGGCGCGCGTGTTGGGGAGGACCGTCGTGATCGCCCTGCGCGATGGCGACCGACTGATCAGCAATGAACAGACCCTGACCTTCGACAGTGACTCGCAACTCCTCGATGAGCGTAAGCGCTCGGTGTTCCTGACCGTCCTGGCGGGATCGTACGATCGTAACAAGGACTACTGGCTGACTGCCCGCGATGCCAACACCAAGGTCGAGGTAGTGCGCGTGCCAGTGCGCGTGGATCTGGCCTTCACCAATGACTTCTGACGCAGAAATGAACGAAACCGTCGAAACCTCGAACCTCGATAAGCTCCTCAACACGCACTTTGCCGGCAAGGTGGTCCGCAAGGATCTGACCAAGCTGATCAAGGAAGGCGCGAACGTTCCCGTCTATGTGCTGGAGTACCTGCTGGGCATGTATTGCGCGTCGGACGATGCGCAGACGATCGAAGCCGGGCTGAAGAACGTGAAGCGGATCCTGGCCGAGAACTACGTGCGCCCGGACGAAGCCGAGAAGGTGAAGTCCAAGATCCGCGAGAGCGGCAGCTACAAGGTGATCGACAAGGTCACGGTGAAGCTGAACGACAAGCGCAATGTTTATGAGGCCCTGCTTTCCAACCTGGGCGTCAAAAACGCGGAGGTGTCAGATACCTTTGTCCGCGAGTTTGAAAAGCTGCTGGTGGGCGGTATCTGGTGCATTGTTACGTTGCAGTACCGGTTCGAGGAGAATCAGCGCGGCTCGCCTTTCATCGTAACCGAGCTCAAGCCGATCCAGATGCCCAACATGGATCTGAAGGGTTTGTTCGAGGCGCGCAAGGCGTTCTCCGAAACGGAATGGATGGACGTACTGCTGCGCTCGACCGGCATGGAGCCGATCTGCTTCAAGGAGCGTGCCAAATGGCATTTGCTTGCGCGCATGATCCCGCTGGTGGAGAACAACTACAACTACTGCGAACTGGGGCCCCGTGGCACCGGCAAGAGCCACATCTACAAGGAAATCAGCCCCAACAGCATTCTGGTGTCGGGCGGGCAGACCACGGTGGCCAACCTGTTCTATAACATGACCGAGCGCAAAGTGGGCCTGGTCGGGTTGTGGGATACGGTGGCATTCGACGAGGTGGCCGGGATCCGCTTCAAGGACCACGACGGCGTGCAGATCATGAAGGACTACATGGCTTCCGGGTCCTTCAGCCGTGGGCGAGAGGCGATCAACGCCAACGCCTCGATGGTATTCGTGGGCAACATCAACCAGAGCGTGGAATCGCTGGTGAAGACCAGCCATCTGCTGGCGCCGTTTCCGGAAGCGATGATCGACTCGGCCTTCTTCGACCGATTTCATGCGTATGTGCCGGGGTGGGAGATTCCGAAGATGCGGCCGGAGTTCTTCACCAACCAGTACGGATTGATCGTGGATTACCTGGCTGAATACCTGCGCGAGATGCGCAAGTGGAGTTTCTCGGACGCGATCGACAAGTGGTTCAAGTTGGGCAACAACCTGAACCAGCGCGATACGATTGCGGTGCGGCGAACCGTGTCCGGGTTGCTCAAGCTACTCCATCCGCATGGCGAGTTTGACAAGGAAGCGGTTCGTCGTTGCCTGGAATACGCGCTGGAGGTGCGTCGCCGGGTTAAGGAGCAGCTGAAGAAAATTGGCGGCATGGAATTCTATGACGTGCACTTCAGCTACATCGACCTGGAGGACACGCAGGAGCGCTTTGTCACAGTGCCGGAGCAGTCCGGTGGCGCGTTGATTCCGGACGGGCGGCTCAGTTCAGGCACCCTGCATACGATCAGCCTGGGTGAGGCCGAGATGCCCGGGACCTACAGGCTGGAGGTCCAGGCCATCCCCGGCAACGGAAAGGCGTCCGCCTCGGGCATGGCCCCGCGTGAGGCGGTCAAGGTGGCGTTCGACTACTTCAAGGCCAATGCCAACCGGATCAGTGCTTCGATCAAGCCGGGGGAGCATGATTTTCACCTACATCTAGTCGAGTTGCAGCATACCGGCACCCCGAAGGCACTTACGCTGGCGAGCCTGATCGCCCTGTGCTCGGCGGCACTTTCCAAGCCGATCCAGCCGCAGATGGTTGTATTGGGCGATATGAGCCTTGGGGGTACGGTCGTCCAGGTTCGCAACCTCGCCGAGAGTCTGCAGGTTGCCTTCGACGCCGGCGCGAAGCGGATCCTGCTGCCGATGTCGAGTGTGACGGACATCCCGACTGTGCCGGGAGAGCTGTTCGCGAAGTTCCAAACGAGCTTTTACTCGGATCCAGTGGATGCGACGTTCAAGGCGCTGGGGGTGGAGTGATGTTTTTTGCGAGCCCGCGTGACCGAGAATCGGTGGCTTTCCGAACAGCTGCTTGGTCATGGACGGAATAAGGGGGCAACAAGAGCGGTTTGCGAGTGCCGTCGGGGCTGGCCGGAGCATTGCAGGACTGGGGGTGGATCGGCAGCAGCCGGACTGGCGATGTCGCCGGAACTTCGGACCCGGTGAATGTGCGTCGCCTCATCAACATCCCCGAATATCGAAGGCGGTTAAGAGGAGTGAATTCTCTTCATCGCGTACACATGGCGTACACAGAGAAAAGTTTCTTGCAAATGTATAAATATTGGTTAGTAAGTATTTGTTTTTATTGGTCCCCCCGCCGGGAATCGAACCCAGATCTAGCGCTTAGGAGGCGCTCGTTCTATCCATTGAACTACAGGGAGAGGGCGCAATTCTAGCCCCTTAGGCACGTCTGACCAAGTCCGATTCACTCGGCGCGGGCGTGTCTTTCTGCCGCGCCATCCCGAGCTTTCGTCGTTTCCTCCAGATCCGTTGCCGCCTGTACCGGCGTCTGCTGCCTGTCACGCGGAGGCGGCAGGAGGAAATCGCGTGGGTGACGCATGAATCTTGCAAACACGAGCTTGAGCAGATCCTGGCCCTGTTCGAAGGTGATGCGTCTCGCGCGCAATGCCATCGACAGCGTGAGCGCAAAACTGACGGTGAGATTGGTCAGGCCGATAAGCGCAATACCCACTGCCGCCAGCAAGGCTATGTGCCATGGCAGGAAGAACTCGAGCCCGACGATGGCATGGCCGACGTAGGCGGACGAGAAGGCGATGTGGCGGATATCCAGCGGAAGACCGAACAGCATGCCGAGTGCGGTGACGCCGCCCAGCAGGAAGCCGAAGAAAAAGTTTCCCGCCAATGCACCGAGATTGCTTTCCACGTATTCGGCAACACGTTCCATGCGCGCCTGCCCGAAAGCGCGACGCGGCCACCGAAGCTGCAGGAGTCGTTGAGGGATTCGGCCGTAAGCCGAAAGATTGTCGTAGTAGCCGGCGATCAGACCCGACAGGAATAGACAAATGCCGGCGATCGCCGCGAACAGGATGGCGCCGCTCAGCGGACTGACCTGGTCGAGCAGCGCGTTGGCTTCTTCGGGGGAGACGAAGTGACTGCCGGAGAGCACCCAGACCAGTGACGCAAGGAACATGGCCACGGGGATTGCGACGCCTACGTTGCCCAGGATTGCACCCAGCTGGCTGCGGACCGTTCTGACGATGAGCTCGACCAGATTGTCCAGGTTGCGCGTCTTTCCCTTCGCTTCTCCGATCGAGGCCGCGATGGCATTTGCGGTCATTGCCGGCTGTTTGGTCGCCACCGTCCCGCCGAGGATGTGGATGAGGACGAAACCGATGCCGTAGTTCAGACAGAACACGAGCGCTTCGCTCAACGGTGCGAAACCCTGCCACCCGAAAACGATCTTGAGTGTCCCCATCAACGCAATGATCAATCCCCCCAGGGCGGCCGATCGCACGATGCCGAAGTATTCACTGCGGGTGGATGAGATGTAGCGCTCGCCAGTCCGGCTCGCGCTCTCGGTCATGCGCAAGGAAAGCAGTTCGACGTTTTTGCCCCAGTAATCCGACAGCTTGTTCTTGCGGCATTCGGCGCGGATCAGTTTCTTGAGCAAACGCGCGATATGGGGCGCGATCGCGTTGATGTTGCGCTCCGTCCTGAGTTGGATCAGCAACTCGAGAAGTTCGGCGATGCGCTCGAGATGCTGATGCAGGCGCTCGAGCTTGAAGGTCAGCGACAAGCTGGTGCCCAGTTTCGCCGCACGGCGCCGAATGCGCAGTACGACGTCCTCGCACTGGTCGAGCATGACTGCGAGGTGCTTCTCGTCCTCGATCGGTGTTGACTCGTCGCTCCACCATTGTTTGAAATAGGCGAGATAGGTGATCAGCTCGGCATTCTGTGCAAGAAACGGGGATTCATGCTCTTCCAGCACGGGGTCGATGCGTACCAGCTCCGGATCCAGACCGATCGAGGAAACGTGGTAGGAAAGCATTCGCAGCGCCTCGATCACTTCCTCCACGGGTTCCGGCAGGTGGCTCCTGTCCCGTCTATCGAGTTCATGAATATCCGGATCGAAGAGCGTATTGATCAGCTCGATCCAGTCTTCGTCCGGAATGCCGTTCACCCAGATCTCGTCGCTGACGCGATAGAACACTGCGTTCAGAACGCCACGCATGTAGCTGGTGTCGAGCACATCCGGCAGGAGGCGGCCGGTGATGCGTTTCGCCGTCTCGGAAAAGAAGCCGCTCGAAGGCAGCAGACCGGAAGAGACATACAGGGACACAAGCTTGCGATCGCGGAACAGGCGCATGACGGCGTCCCGGACACGATCCCGGAGATCCGCGCGGCGCCCGAGTACGCGAATCAGCGTACGCAGATTGTCAGCCGCGTGATCGATGTCGTGCGGGCGGGGCGGACGCATCGCGGCGACGAGCGCCTGCCACGACTGCATCTCGTCCTGCTCGGGTTCGCCGAATTTTTTCAGTAAGGCTTCCATTCCACCTCGTGTGCCGGAGTCGGCGGATCGTCCTAGTGGTCTGCTCCGTAAATCAAAGGACATGACGAAAACGATGGATTGCGGTGCAGGGCAAGGCGCGTTTTCGTGTTCTGGTATTTGCGAAGCAGACCACTAGTGCATGCGGCGCCGCATTATCACCGAAATCGTCTGCTATGTTAGCAGCCCGGTAGAATCGAGCCTTCTGCCCCACCTGCCCGCGACCACCATGCCATTGCTTACCGTCGATAACGCCTGTCTTGCCTTCGGACATGTGGATTTGCTTGATCATGTCTCGTTTCAGGTCGATCCAGGCGAGCGCGTCGCGCTGATCGGGCGCAACGGCTCGGGCAAGTCGAGCCTGCTGCGGGCTCTGGCCGGTCAGGCGACGCTCGATGACGGCGAGGTGTGGCGGGAGAGCGGGTTACGCGTGGCATATGTGCCGCAGGAGGCCGATTTTTCGAGCGACCGCGAAGTGTTCGCAACTGTCGCGGACGGTGTTGGCGAGGCCGCACGCGTACTGGTCGAATATCATCAGGCGCTGCATGACGTTGCCGAATCCGCGAGTCCCCAGGCCATGGCGAGGCTCGATTCATTGCAGCATGAGGTCGAAAGCGCCGATGCGTGGCGCCTTAGTCAGCGCGTCGAGGAGGTGGTGTTGCGCCTCGGACTGCCGGGCGAGGCAAAGGTCGGAAGTCTCTCCGGTGGCGGAGTGAAGCGCGTCGCGCTGGCCAGGGCGCTGGTGGCGGAGCCTGACCTGCTGCTGCTCGACGAGCCCACCAATCACCTCGACCTGGATGGCATCCTGTGGCTCGAAGGCTTGATTCGGGAGTTTCCCGGTTCGGTCGTGGTGATCACTCACGACCGCGTGTTTCTCGACAATGTGGCTACCCGCATCCTGGAGCTCGATCGCGGACGGCTATCCAGCTATCCGGGGCGATTCAGTGATTACCTGCGGCGAAAGGCGGAGGAACTGGAGACCGAGGAGAAGGCGAATGCGCGGTTCGACAAGGTGCTCGCGCAGGAGGAGGTCTGGATCCGCAAGGGCATCGAGGCACGGCGCACCCGCAACGAAGGTCGGGTGCGTCGGCTCGAATCCTTGCGGCGCGAGCGGGCGGCGCGTCGCGATCGCACCGGCAATGTCCGGCTCGCGGTAGACACGGGCGAACAGGGCGGGCGGATGGTCGCCGAACTCACCCACGTGACGAAGAGCTTCGGAGATCGGGTGGTGGTGCGTGATTTCTCGACGCGCATCATGCGCGGTGACCGCGTCGGTTTCATCGGGCCCAACGGATCGGGCAAGACCACGCTCCTCAAGCTGATACTCGGCGAGATCGAATCCGACAGCGGTACCGTGCGGCGTGGCACACGCCAGAGCGTCGCCTATTTCGACCAGTTGCGTGCCCAGCTCGATCCCGAGTTGCCGCTTACCGAAGTGATCAGCCCGGGCTCCGATTTCATCGAGATAGGCGGCGAGCGCAAGCACGTGATCGGCTATCTGGGTGACTTCCTGTTCGCGCCGCAGCGAGCGCGCTCCCCGGTCAAATCGCTCTCCGGCGGCGAGCGCAACCGGTTGCTCCTCGCGCGCTTGTTTGCCCGTCCGGCCAATGTCATGGTGCTGGACGAGCCGACCAACGATCTGGACATCGAAACGCTCGATCTGCTCGAGGAACTCCTCGCCGGTTACGACGGGACACTGTTCCTGGTGAGTCACGACCGCGCGTTTCTGGACAATGTCGTTACCCAGGTGATCGCGTCCGAGGGTGACGGGCGTTGGGGAGAATATGCCGGGGGCTATGCCGACTGGTTCAGGGTCAAGCAGGCCGAGGCGCGTGACCAGCCCAGGGCGGACAAGTCCGCCCCGCCGCGTGCCGCATCGGCATCCAGGTCCGCTGCTTCTGGCACGGCCAGGCTCTCGTTCAAGGAAAAGCAGGAACTTCAGGGGCTTCCGGACCACATTGCAGCACTCGAAGCCGAACAGGCTGGTCTGCATCAACGCCTGGCCGACCCCGCGCTGTATGAGCAGAATTCGGACGAAGTGCTTCGCATCAAGGCGCGGCTGGATACGCTGGGAAATGAGATCGACGACGCGATGCAACGCTGGGAGACGCTGGAAACCAGGGCTACGGGTGAGGGTTGATACTGTCGCAGAGATTGGCGGATGAGAACACGCTCTAGAAAGCCCCGATCTGATCGAACCAGGCGGCCGCCGCGGCGGCACCCAGAAAGATCGACGCATGAAAGCCGGCCCAGAACCGGTATCGCCTGGCAATCACGGCAGGGTCGAGATCCGAGATGAGGTAGAGGCGTCGCGTCGTCGGTTTTCGCACGACATGCGCTTCGGCAGCGGCGAGCGTGTCGCGACGTTGCCGCATCACCTCGCGCCTCGCCTGCGCGCGAGCCAGTTCCCATTCGCGCAGATCGATCTCCCCGTCGCCGTCGAGATCGAAGCGCGCGAGCAGCTCACTGTGGTTGCGCTTCCACTCGGCGAGCAGATCGCGTACCTGGGCAGCGGTATCGAATTCGGGAGAAATGCTGCCAAGGGTAACGAAATCTCCCAGTACGTAGATCGGGTCGCTGGCGATCAGCGACCATTGCGTGTGACGAAGATCCCCGTTGTTGTACACGTCGCGGCGGCGCACCAACATCTCGGCTCCCTCGGGATCGATCGCTACCACCCCCGAGCCGTCGTCGAGCAAGAAGGATGCGTCACTCTCGTTCGTCGCGAGATGCCGCCATTTGCCGTCGTTCTGCTTGCGTTGCGTCGTTACCCTGTACCACAGGACCGGCAGGGCGTTGACCGGCGACAGGAGCGGCGTGCCGTCCAGCGGTCGGCCTCGACCGCGCAATTCGGTATAGCCTTGTGCCGCGGAGGCGATTCGCGCGGTCGGCGTGTCGAGGATCAGGCGTGCGTGCTGAGTGGACCGCAGCCAGCCGAACAGTCCGGTCGCCATCAGCAGGGCGAGACCGGCGAGGGAACCCCAGCCGGTGTCGATGCCGACCATGATGGCGACGATCGCGACCTGCGCGGTCGGCAGCGCGATGTTCGCGACGTCGCGTCGCAGTCTGACCAGCATGCGTCTTCAGAAAGTGCTCAGGTGCCGAAGAGGGCCTTCAGATCGACGTCCGCCTTCTCCACGCTGGCGAACTCGAGCAGGGGCTGGCGCACGAATCCGAAGGGACGCGCGACGAATGCGTCGGGGATCTGTTCGATTCGGATGTTGTGCACATTGACCGATTCGTTATACCACTCGCGCCGGTCTGCAATCGCGTTCTCGAGTGCCGTTATGCGGCTTTGCAGCTGCATGAAATGCTCGTTCGCCTTGAGCTCCGGATACGCCTCGGCGACCGCAAAGATCTGGCCCAGACCCATGCGAAGCATGCCCTCGGCTTGCCCCAGTGCCGGCACGTCGTGCTTCTCGCGTGCACTCGAGACACGGGCGCGCGCTTCGGTAACGCGCTGCAGCGTCTCCTGCTCGAACTGCTTGTACTGGCGGCAGACCTCGACGAGCTTGGGCAGTTCGTCGTGGCGCTGCTTGAGCAGTACGTCGATATTGGCCCACGCCTTGGCGACGTTGTGTTTCAGCTGCACCAGAGCGTTGAAGATGACGACGCCGTAAAGGACCAGAATCACGACGATGCCGAGCAGGACTGCCGTGGATATGCTCATCTTTTCTCCCGGATACGGTTTTGCTGCATCATATACGGAAACATACAAGATCGATCATTCCCCGACAGGACAAGCCCTTGAATTCCGTCAGCATTCCCCTGCTGCGCCGTCCCGCGGTGGTACTCGGGTGCGGTGCGCTGATCCTCACGCTTGCGATGGGCGTACGTCATACGGGCGGACTGTTCCTTCAGCCGATGACGATGGATCAGGGCTGGTCGCGCGAGATGTTCTCGTTTTCGATTGCGATCCAGAACCTGATGTGGGGTCTGTTCCAGCCTTTTGCAGGGGCCTTTGCCGACCGGTATGGTGCCGGCAGGACGCTGGTCGGCGGCGCGCTCCTGTATATGCTGGGTCTGGTCATCATGGCGCATGCGGAAACGGCGTTCGGGCTCAACGTCGGCGCGGGGCTTCTGATCGGCATGGGGCTGGCCGGAACGACCTTCAGTGTCGTGCTCGGCGTGGTCGGACGCATGGTGCCGCCCGAAAAGCGCAGCCTCGCACTGGGCATCGTCAGCGCAGGAGGCAGTTTCGGTCAGTTTGCTGTATTGCCGGTGGGACAGGCCCTGATCACGTCTGTCGGCTGGCAGGATGCGCTGCTGTGGCTTGCCGTCGGGATCATCTTCATCATCCCGTTGGCAATGGCGGTGACCGGCACCAACGGAAACAACAGTGGAGGGCAGTCGATCGGGGAGTCGCTGCGCGAAGCGAGACGCACGCCGAGCTTTCACTTCCTGTTCTGGAGTTTCTTCGTGTGCGGCTTCCAGACCGCATTCGTCATGCTCCATCTGCCAGCGTTCGTGGTCGATTCCGGCCTCAGCGCAAACGTGGGGATGACCGCTGTCGCGCTGATCGGCCTGTTCAACATCGCCGGCTCGTTCCTGGCTGGATGGCTCGGCGGCATGTACAGCAAGAAGTGGCTGCTGGCGGGGATCTACGGCCTTCGCGTGGTCGCAATACTGGCCATCCTGGCCTTCCCGCTGACGCCGACTACACTTTACGTATTTGCTGCCGCGATGGGCCTGCTGTGGCTGGGGACGGTTCCGCTCACCAACGGCCTGGTCGGACACATCTTCGGCATGAAGTTCGTGGGCATGCTCTACGGCATCGTGTTTCTCGGGCATCAGATCGGCGGTTTTCTCGGCGCCTGGCTGGGCGGACTCATCTTCGATGTGTTCGGATCGTACGAGCAGGCATGGTGGCTTGCCATCGCCCTGTCGGTTATGGCTGCGCTGCTGTGCATTCCGGTGCGCGAGAGGGCGCTGATGCGTCCGGCGGAGGCAACATGAAAATCGGACGATTCATTGCCGCGGCGGCGTGGATCGCGTTTGGATTCGCGCTGCTGGCGGCCATATTCGCCGGGTATCAGCACCCGGCCTTCCTGATCGATTTCAGCAACCTGCTCTTTTGTGGCTAACCGGTTGCGTCCAGCCCGAAGCGCAGCATGTGCTCGGGAGGTACGCCGACACGCCTGAGGAGCTGTTCGCGACCGATCGGCAGCAGTTTTTCGATCTCGTTGATGTCGTCGGGTAGTGCGGCGTTTTCCCAACCGCGTTCGAGGTGTCGTGCGAAATTGCTTGCCAGGCGAACGTTGCGAACGCGCGGATTGTCGGCGTTGGCCTCGTTAAGGAGCGCGACGAGCAGCGCAGGCATGTTCCATGCACGAACCAGTCCGAGCTGAATCTCCTTGGCGGTGACGCCGAAGATCGTACGTTGGGCCACTACACTGCGCATTGCGTGATCGCGCGCCTGCATGTTCTGGATGCGCAAGGTGAGGGTCGGCGCGAAGGTCCAGCAGATGATTTCGGTCGCCTCGCGCAGAAGTGCTGCCACGGTGATTTCCTCGACATCGAGGTCGTGGCGCACGATCGCCCAGTCTCGCGCCAGATGCGCAGCCTTGCGCGCGCGTCCGATGACCTGCAGGGCACCCAGCAAGGCCTTGGGATACGCCGCGAGCCGGCTCTCGAGCGTTGGCATGTCCGAGAATGCGTTGAAGAAGGGCGTGATGCCCATCATCATGATTGCCCGGTCGATGGTCGTTATATCGTGATTCTGCGACTCGCGGCGGTTCGCCTGGAGGTGCGCCAGGAGCTTCATGGTCATGAGCGGATCTGCAAGGACCGTCGCCGCGATGCGGCGGGCATTGATGCCGTCCCCCTCCTCGCGTAGCGATTCGAGTTCACGGACGGTGCGGCGAAGCACGGGTATGTCCTGCTTCGACAGAAAGCTTACGTAGGCCTCCACTGATTCCAGCGGTGCCTCAAGAATCGCCATCCGTGCCCTCTTCTGGGTCCATGGTGCCATTATCGGTGCCTACGGCTGAAAACTGAAGCTTCCTGACGTCAATGCGAAGCTCTGTATAATCGGCGCTATATGCCACGATGCGTACGTCGTGAGCCGCAGGCACAGGAGACCATGAGCATGAATGCGCCATTCAGGGCGTTCCTGATCGATCAGGACGAAAACAGGACGGTTGCCGCCAGCATGGGCACCCTCACCGCCGACCAGCTCGACCGTGGCGACGTCATGATCCGGGTGCATTACTCCAGCATCAACTACAAGGACGCGCTGGCCGCGACCGGGACTGGCAAGATCATCCGCCGTTTTCCGTGCGTGGGCGGGATCGACATGTCGGGCGAGGTGGTCGAGAGCTCGGACGCACGCTTCAGACCGGGCGATGCGGTGATCGCGACCAGTTTCGACATTGGCGTTGCGCATCATGGCGGATACGCGGAGTATGCGCGAGTGCCTGCCGACTGGGTCGTTGCCTTGCCCCCCGGCCTGGACCTTTTCGAGGCGATGGCACTGGGGACCGCCGGCTTCACCGCCGCGCTGGGGATCTTCCGTATGGAGCAGAACGGCCTCAAGCCCGAGAATGGACCCGTCATCGTCACCGGTGCGACCGGTGGCGTGGGCGGTCTGGCAATCGACATGCTGGCGCGACTCGGCTACCACGTCGTGGCGCTGACCGGCAAGGCTGCGGAATCGGATTATCTGAAGATGCTCGGCGCAACAGAGATCAAGCTGCGTTCGGAGATCGATTTTGACAAGGTACGTCCTCTGGAGGCAGCGCAGTGGGCAGGGGCGGTGGACAACGTGGGCGGTCAGATCCTCCACTGGGTGCTGGCCACGATGAAGCAGGCCGGCACCGTGGCGAGTATTGGCAACGCGGCGAGTTTCAACATCAGTACCACGGTGTTTCCATTCATCCTGCGCGGTGTCAGTCTGCTCGGCATCGATTCCGGCTACATGGGATTCCCCACCCGCAGCAGCGTGTGGGAGCGTCTGGGTGCGGATCTAAAGCCGGCGCATCTGGCAGCCGTTACCCGGACCATTGCCTTCGATGATCTGCCGTGCGCCTTCGATGCCTTCATCAGAGGCGAGGTCAAGGGCAGGACGGTCGTTCGCATCGGGGCCTGAACAAACAGTGGCGGGGGGAGATGCAGGATGAGCGATGACGAGCAGCAGATGCTGCCCAAGGTGCTGATCGTCGATGACTCGCGCATGGTCCGGGCGACCATCATCAAGCACATCCGTGGCCGCTTCGAGTTCCGCGAGGAAATCGACGGTGAGGCCGCGTGGCAGGCACTGGTGGTCGATCCCTCGATCGAACTGGTGCTCACCGATATCGGCATGCCGCACCTGGACGGATACGGGCTGCTGGAACGGATCCGCGAGTCGAAGATCAGCCGGTTGCAGCATATGCCGGTCGTCATCATCTCCGGTGACGAGGATGATGCGGCCCGCGAGCGGGCGCGCAAGCTGGGCGCCAACGATTTCATAAACAAGGGCATCGGCACGGCCGAACTGCTCGCCCGACTCGATTCACTGTCAAGACTGGCGCAGACGCGGCGCGAGCTCGAAGAGAGCCGTGCCGCACTCGCCAAGCAAAGCCCCATCGATCCGTCCACCGGCCTGGCGACCGAATCGTATCTGAACTGGCATGGCGCCCAGGAGCTGTCGCTGGCCCGGCGGCACCAGGGCGGCATCAGCGCGATGGCCATCGAGATCGACCATTACCAGGAGCTTGCGCAATGGCATGGTGCCGATGTGGCGCGCCTGGTCGCACGCAAGCTGTCGAAGATCCTCGCAACCAAGGTTCGCCAGGAAGACACCGTCGCCGAACTCTCGCCGGGGCAGTTCGCGGTCCTGTCCCCGGTCAGTGATGCCGTGGGTTGCTACGCCTTTGCGATGCGCATGCAGAAGGCGATGGAAAAGCTCGTCATGACTTACCGCGAGGAGCGCATCCGCATCAGCGTGACCGTCGGCGTCGCGAGTTCCTCGGTCGATGGCATGAAGACCGTGAGCCACCTCGTCGGCGTCGCGGTGCAGCGTCTGGAGGCGGGCAAGCGTGCAGGAGGCAACCGCGTCTTCGGCGATCAGGGCGAAGTGAATCAGGACCTGCTCGATCGCATGCTGCGGCAGATGGTCAGCATCGACCACGTACTGGCCAGGCTGCGTCTCGGCGACACCAAGGAGGCGACCGAACAGCTGCCGACGGTCGTCGCGACGCTACTGCCGCTGCTCGAGTTGCTAGAATCGCAACTCGGCTGCGGCATACCACTGGGCGAACTGGAACGCTACAAGAGCGAGAACGAGGGCGAGGGGGACGGCTGAGGCCGTCTATTCGGTTCCGGAAGGCGCGCACGGCAGTAATGTAGTGCTGCGTTCCTGATGAGACATTACCCGGCCCGACAATCTTGAAGTGGCTGGAGCGCATCGGAACGGGGTTAGCAGGTTCCTTCCCCTTCAAGGGGAAGGCCAGGATGGGGATGGGTTTCTTGCGGGCGCTTCGAAGTCCACCCATCCCCCCCAGCCCTCTCCTTGAAGGGGAGGCGCTTCGTTGTGCCAACTGTAGTGCCACACTGCGTGCATTACGACGGTAAGACAAGTAAGCAAGGAATAACGGGAGAGGATGTATATGAGCACGTACAAGGAGTTTCACCAGCGTTCGATCGAAGACAGGGACGGATTCTGGGCCGAGCAGGGGCAACTGGTGCACTGGAACAAGCCGGCCGATCAGATCTGCGATTACTCGCGCCCACCGTTCGTAAGCTGGTTCAAGGGGGGCGAGACCAATCTCTGCTACAACGCCGTCGACCGCCATGCGGCGAAGCGCCCCGATGCGAATGCACTGATCTACATCTCCACCGAGACGAACGAGGAAAAGGTCTATTCCTTCGCCGAACTCCAGCGTGAAGTCGAGCGGATGGCCGCGATCTGTCAGGATCTCGGGGTGAAAAAGGGCGATCGCGTCTTGATCTACATGCCGATGGTCGCCGAGGCGGCCTTCGCGATGCTCGCATGTGCGCGCATCGGCGCGATCCACTCGGTGGTTTTCGGCGGCTTTGCCGCCGGATCACTGGCGACCCGCATCGACGATGCGAAACCGGTCCTGATGATCAGTTCCGATGCCGGCATGCGCAACGGCAAGGCGGTGCCATACAAGCATCTGGTGGACGAATCGTGCCGCCTTGCGCAGTTTCCGCCGAAGCATGTGCTGATCGTCGACCGCGGCCTCGACAAGGGTTTCCCGAAGGTGGCCGGTCGCGATGTCGATTACGCTGAACTGCGTGCCAAGCATATGGATGCGCGTGTTCCGGTGACCTGGCTGGAGTCCACCGAGCCGAGCTACATCCTTTACACATCGGGCACGACGGGCAAGCCCAAGGGTGTGCAGCGCGATACGGGTGGCTACTGCGTTGCGCTGGCCGCATCGATGAAGCACATCTTCACCGGCGGCGAAGGCGAGACCATGTTCTCGACCTCGGACATCGGCTGGGTGGTCGGTCACAGCTACATCATCTACGGCCCGTTGATCGCCGGAATGGCAACGATCATGTACGAAGGCACGCCGCTGCGTCCCGACGCCGGTATCTGGTGGCAGATCGTCGAGAAGTACAGGGTCAACGTCATGTTCTCCGCGCCGACCGCGGTGCGCGTGCTCAAGAAGCAGGATCCGGTCTACTTGAAGAAGTATGACCTGTCCTCGCTCAAGCATCTGTTTCTCGCCGGCGAGCCGCTCGACGAAACCAGCCACAAGTGGATCATGGACGAACTGGGCATCCCGGTCATCGACAACTACTGGCAGACCGAAACCGGCTGGCCGATCCTCGCGATCCTGCGCGGTGTCGAGGAAAGCCCGATCAAGCTAGGCTCGCCCGCATTCCCGGTGTACGGTTACGACCTGCGCATCTTCCGCGAGGACGGCTCCGAGTGCGGCGCCAACGAGAAGGGCATCGTCGGCATCGTTCCGCCGCTGCCGCCGGGCTGCCTGTCCACCGTGTGGGGCCAGGACGAGCGCTTCGTGTCGACCTACTTTACACTCTTCAAGGAGCCGGTCGTCTATTCCTCCTCGGACTGGGGCATCAGGGACGAGAACGGCTATTACACCATCCTCGGGCGGATGGACGACGTGATCAACGTGGCCGGACACCGTCTCGGCACGCGCGAGATCGAAGAGGCGATCCAGATGCACCCGGCCGTTGCCGAAGTCGCCGTGGTCGGGGTCGCCGACGAACTCAAGGGCCAGATGCCGATGGCGTTCGCCGTGCTCAAGGACGCGTCGAATGCCGATACGCCCGATAAGCGCGCCGCGCTGGAGAAGGAAGTCATGAAGAAGGTCGACAGCCAACTGGGCGCAATCGCCCGTCCGAGCCGGGTGCATTTCATCTCCGGCCTGCCCAAGACCCGCTCGGGCAAGATGCTGCGCCGCTCGATCCAGGCGCTCGCCGAGGGCCGCGATGCAGGCGATCTGACCACCATCGAGGATCCGTCCACGCTGGAGCAGATCAAGGCTTCGCTGGCGAGCTGAGCGATTGAACGGGTGAAACGAGAAGGCCCGCCGTTGCGGGCCTTCTTTTTTCATTGGCGAGGAGCTCAACGCGCAACCTTCATGGTCATTGCCTGAGCGGTGTCTTCTCGTCAGCTTGCGCCAACCCACTGTTGATTTCTTCCTGGATCACACGCCAGATCGGCTTCACCAGAAAGCGCATGTTCTTGATGATGGACTGCACGTCCATCATTGACGGCACCCGCGCGCCGCGGTGCTCGACCGGCCCGCCGATCTGCTGGATGTCGACGCCCAATTTGGCGAAGTGAGCGGCGAGGCGCGGCTCGGTCAGGATGAACAGGGTATCTACGCCACTGCGATCGGCAAGCGCGACTGCCCCAAGGTAGAGACCAATCGGGATATATGGAAATCGCGGCTGAACCACCGATCCAAAGTCCTCGTCGTTCAACGCTACGGCCGCGCGTTTGTCGCTACGGCGACGGCGGTATGCAGCGCGTACGGCGAGTCGCGAAACTTCCGCAATTCGGTCACGTGGTAATCGTGCCGGATCGATTATCGAGCGATCGAGTGTCGCTTCGCAGGTGCGTTCGAACGGAAGCGGATAGGTGGGGTCGTCCGGGCGAGTCAGGACGAGGCGCGTGCAACCGACGAGTTGGTGGGGCTCGTTGCTGGTACTCAGGAGGCAATGCAGGCTCTGACCGTCGTATTCGTCCACTTCGCGCTTGTCGGGACGCACCGGCTCGAAGCCAAGTTCCTCGCAATAGACCTCATGTCGGATGTGGTAGACGTCGTCGCGTGAGGCATCATCCACCGCAGGCCGTATCTCGAAATACTTCCTGAATCCGTGGCCGAGATTAAAACGGTCGAAAAGCTGCAATCGAATCCTCTCCCTGCAGGATCATTCGCGGGCACGCAATGCGTCAATGACGGGAATGCGCGAAAAACGCCAAGCGGGCAACAGGGCCGCAACCACCGTCGCTCCCACCCCGATCAACCAGGCTTCAAGTATGACTTCTGGAATGATCCTGATAAATGCATCATAGCCCAAGTCCGCATTTGGCGGTGGTGGCATCGGAATCCCTATTCCCGAAATGATCCATGCCAGAACACAGCCCGCGATCACGCCCACGCTCGCCCCGATAAGTCCCAGCATGCCCGTTTCCGCGAATATCAGTGCGGCGATGTTGCGGTTCCGGTTACCCAGTGCGCGCATCGTTCCGAATTCCCAGTTTCGCTCGACAAGGCTCATGTTGACCGTGTTGATCACGCTCAGGCATACCATCAGCAGGACCATGGATTTCAGGAAACCGAACTGCTGGCGGTACAGTTCAACGGTCTTCTCATAGAAATCGTTGAGTTGCTGCCAGTCCAGGATGGCGAGTGGCGCGGGCATCGTCTCCCGCATCCGGGTGACGAATTCCGCGGTGAGCGCCGTGTCCCGAAGTGACACCACGAACTTGGTTACCCCATCGGTGAGCAGAAGTTCCTGTGCCGCGCCCAGCGGAATGCGCACCGCCCGTGCGTCGAAATCCTTGGAGAATGTCTGGAACACCCCGATGATCTCGACGTCGAGGGTATTCATGGCCCCGTCGATGGTACTGACCAGCAGGGTTGCCTGATCGCC
This sequence comes from Rhodocyclaceae bacterium, assembly GCA_035443825.1. GTDB lineage: Bacteria > Pseudomonadota > Gammaproteobacteria > Burkholderiales > Rhodocyclaceae > DAOMNN01. The sequence goes on along the minus strand of DAOMNN010000007.1, from coordinate 36,362 downwards.
CGGAACGAGATTCAGTGCACTCGCGACGCCCTCGCCGAGCATTGCGCCGAAGATGTCGTCGTCCTCGAGCATCCGGCCCGACACGAGCTGCAGATGCGTGCCGAGTCGATTCTCCGGTCCCGGCTCGATACCATCTCCGATGATCGCATAGTCCGTCCGGCCGTTGTTGAGTAGACCGGAGAATGTGATGCGGGCCATCACTTCCGCGACCTCGGGCTGGGCTGTGAGAGTCCGGCGCACCGAATCCGGAGCATCGAGGAGGTGTTTCTCGGGCGATCTTGATCCGTAGCTGAAGATCGCTTCCCTGCCGACTTGCGCGTGGCCGCTCTGCGAATGAATCAGGGCCTCGCCCAACTGTACGAAGATGTCGCGCACGAAGCCGCCGGAAAGTATCAGGCCGACCACGCCGAAAACGATCGCCCCCAGCGTGATGAAGGTGCGGACGCGATTTCTCAGCAGATTGCGCAGGCCAAGCCGGAGGATCTGGTTCATGAGTCGCGCCTCACTGTCGGGTGCGCAGCGCGTCGACGATCTCCAGTCTGGAGGCTTTCCAGGCCGGATAGATGCTGGCGAGCACGGTGGTCGTCATGGCAATGGATGCCGCCTTGAGCAAATTGTCGGCAGAGACGAGGATTCCCGCATCGAATCCCCAACTCGACCCGGGGCCCGGCGGCATCGGGATACCAATCGCGCTGATGACGAGGCTGATCACGATTCCGAGCGCCAGACCGCCTGCCGCGCCCAGTACCCCCAGAATGCACCCCTCCAGCAGGAACAGGCCGAGGATGCCGCTGCGGCGGGTTCCCAGTGCCATCATCGTTCCGATCTCGGCCACCCGTTCCATGACCGCCATCATCATCGAGTTGGAGATCGCCAGCACGATGATCACCGCAATGATCGCGTAGATCACGCCGACCTGCTTGGAGAAAAGTGCCGACGTCTTGTTGTAGAAGTCCGCCAGATCGTGCCAGGGCACGATCTGATAGCCATCGGCGGGCAGGGTGGTCCGAAGGCGCGTGACCGTGTCCTGTGTCCTGCCCGTATCATCGAGCAGTACCAGTCGCAGGTGCTCGCTTTCCGTGCGCATGAGCTGACGTGCGAGATCGATGGGTATGCGAAGGGCCACATCGTCGTAGGCCTGCGTGATCGATTCGAACAGCCCGACCACGCGCGCCTCGACTGCACTGACGCTGCCTTCGGCGGTGTTGGCGATAAGGATGAGTGAATCATTCAGCCCGACCCCGAGGTTTTCGGCAAGCCCCCGCCCCACGATTGCCGTCTGTGGTTCGTCGGCGCGCAGATTGCGGCCTGTGGGGAAACGCAGGGCCGCCGACATGATCTCCTCGGCGGCCGGGTCCACGCCTTCGCCGATGAAGGAAAGCGTCGTCTCCCCCGAACTCGCCAACCCGGAAAGCATGAGCCGTGGGGCAGACACGCGGAATCCCGGCAGTGTTTGCAGTGCCTCATCAGCGAGCGGGTCGTCATGAGGCAGAAGATATGCATAAGGATCGGCGCGGCCGGATTCCAGAAAGCCCGGCTTCATGACCTGCACATGCCCGAGCTGGGATTGGATGGTGTGGTCGCGGCCGAACTGAAGAATCCAGTCGATGAAGCCCGCGGCGAGAACCATCGCCACTACGCCGAACACGATCGCACTCAGTGCGGCACGGCTGCGGTTCGTCTGGCGCACGATGTTGCGCAGGGCCTGGACGGAAAGCGGGGCGAATCCCGTCATTGCGCCTAAACCATGCTTGAACAGCGTTTCGACATGGTGGAGTCTGCTCCTCGAAAGTCCGTTGTCCGGAAGTGTCAAGATGTGGCAGGGCATGGTCTGCCGAACTCTCGATTGCGTCCCGGCCGGGATTCGACCGGTCGAATCCCGGACCGTGTCGCCCGTGAGTCGTGAGTCTGGCTCACCCGCGCGGCGCGATCAAGTACCATATGGCGTACGGGTCGGCGCTTCAGCCTGCGGCGCGTCCGTCGGCACGGTCGATCGGGGAGTGGCTCAGGTGTGCCATTGGCGTTGACGGGCAGAAGGGAGAGGCGTGTGAGCACGGACGGACGATACGAGCGCTTCGCCGGCCGGATGACCGACCGGCTGGGCGCAGAGCGGGTTCTGATCGACGCGGCCGCCCAGGCGGCATACGGCCCGAATACCATCGGAATCCTTCGGAAGATCCCGCTTGCACTGGTACCTCACACTCAGGACGATGTGGTTGCGATCATTGCCGCAGCAGCGGACTTGAAGGTGCCCCTGTATCCGATCAGCACGGGCAACAACTGGGGGTACGGCAGCGCGAATCCGGTGGTGGATGGCTGCGTCGTTGTCGACCTGTCGCGCATGACGCGTTTCGATGTCGACGAGGAGACCGGCCTGCTCACCGCGGAGCCGGGGGTGACGCAGGGCATGTTGCGCAGCTACCTCGACGAACGCGGACTGGCGTTTCTGTGTCCGGTGACCGGCGCCGGTCCGGACTGCAGTCTCGTCGGCAATGCCCTGGAGCGCGGGTATGGCATTACGCCCTATGCCGACCACTTTCTGGCCGTCATGGCGATCGAGGCCGTCCTGGCTGACGGAACCGTGTATCGGACCCCGCTGACCGAAATGGGTGCTGCGGCGGTGGATCGTGGGTTCAAGTGGGGTGTCGGACCCTATCTGGACGGGCTGTTCTCCCAGGGCAACTTCGGCGTGGTCACCCGGATGACGATCGCACTCGCACCCAGACCGGAACGGGTCGAGGCGTTCTACTTCGGCGTGCCGCGCGACGAGGATCTGGAAAAGGCCGTCGCCGCCGTGCGCCGGATCCTCCGCGAGTTGGGAGCGGTCACCGGTTCGATCAACCTGATGAATCGGCGTCGCGTACTGGCGATGATGGAACCGTATCCACGCGGCCGTCTCGGCGCAGACGGTTTGATTTCCGACGACTGCCTGCTTGAGATGGCAGGGCGATCCCAGGTGATGCCCTGGATGGGCGCAGGTGCGCTATATGGAAACGCGCGCGTCGTGAAGGCCGCGAAGTCCGTCATTCGCAGCGAGTTGCGCGGCGTCGCCAAACGCCTCATGTTCTTCACCGAATCGTCGCTCGGAACCCTGCGCAGCGCGGCGCGCGCGCTGCCCGGCGCATTCGGGTGCAATATCCGAAATGTCCTTGGAACGCTCGACAAGTCGCTGCAGCTGCTGGGCGGCGCACCGAGCACCATCGCACTGCCGCTGGCCTACTGGCTGTCGGGCCGGATGCCGGACAAAGGGCGGCCGATGAATCCTGCAAGGGACGGCTGCGGCCTGATGTGGTATTCACCGCTGCTTCCCATGCAACCGGAGCGTGCCAGGACCTTTGCCGCAATGGTCGAACGCATCTGCAGGACGCATCGGGTCGAACCCCTGATCACCCTCACCAGCCTGTCCGACCGCTGTTTCGACAGCACCGTACCACTGCTTTTCGACCGCGAAAGCGTATCGGACGTCGAGCGCATCCATCAATGTTACGAGGCGTTGTTCCATGCCGGTCTGGCCGAGGGTTTCGTGCCCTATCGTGCGGGTGTCTCGTCGATGGACCTGTATGTCGATCCGGCAAGCCCGTACTGGCGTCTGGTGCAGAGTCTCAAGCGAACCGCGGATCCCGACAACCTGATAGCCCCGGGGCGATATGCACCGATCGACCCTGACGAAGGGTCCTGAGCCTCGAGTGTTGGCGGAAGGCTGCTTGAACGGGTAGTCCGACCTGTTCCCGGCACGCTGGCGCGAGTGTCGAAAAACTTTACAGCCAGGGCTTCACAGGCATCACTCCTTAGAGCCCGTCTAACTTAAGTCGTTGTTTATAAATATATATGTATTTCTGGCCCGCGTCTTGCTACAGTGTCTGGCGTAACAGTTGTATTCATCAGAGAGACACCGGAGCGATCTGATCCTCCGGATCGCAAAGCCAGGAGAATGAGCATGGGAACCTTGAACAAACTATTACTTGGAATGGGGTTGGCGGTTTGCTTGAGCGCGCCCAGCGTTGCGGCGCCGCTCACGCTTCCTTCCGACTCGCCGCTCTACATCAAGTTCGACAACCGTGAGCAGATTGCACTCGGCGACACGGCAACAACTTGGGCGGGCACCAACGAGATCAACTGGGGTGTGCTGATCATTGATACGATCAGCGTCGGCCAGGTAACGGGGCTGAACACGATCGAAACGACCCCCGGGTCCTTCTTCAACGACGTTGGTTCGCACAACGCCCAGATCACCGGAATTTTCTACGGAATCGAGCGTCTCGCGGCTGGGATGGACGATGGCGGAAACGCGTTCCCGGCAACGCTGGGTTACCTCGATCTGTACTGGCGTGACCTGAGCGTGTTCAGCACGACCAATTTGAGTGACGCACTTCCGGGTGTCCGTACCAGCCAGAGCACCGCAACGGGATTCACCGAAGGCGAGTTTCTCGTTCGAATCATGTTCGCGTCGGGGATCATCGACACATCCGAGGATGTCTTCATCGCGGGTAGTGTTACGCCCACCCCGGGCACCGGTTTCGTCGGCGTCGCGACGTCCTATGGTGAAGTCGACGTAGCTGCAGGCGGAGCTTGGGCCGAGGTCTTGGATTCGGACTGGTTCACGACCGCGTTCGGAACGCGCGACCTGCGTTTCCGTAACATCTATGAAGAGCTGACAAGCTGGAATGATCTGGCGAACGACATCATCGGTGCTCGTTCCACCGACCCGGCGACGGCCTACACGGTTCCGGAACCTGCCACCCTCGCGCTGCTCGGTTTCGGTCTGCTCGGTCTAGGTTTTGCCAGCCGCCGCAAGAGCTGAAACGCCAGGGTTCGTCCGACCCCGACAGCAGCAAGAACGGCCCCGCAAGGGGCCGTTTCTCTTTTTGATGCTAGCATTGTCGCGATAATGACTGGGTCGGGGCTGGGTATGGTGGCGATCGGCAAACGGCTGCGGCTTGTGGCGCAGCTTGCGGCAACGCTCATGGTTCTTGCCTTCGTGCCGGGCAATGTCGTGAAGGTAATCCTGTTTCTCGTCGTGTGGGGCGTGAGCTTCGGGCGGGTTACGCGTGCCGAAGTGGTTCTGTTCGTCGCCGCCTGTGGCTTCTTCACGATCATGAATGCGCTGTCGCTGCGGCAAGGCATCTTCGCGTTCAGTCGGCCCGACTTCCTCGGGATGCCGGCCTACGAAATATTCATGTGGGGCTTCTACCTGCTCCATACGCGGCGCATGTTGGAGGGCCCCGCGCCGAATGGGCGCGAGGCCGTGGCCTGGGCTCTGGCCATTCTCTATGCGATTGCCTTCGGGACGATCCCGGATCAGGGTGTACTTCTCGTCGTGACCGCCGTGCTGCTCATCGTCGCGCTCGGGTTCTTTCATGAACGCCTCGATTTCGCCTACATGGGATACATGATCCTCCTCGGCGCAGCGATCGAGTACACCGGCGTGCTGGCCGGGGAATGGTATTACCCGGGCGATCCGACTGGCGGCGTGCCGCCCTGGTTCATCACGCTTTGGGGTGGAGTCGGACTGTTCCTGCGGCGTCTTGTGCTGCCGATCGTGATGCGCTTCGAAGCGAAGCACGGTGCAGCTGGCGCGAGTGCCTGAGGCTCGGGCGTTCCTCCAGTTGTTCTTAACGAGGGGCGAAAGCGCGTCAGACCGAAGAGGCCTATCCGTCTGGCCTCTTGCGCTGATCCCGGGCGAAAGCACCATCTGCGCAAGCTGCCGACGATCCGATTGGAAAGATCGCCGGAGGAGGCAATGGTAAGGGTTGGCGCGGGGCGTGTCAGGGACAAGGAATGCGATCCGCGTTCGAAGGCGTGCAGACTGTCATCGGTGCCCGAGCGCCGGGGCATTCGCGATGGATGGTACTAGTTGGCGCTCGGAGGTCTTCGGTAGGGCGTTTCCGCGCCGTGCTGCCGCCCTTCTAGCTCTGGCGACGGCGCAGCAGCGTTAGCCCAAGAAGTCCCATGGCAATTAGCGCGAGAGAGCCGGGCTCCGGGACCTGTGTCGGCGGGTCGGCCGTGATCATGTCCTGCTTGCCCTGGGCGCGAAGGACCATGGTAAAGCGCTGGTCCAAAAGCTGATCCGCATCGAGTTCCGCAAAGAAGATGGAAACCCATTCCTTGGTCTGGTCATTGAAACCCTGGACCTTGAAGGTGCCGTCGTCCAGATTCCATCCCGTATCGTAGAGGCTTTCCCAGATGCCCAGTTGGATCGCGGCGGCCTGCCACTGATTGCTCGGACGAACCCACGCGTATGGATCTGACGGGTCGAGGACGGTGTTAACTGCGAACAGGAACTGCAACGTTCTGTCGACCGCACCGGTGAAGTCGATTGCGTAGTCGACCTTGTCTCCCGCCCCGATGTAGTTGTAGAGGTCGTAGCAGTACATGAAGACGTTATCCGTGCTGTCCACGAAGTTCTCTTCAGCGATGCCGACGAGGTTGCTTGCCTCGCCGACGAAGCGCCCGGCGTGGACGGTCATGTTTGTCGTCGTGGCCGATCCCGGGGTAGTGGGAAAGTAGATCTTCCCGGTGTCATGTCCGATGTCACCAAAGATCGGATTGTCAAAGGCGATGGTGACCGTGGCGCCGTGCGCAGCGCCGAATCCGACGGCGAGCAGGGCGGCAGCGAATATCCTCGAAAGACGCATGGTAAATCCCGTTTGTATGGTTTTTGCTGATTAAGCAATTGCCGTGCCACCTGTTTAAATGTGTAACAAACACGGGAAATTGGTCTCAATATGTATCTGTTCCAGATCTGGCTCAGGCGTCGATGTAAATAATGCCGACACGCTCGGGGAGCGTACTGATCTAAGGTGTCCAAGATTTGTGTCTCTTTCGCATTGCGCCAGAAGCGTGCGTGAAGAAGATCACGAACCAGGCGAGAGTTCGGTTGAACGATGCACTTCCGTGCGTCGGTACGTCGCGTCAGACCGAGGTGGATCGCCGGAATCGTGAAGTTCGCATCGCCAATTGGCCAATGGAGTGTAAGTTTTTCCGACGGATCCGGACCGGGGAACGGTTCATCCCTTGATCACGGATGCTGCAGCAGCCTTGATCATGCGGTGCCTGTTCCCGTCTCAGAGGCTGACGGAATTCTGGAGTGAACCTCGGAACGACCATGCGTCGCCGTTACGACGGCGTTCGTTCTGTATTCCACTGTATCCGACCACGCCCTGGAAACACGAGCATTCAAATCCGGTTTTCGCAGACACATGGCGCTTACGTGCGCTTGCTCTAATGGAGTCGCGATCAATGCAGAGCATGAATCACAAGGAGAGCTGAAATGAGAATGTGGATGAAGAGGACGATTATTGCGGCGGCCGTTGCGACAGTGGGCCTGGGTGCCGGCAGCGCGATTGCGCGCGGCGGCGACGGGTGCGAAGGTGCGCGGAGCGGCAAGGCGGCGTGGCATCAGATGGAGCGGGGCCACATGCAGGAGCGCGCAGGCGCGCGGCTCGAACAGTTGGAATCTGCGCTGGCGTTGCGCGACGATCAGCGTGCCGGCTGGGATGGGTGGAAGCAGGCGGTGACGGCGCGTTTCGAGCGCTCGGGTGAGCACAGGGCGCAAATGCGTGATGGAGAGCGGCCGCAGAGCGCGCTCGAGAAGATGGAACGCATGGAGGCGTTCGGCGCCGAGCGCCTGGCGTCGATGGCCGAAATGCGCAAGGTGACCGAGGCGTTCTATGCGACGCTCGACGAGACCCAGCGCAAGACGTTCGACGAGCAGTTCCGGATGGGTCCGCGCGGTGAAGGCGGCCGGCGGGGCATGGGGCCGCGCAGTTCGAGCTGAACTCGCCCCCGGTGACGGGTGAATCACGAAAAGGCCGCACTCTTCTTCGGGTGCGGCCTTGTCATGCGCAGATGCTGACGGAGACTATCCGGTCAATGCGCTTGTGACGGATGTCCGTTCCTGGTCGGATTCGGCGACGACGCGGGCGGCCTGTTCTAGTGCGGGAGTCTGTTCGGTCGTTCCGGCCTTTGAAGCTTTTCCCTGCGACAGGCGAATCGCGATGAACAGAACCTGCGCCAGATTGGTCGGCGTGTCGCCCGCAAATGGCGCGTCCTGCTCGGCGATGGCGGTAACGATATCGTCAGGCAGTGCCATGGCCGAAAGCACCGCATGACCGATGCCGACCTGCCAGCTCTCGATCAACTGCATCAGGTCGTCGCCGGCCACGACGTCCGTTCTTCCGGCGAGTCGGGCGAGAAGATAGAAAGCCCCAATGTTGTGCACGACGCCTGCGAACATCGCTTGATGCGGATCGATGCGGGTGAGCCGTCGTGCAATCACGAACGATTGCGCCGCCACATCGACGCAGCGATCCCAGAGAGCGCGCGCGACCGCGTCGTAGTCCCCCATCGATTTTGACCTGACCAGCTGTTCCATTGCGAGCGCGATGGCGAGTGTGCGAATCGGGCCGAAGCCGACACGGACGACGGCGTTACGCAGGTCGACGACGGGGGTTCCGCCAGGATTGAGTGCGGTGGAGTTGGCGAGCCTTAGCACGCGCGCGGCGAGAAGCGGCTCGGTCGCGACGATGCGTGCAAGCGACTCGGCGTTGATGCCCGGCTGATTCAGAGCGGTGCGGATCTTCAGCGTCGCGTCGATGAGGGTGGGAAAGCTAAGCTCGCCCGAGGAAAGCTCCCTCGCGACTTCGGTCAGAAAGCTGCGTACAGCTGGGGGCGAGGTGGCCATAAGTGGGCGGGAGCGGATGTCGGGACGATCAGTCTAGCAAAACGCCGTCCCCGTACGTCAAATAGCCGCGCCCGAAACCCCGGGTGCGGCCATTTGACGTGATGTCCGGACCGGCATGATGTCGCCGGTCAGCGAGCGATCAGTGGAACTGCTCTTCTTCGGTCGAACCGGTCAGCGCGGTGACGCTTGACGCTCCGCCCTGGATAACGGTGGTGACGTCGTCGAAGTAGCCGGTGCCGACTTCCTGCTGGTGCGACACGAAGGTGTAGCCACGGTCACGCGCGGCGAACTCCGGCTCCTGCACCTTCTCGACGTAGGCCGACATGCCGCGGGCAGCATAATCCTGGGCGAGGTCGAACATGTTGTACCACATGGAGTGGATGCCGGCGAGCGTGATGAACTGGTACTTGTAGCCCATCGCGCCGAGCTCGCGCTGGAACCTGGCAATGGTCGCATCGTCCAGGTTCTTCTTCCAGTTGAACGACGGCGAGCAGTTGTAGGCCAGCATCTTGCCCGGATGCTTGGCATGCACCGCTTCGGCGAACTTGCGCGCGAACTCCAGGTCCGGAGTACCGGTTTCGCACCATACGAGGTCGGCATACTCGGCGTAGGCGACGGCACGGCTGATCGCCTGTTCGAGCCCCTTCTTGGTCTTGTAGAAGCCTTCCGCGGTACGCTCACCGGTCAGGAACGGCTTGTCGTTGTCATCGTAATCGGAAGTCAGCAGATCCGCAGCTTCGGCGTCGGTGCGGGCGATCACCAGGGTCGGCACACCCATCACGTCGGCAGCAAGACGCGCCGCGATCAGCTTCTGTACCGCCTCGGCGGTCGGCACGAGCACCTTGCCGCCCATGTGGCCGCACTTCTTCACGGAGGCGAGCTGGTCTTCCCAGTGCACTCCGGCAGCGCCTGCACGGATCATTGCCTTCATCAGTTCGAATGCGTTAAGCACGCCGCCGAAACCGGCTTCGGCATCGGCGACGATGGGTGCGAAATAGTCGATGTAGCCCGCGTCACCCGGGTTCACGTTCTTGGACCACTGGATCTGGTCGGCACGCTGGAAGGCATTGTTGATGCGTTCAACCACGGTCGGCACCGAATTGACCGGATACAACGACTGGTCCGGGTACATTGCCGCGTAGCCATTGTTGTCGGCCGCGACCTGCCAGCCGGACAGGTAGATGGCCTTGATACCTGCCTTGACCTGCTGCATCGCCTGGCCGCCGGTCAGCGCGCCGAGACAGTTGACGTAAGGTTCGTTGTTCACCAGGTTCCACAGCTTTTCGGCACCGGTGCGGGCGAGGGTGCTTTCCGGCTGGATGGAGCCGCGCAGACGGACGACGTCGGCCGCCGAGTAGGTGCGTTTTATCCCCTTCCAGCGGGGGTTCTCGGCCCAGTCTTTCTCGAGGGCGGCGATTTGCTGTTCGCGAGTGATGGTCATGGCAATTCCTTGTTCACTGACAGTTTAGGGTTGGGGAAAGCACCCGCCGCTGCTTGTGAAGCAAGTACGGTGCGGCTGTTTCCAGGTGCTGATCGGTCGTTGTGGGACGTCAGCGGTGGAGAAAGTATAGGGGGGTTTCGGCTCTGCAGCAATATGTCTTATATAAGACATAAGAAAAAACTTTATGTTGCAAAAACAGCAGGCTAAGGATGAAGTATCGCGATGTGGGATGAGGTTCGGCTTTATGAAACGTCGACATGCTGCAATGCGTTAATTAATGAACGCGAATGTAGACCTGCAATGAGGCGCGGGACGTCCAAGGTGGCCCGCGCCGGTTGCCGGTCCAGCCGGTTGATGCGGTATCCCCTGTTGTCCTATCGAGAGGTGGGTGGCAACGTGCCGAAAGATCGTGCAAGTCGTGCGGGAGCCTCGCAATTCATTGATGAAGTGCGGTCGCCGACACGATCACGCCGTCCTCGTCTGCGTAGATATGGTGACCCGGTGTAAAGGTGACGCCGCCGAAGGTCACCGGCAGATCGCTTTCGCCAACGCCTTTCTTGATGCTCTTCAGCGGATGCGTCCCCAGCGCGAATACGCCCAACTCCATGCTGCGGATGGCCACGGAGTCACGGATGCAGCCGTACACGATGATGCCCGCCCAGCCGTTGCTCACGGCCAGGACTGCAAGCTGGTCGCCGACGAGTGCGCAGCGCATCGAGCCTCCGCCGTCGACCACCAGCACGCGACCGTGGCCGGGTGATCCAAGTGTGCTTCGCACCAGCGAATTGTCCTCGAATATCTTGAGGGTGGCGATCGGGCCACCGAACGCGCTGTGGCCGCCGTAACTATTGAACATTGGCGTGACCACGCTGATTCGGCCTTCGTTGGCGTCGCACAGGTCGGCGGTCTGGATCTTCATATGGACTCCCGATTCATGGAGCCGGAATGATACCGCGACCACCAGGCCAGAATGAAGCCGACCGCCGCCCTTTCGCGCCTTACGGCGCTCCTGCGATGAGTAGGTACGGCGGTGCCAATCGCGTAGGAGCGGCGCGAGCCGCGAACCGGCCGTGTATGCCATCCGGCGGCGGCGACTCGTGCCTGCCCGCCGGCGTCCAGGGGTGGCGGAGCGTTCAGCTTGCCGTGGCAGCTTCCACTTCGTCAAACACGAGCTTGACCTTTCTCTCGTCGTCGACATCGATCGTGACGTGCCCCCCGTTGGCAAGCCTGCCGAAAAGCAGTTCGTCGGCAAGCGCAGAGCGGATGGTGTCCTGGATCAGGCGTGCCATCGGTCTCGCACCCATGAGCGGATCGAAACCCTCGGAGGCGAGCCAGGCCTTGAGTTCGTCGGTGAAGTGGGCTTCGACCTTCTTCTCGTGCAGTTGCGCTTCAAGCTGCATGAGGAACTTGTCGACGACTCTGAGGATGACTTCGTTGTCCAGCGATTTGAACGATATGGTAGCGTCGAGGCGGTTGCGGAACTCCGGCGAGAACATGCGCTTGACCTCCGCCATCTCGTCGCCGGATTCGCGCTTGGCGGAGAATCCGATCACCGACTTCTGCATGGACTCGGCGCCTGCGTTCGTGGTCATGACGATGATGACGTTGCGGAAATCGGCGACGCGGCCATTATTGTCGGTGAGGGTGCCGTGATCCATGACCTGCAACAGGATGTTGTAGATGTCCGGGTGTGCCTTTTCGATTTCGTCGAGCAGCAGTACGCAATGCGGCTTCTTGGTGATCGCCTCGGTGAGCAGGCCGCCATTGTCGAAGCCGACATAGCCCGGGGGCGCACCGATCAGGCGCGACACGGCGTGACGCTCCATGTATTCCGACATGTCGAAGCGCACGAGTTCGATCCCAAGGGTGTACGCGAGCTGCCGTGCGACTTCGGTCTTGCCCACGCCGGTAGGGCCGCTGAAGAGGAAGCTTCCGATCGGTTTCTGCGGATTGCCGAGACCGGAACGCGACATCTTGATCGCGCGTGCGAGTGCTTCGATGGCGGCATCCTGGCCGAAAACGACGTTGCGCAGATCCCGTTCCAGGGTCCTGAGCGCGGTCTTGTCGTCGTTGGATACGGTACGCGGCGGAATCCGTGCGATCTTCGCGACGATTTCCTCGATCTCGTTCTTGCCGATCGTCTTGCGCTGCCTGGACTTGGGCAGGATGCGCTGTGCCGCGCCGGCTTCATCGATGACGTCGATCGCCTTGTCAGGCAGATGACGGTCGTTGATGTAGCGGGCCGAGAGCTCCGCTGCAGACGATAGCGCAGCCGCGGAATACTTGACGCTGTGGTGCTCCTCGAAGCGGCTCTTGAGTCCCTTGAGGATCTCGATGGTTTCGGCGACGGAAGGTTCGGCCACGTCGATCTTCTGGAAGCGGCGCGACAGCGCGTGATCCTTCTCGAAGATCTGGCGATACTCGTTATAGGTCGTGGCGCCGATGCACTTGAGCTGCCCGGACGACAACGCAGGCTTGAGCAGGTTCGACGCGTCGAGCGTCCCTCCCGATGCTGCGCCCGCGCCGATGAGGGTGTGAATCTCGTCGATGAACAGAATGGCGTTCTGGCTCTCGCGCAATTGCTTCAACACCGCCTTCAGGCGCTGTTCGAAATCCCCGCGATACTTGGTGCCCGCGAGCAGCGCACCCATGTCGAGCGCATAGACCTGGGCTTCGCGAAGAATGTCGGGAACCCGGTCCTCGACGATCCGACGCGCCAGTCCTTCGGCAATGGCGGTCTTGCCGACACCTGCTTCCCCGACGAGAAGGGGATTGTTCTTGCGGCGACGACAAAGGGTCTGGATGACGCGTTCGAGTTCCCTGTCGCGCCCGATCAGCGGGTCGATCTTGCCGACCAGGGCCTGCTGGTTGAGATTCTGGGTGAAATTCTCGAGTGCGCCCCCGGTCTGGCCACCCTCCGCTTCATGCTCACCCTGCTCGTGATCGGGACGTCCGGTGGTGCCGGGTGCGCCCTGCTGGGGTGTCTTGGCGATGCCATGCGATATGAAATTGACCACGTCGAGGCGGGAGATCTTCTGGCGCTGAAGGAAGTAGACCGCATGGGAATCTTTCTCACCGAAAATCGCCACCAGCACATTGGCACCGGTCACTTCCTTCTTCCCGGAAGACTGGACATGAAGGATCGCGCGCTGAATCACACGCTGAAAACCGAGCGTCGGCTGGGTATCGATCTCGTCCTCGCTTTCGACCTTGGGCGTGTGCTCGTTGATGAAGTTCGTGAGTTCGCGACGCAACTCCTCTACGTTGGCCGCACATGCACGCAAAACCTCGGCTGCCGAAGGGTTGTCCAGGAGCGCAAGCAGCAGGTGTTCGACGGTGATGAATTCATGCCGCTTCTGCCTCGCTTCGACAAACGCCATGTGAAGACTGACTTCAAGTTCTTGCGCGATCATTCTCAGTTTTCCTCCATCACGCAGGCCAGCGGATGCTGGTGCTGACGGGCAAAGGATACGACCTGTTCCACCTTGGTCGCGGCGACATCCTTGGGAAATACGCCGCACATCCCCGAGCCCTCTCTGTGGACTTGGAGCATGATTCGCGTGGCCCGTTCGCGATCCATGCCGAAAAATTTCTGAAGGACGACGATGACGAACTCCATGGGTGTGAAATCGTCGTTCAACAGTAGCACCTTGTAGAGGGGCGGGCGTTTGGTGCGTGTGCGCTCCGCCTCGAGTAAGTACTCGTCCTGCTTGTGAGTGGCCATGCGAGTCATTCTAATCAAGTCGTCAAAGAGTGCAATAGAGCCGCAGCGTATGAAGAAATGCCCGATTTCGGGCCGAAATGCAACAATTCGTCTTGTGCAATGCACACTCCTTCTGGATCAGTGCGTTAGGCGTATTAACGGGGGTTGAGGGACATGCGCGAACTGGAGCGCGTAGAAATTTATTGCAATGCACGAAACGGCGTCGCGGACGGGACCGAATAAACTGTTGACGCTCTGCTGACAAATGCGTAAAAGCAAGCTGTGCGAAATGCGAAGCTTGGCGTGCCGCCTGGCGTTGCTTGCTGTTGCTGCAGCAGGATTCGTCAGGGCAGGTGCCGATTCTCTCGGCATTGATGCACCGACGGGGTAGTACCCGCAACACTCAGCAATTTTCAAGGATTAAGGCAATATGGCAACTGGTACCGTTAAGTGGTTCAATGATTCCAAGGGTTTCGGCTTCATTACCCCGGATGACGGCAGCGAAGATCTCTTTGCGCATTTTTCGGCAATCAACATGAATGGGTTCAAGACCCTGAAGGAAGGCGAAAAGGTCTCCTTCGAGGTGACTCAGGGACCGAAGGGCAAACAAGCCTCGAACATCCAGAAGGCCTGAGCCCGACCGCAAAAGCGTATGCGTTAACTTGTTGACGCGGCGCCGGTAGCAAAGAGGCCGCTGGTTTTCCAGCGGCCTCTTTTTCGTTCCCGACTACCCGATCTTCCAGGGTGGCGTCCGTGCGCCCGCAATCACTTGAGCTTGATTTCCTTGTACAGCACGTGCTTGCGTACGACCGGGTCGTACTTCATGAATTCGAGCTTGTTCGGGGTCGTACGCTTGTTCTTCGAACAAGTGTAGAAGTGACCGGTACCAGCAGTCGACTCCAGCTTGATCTTTTCGCGGGCGCCTTTGGCCATATGAATCTCCGTTCAGTAGCTACAGTTGCGGGGCCGTGTGCTCAGATCTTCTCGCCGCGGGCGCGAAGTTCGGACACCACCACATCGATACCCTTCTTGTCGATCGTGCGCAACGCCGCGTTGGACACGCGCAGGCGAATCCAGCGGTTCTCCGCTTCGCTCCAGAACCGGCGGTTCTGCAGATTGGGCAGGAAACGACGCTTGGTCTTGTTGTTCGCGTGGGAAACATGGTTTCCCACCATCGGTGCTTTACCGGTCACTTGGCAGACGCGAGCCATAGGATGCTCCAGGGAATTCGGATTTCGGAAAACCCCGGATGGTAGCGCAGAAGGACTCGTTCATGCAAGAAGTTGCGCTGGCCTACAGCAAGCCCCTTTCTGCGAACGAGAGTGCGGGGGCATGGGCCGTGACGATGAAATGATCCAGGACGCGGACATCGACAAGGTCGAGTGCCTGTTTGAGGCTGCGGGTCAGTAGCTCGTCCGCGTTGCTTGGTTCGTTCGTGCCTGAGGGGTGATTGTGGGCGAGGATGACTGCGGCGGCATTGTGCGCGAGGGCGAGCTTGACGACTTCACGCGGGTAGACGCTGGTCTGGGTGAGGGTTCCGCGAAACAGTTCGACGGATTCGATCAGGCGATTGCGTGCGTCGAGCAGCAGGACGCAAAAGACTTCGTGAGGGAGACTTCCGATGCGCAGTCGAAGCCAGTCGCGGACGACGTCGGGAGAATCGAGCACGTCGCGTTTGGACAGTTGTTCCGACAATGCGCGTCGTGCCAGTTCCATCACTGCCTGCAGTTGTGCATACTTGGCCAATCCCATGCCCGGGAACTTCGAGAATTCAGGCGCGCGCGCGTTGCACAGCCGGGTGAGCGAACCGAAATGGCCGAGAAGGTCACGGGCGAGGTCAACTGCGCTTCGACCTCTGACACCGACGCGCAGGAACAATGCAAGGAGTTCGGCATCGGAAAGGGCGCTTGCGCCGCGCTGCAGAAGCTTTTCGCGCGGGCGTTCGGTTTCAGGCCAGTCGGCGATCGACATCATCTCGGTCCAATATTGTTGTTTGTCATAATGCGAACTATACGTCATGAATAGTCTCGAAGGCCGAAAGCTGGTGCTCGCCGTCACCGGAGGGGTGGCGGCATACAAGGCCGCGGAGCTGGTGCGCTTGCTCGGCAAAGCGGGTGCGGATGTTCACGTCGCTCTGAGCGAGGGCGGTGCGCGGTTCGTGACGGCGGTCACTTTCCAGGCGCTCTCCGGCAATCCCGTGTGGTCGGATCTGTGGGATGCGCGCATGTCGAACAACATGGCGCACATCGATCTGACCCGCGGCGCAGACGCGATTCTGGTCGCGCCTGCCACCGCGGATGTGCTCGCCAGGCTGGCCCTCGGTCGCGCGGATGACCTGATTACCACAATGTGCCTGGCGCGCGACTGCCCGTTGATGGTTGCACCGGCGATGAACCGCCAAATGTGGGAGCATCCCGCCACGCGTCGCAACGTCGCCACGCTCGCCGGCGACGGAGTTACGCTGTTCGGTCCCGACGAGGGTGATCAGGCTTGTGGCGAGACCGGCATGGGACGAATGCTCGAGCCCGACGAATTGCTCGAGCGCGTGATCGGATTCTTCAGCCCGAAAGTCCTGGCCGGGCGGAAGGTAGTCCTGACTGCCGGGCCGACGTTCGAGGCGATCGATCCGGTCCGCGGTATCACCAACACCAGTTCCGGCAAGATGGGCTATGCGCTTGCGCTCGCATTTGCGCGCGCGGGAGCTGAAGTTGTGCTGGTGAGCGGCCCGACCTCTTTGGCGACGCCTCCCGATGTGACCCGGATCGACGTGAGCAGTGCGCTCGAGATGCGTGAGGCGGTGCGCGAATGCCTGGCGGGCTCGGATGTGTTTGTCGGCGTTGCGGCGGTTGCAGACTACCGGCCGGCATCGGCATCCGTGCACAAGATCAAGAAATCGTCCGAAGAAATGACCCTGTCCCTGTTGCCGAATCCCGACATAATCGCCGAAGTTGCCGCGCGTCCGGACGCACCGTTCTGCGTTGGATTTGCGGCGGAAAGCCGCGATCTGGACGCCTACGCAGAAGGGAAGCTACGCGCAAAGGGACTGCAGATGGTGGTCGGCAATCTGGTGCAGGACGGACTCGGTGCCGATGACAATGTGGTGGTCATCTACGATGCGCTGGGGCGCCACCCGCTCGCACGCGCCGACAAGTCCGTCATTGCCGAACAGATCGTCGGGCATGTGGCCGGGCTGATCCCAGGTCACGAGCCACGCACATCCCGAGGTTGAAATGCACCGAATCGACGTCAAGATTCTCGACGCACGCCTGCGCGACCATCCGCCCGCCTACGCGACCCAGGGGGCGGCCGGACTGGACTTGCGTGCGTGCCTGAACGTTCCTCTGTGCCTGCATCCGGGCGAGACCTCGCTTGTCCCCAGCGGGTTGGCCATTCATCTGGACGATCCCGGACTTGCGGCGATGATACTTCCGCGCTCGGGCCTGGGGCACAAGCACGGCATCGTGCTCGGCAATCTGGTCGGCCTGATTGATTCCGACTATCAGGGGCAGATCTTCGTGTCGGTGTGGAACCGCGGCCGCGAGTCGTTCACCGTCCAGCCGATGGAGCGCATCGCACAGCTAGTCGTGGTCCCGGTGCTGCAGGTCGGCTTCAACGTGGTGGACGAGTTCGTCGGGAGCGAGCGGGGCGATGGCGGTTTTGGCAGTACGGGCAAGCACTGAGCGCCCGGACGTCGGTCCGGCCGGGGCGGCGCGGGCGCGCGTCCCTGAGCGGCGGGGGTGAGTCGAATGCATCCAGGCATACCGACCGGCGTGCACGTGGTGCTGGAGCGCAATGGGGAAGTGCTGATGATGCGGCGTGCGGGAACGGGTTTCTTCGACGGACACTACAGCCTGCCCGGTGGACATGTCGAGCCTGGAGAATCCTTGCGCGAGGCGGCTGCCCGCGAACTGGTCGAGGAAACCGGAGTCCGCGTGCGGCCCGGCGCGCTCGAGACGCTCGGCGTCGTGCATCGTCTGTCCGACACCAATCGGATCGATTTCTTCTTGCGTGCGCAGGCTTGGGAAGGGGAACCGCAGATCCGCGAGCAGGACAAGTGCGACGTGATGGGCTGGTTCGCCCGGAATGCGTTGCCGGCTTCGACTGTCGAATATGTGCGTGTCGCACTGAACAGCGTAGATCAGCCTTGGATTCTCGAGTTGGGTTGGGATTGATGTCGTGCACGTCGGTTAGATGTTGTATGGAATATATATATAATCTAATTTTTGCCGTCTTTTCGTGGACGGACCCATGCGAGGAGGAGCGAACATGAGAAAGTGGAAGCTGATGCTGTCGGCGGTGGCGATCGCGGTCGCGGTGCCGGGATCGGTGGGCGCACAGGTATCGGACGCCGAGCGTCTGGTGCGCGCAGCCCAGACCGTGGACCTGGACCGTGCGCACGAGATCCACATGAGCGTATGTTTCAACTGTCATGGCGCCGAGGGGCTGAGTGCCACGCCGGACACGCCGCGCCTGGCGGGGCAGCATTTTCAGTATATCGTCAAGCAGCTTGGCGACTTCCAGTCGGGGCGGCGCCAGAGCGCGGTGATGCAGCCGATGGCCAAGGATCTTTCGGAGGAGGAGATGCTTGCGCTGGGTGTCTATTTCAACGTCAAGCCGTCGCCGGCGCAGCGCGTGCGCGATGCCGAACTGGCTGCGGTCGGCCGCTTTCTCTATCATCGTGGCAACGAGTTTTCAGGCGTGGCGAATTGCGCCGGCTGTCATGGTGAGCGGGGCATGGGCACTGACGAGCTGCCTCGTCTTGCCAGCCAGGGAACGCGGTACACGGAGACGCAGCTGAAACTGTTCAGCGAGCGACCCCGAACCCCGGACAACGAGACCATGCACACCGTCGCGTCGAAGCTCACCGAACTGGAGATCAAGGCGCTTGCGGCGTACATCAGCTCGATGGAGTGATGACAGATCCGTGAAGGTCGGCGGGACGCCGGCCTTCAGCCGACAGCTGCGGTCGTAGCGGTATCGCTCGCTACCGCTTCCTTCGGATAGAGATTGCGGAAGCGCAAGTCGGCCGGGTATGGAAAGAAATCCTCGACATGCCCCGAGCGAATCGATTCCTGGGCGTCCTGCCAGAATTTCGGCTGCAGGAGGTCGCGATGATGCTTGAGGAAGGCCTTGCGCACTCTGGGCGCCCCGAGCAGGAAGGTGGCGAATTCCTCCGGGAAGACGTCCAGCGGGGCAGCTGAGTACCATGGCTCGCTAGCCATTTCCATCTCGGGGTACGGTGCCGGGGGAACGGCGCGGAAGTTCATGCTGGTCATGAACTCGATTTCGTCGTAATCGTAGAAAACCACGCGGCCATAACGCGTCACCCCGAAGTTCTTCCAGAGCATGTCCCCGGGAAAGATGTTCGCCGTCGCCAGTTCACGGATGGCGCTGCCGTATTCACGCACGGCACGGTCCACCTCCTCGTCCGGAGACTGTTCCAGATGGATGTTGAGCGGTGTCATGCGGCGCTCGATATAGAGGTGCTTGATCACCACCGAGTCACCCTCGATCTCGAAGGATGAGGGTGCGAGAGTGCGCAGTTCCTCGAGCACGTCGGCGTGGAAGCGCGACAGGGGCAGGGCGGCGTAGGAAAACTCGAGCGTGTCGGCCATGCGACCGACACGATCGACCTGTTTCACCATCAGATATTTTCGCTTGACGGTTGCGCGATCCATGTTCTTGGATGCACCGAACACGTCCTTGATGATCTTGAACACATAGGGATACGAGGGCAGGGTGAACACCAGCATCACCATCCCGCGAATGCCGGGGGCGATGATGAACTGGTCGTTCGAGTGGCGCAGGTGCGCCAGCAGATCCCGGAAGAACATCGTCTTGCCCTGCTTGCCGAGCCCGAGCATCGTATAGAGTTCGCTTCGCGGCTTGTTGGGCATGATCGACCGAAGGAACTGCACGTAGCCCGACGGCACTTCCATGTCGACCATGAAGTAGGCCCGTGACAGCGAGAACAGCACCGAGATCCGCCACGGGTCGAGCAGGATCGTGTCGATGTAGAGTTTGCCGGCGGCATTGTGCCGCACGGCGAGGGCAAACGGGTACTCCTGGTACCCGTTGACCGCCTTGCCGATGATGTAGGCAGCCTTGTCACGGTAGAACGCCGAGTAAAGTACCTGGATCTGGCAATTGACCTCCATGCGAGGCCACTTTCCGAGGTGCTGCAGCGTCGTTCTCAGGATGAAGTCCACGTCCCGATCGAGGTCCTCGAACGGGCGCTCCCAATCGAAGTCCTCGATGATCCGGCCCATTGTCGTGCGCAAGCCCTCATCCTGGGGGTAATAGCTGCTGTAGACCGGCGGGTAGGACTCGATGTATTCGGTCGATATTGCCGGACGGGCGAACAGGTAATCGTTGTTGAAGTAGGTCCGATGCAGGATCTTGCAGCACACCGAGTTGAAGAAAGTCTCGGCGAGTTCGGGCTGCTTGTGACGGATCAGCATCCCGATGTAGTGAAGCTTGACCTGCTGCCAGGTGCTGTCGTCCAGCGAATCGGCGTCGAATTCTTCGTGCAGCCGTCTGACGGTCTCGTCTACGCGGTCGTCGTAGAACTGTACCCGATCCCGCACCGCATCGAGTTGGGCCTGCCAGTCGCCGCTTTCGAATATTTCCTTGGCGCGCCGGCTGGTGTTGCGGAAGATGCGGTAGTGCTTGTCGAAGCCCTCGATGAGCGCCTGGGCAATGGCCTGGGCCACCGGATTTTCGCCCTGAATGACATCCATTCCTGCGTCCTTTGCATGCTCACATTCAGCAGTTTGGCACTGCTCGCGCCTCTCGGCCAGCGGGCACTTGCGCTCCGACTCCGTTTTCGGCAGGTCTCGCATCTATCGCAGGATCTAATTTCATAATGTGGAACGTCTTTTTATGAAGTTCGAAGAGCCGTCTGCGGGGCGCTATAATGCGCTACTCGCACTGCCGGTCGGGAGCTGGCGGATGCGCCTGCATGTGCCCTGCACATGTGCCGACAGCGGCTGCGCGGTGGTTCGACGGGTGCCTGGGGCGTTCGCCGGATCGATGGGGTGCATTTCACAATGCCTCTCAACATGCCGGCACCGGCCTGCCTGCCGTATCGAATCCCGCCCGCGCCTGAGCGCGGATGGACCATCAAGACAACGAGGGAGAAGACCTGATGCCAACGAAGCAGCCGACCATCATCTATACGATCACCGATGAAGCGCCCATGCTGGCCACCGCGGCTTTCCTGCCGGTGGTGCGTGTCTTTGCCGGCGCAGCCGGCATCAACGTTGCCGAAGCCGACATCTCGGTCGCCGCGCGCGTGCTTGCGGAATTTCCCGAGTACCTGTCCGAGGCTCAACGGGTGCCCGACATCCTCGGCGAACTCGGTCGCCTGACCCTCGAACCCGATACCAATATCATCAAGCTGCCCAATATCAGCGCTTCGGTGGGCCAGCTCAAGTCCTGCATCAAGGAACTGCAGGGCAAGGGCTATGCCGTTCCCGACTTCCCGGAAGACGCCGGGAGCGACGAAGAGAAGGCCATCAAGGCACGCTATTCCAGGTGCCTGGGCTCGGCGGTGAACCCGGTACTGCGCGAGGGCAACTCCGATCGTCGCGCGCCGCCCGCGGTAAAGAACTACGCCAAGAAGCACCCGCATTCGATGGGTGAATGGAAGCAGTGGTCGCGGACCCACGTCTCGCATATGCACCACGGCGACTTCTACCATGGTGAGAAGTCGATGACGCTGGACCGCGCCCGCGACGTGAAGATGGAGCTTCTCACCAAGTCCGGCAAGACCATCGTGCTCAAGCCCAAGGTCGCGCTGCAGGATGGCGAAATCATCGACTCGATGTTCATGAGCAAGAAGGCGCTGTGCGAGTTCTACGAGCGCGAGCTGGAAGATTGCCGCCAGGCCGGCATCCTGTTCTCGTTGCACGTCAAGGCCACGATGATGAAGGTTTCGCACCCGATCGTGTTCGGCCACTGCGTGAGAATCTACTACAAGGATGCCTTCGAGAAGCACGGCAAACTGTTCGACGAACTGGGCATCAATGTCAACAACGGCATGGTCGACCTCCACGACAAGATCAAGACCCTGCCCGAGTCCGTTCGCGACGAAATCATCCGCGACCTGCACGCCTGCCAGGAGCACCGGCCCGAGCTGGCCATGGTGGATTCGGCCAAGGGCATCACCAACTTCCACTCGCCCAACGACATCATCGTGGACGCCTCCATGCCGGCGATGATTCGCGGCGGTGGCAAGATGTGGGGTACCGACGGCAAGCAGTACGACTGCAAGGCGGTGATGCCGGAATCGACTTTCGCCCGCATCTACCAGGAGATGATCAACTACTGCAAGTGGCACGGCAACTTCGACCCGCGTACCATGGGCACCGTGCCCAACGTCGGCCTGATGGCGCAGAAGGCCGAGGAGTATGGCTCGCACGACAAGACCTTCGAGATCCCTGAAGACGGCGTGGCCAACATCACCGATCTGACCACCGGCGAAGTGTTGTTGTCGCAGAATGTCGAGCAAGGCGACATCTGGCGTATGTGCCAGGTCAAGGATGCGCCGATCCGCGACTGGGTAAAGCTCGCGGTGACCCGAGCGCGCAACTCCGATACGCCGGCTGTGTTCTGGCTGGACCCCTACCGTCCGCACGAGAACGAGCTGATCAAGAAGGTCAAGACTTACCTCAAGGATCACGACACCACCGGGCTCGACATCCAGATCATGAGCCAGGTGCGCGCCATGCGTTATACGCTCGAACGCGTCGCCCGCGGCCTGGACACCATCTCGGTAACGGGCAACATCCTGCGCGACTATCTCACCGATCTGTTCCCCATCATGGAACTGGGCACCAGTGCGAAGATGCTTTCCATCGTGCCGTTGATGAACGGTGGCGGAATGTATGAGACCGGCGCCGGCGGTTCAGCGCCCAAGCACGTTCAGCAACTGGTGGAAGAAAACCACCTGCGCTGGGATTCGCTGGGCGAGTTCCTCGCCCTGGCAGTGTCGCTGGAAGACCTCGGAATCAAGGAGAACAACGCCCGTGCAAAGCTGCTGGCGAAGACCCTGGATGAGGCCACCGGCAAGCTGCTCGACGAGAACAAGTCGCCGTCGCGGCGCACCGGCGAGCTGGACAATCGCGGCAGCCAGTTCTATCTGTCCCTGTACTGGGCGCAGGCTCTGGCAGCGCAGGGCGAGGATGCCGAACTGGCCGCGCGTTTCGCCACGCTCGCCAAGGCCCTGGCGGATAACGAGCAGCAGATCATCGAGGAACTCAAGGTGGTTCAGGGCAAGGCTGTCGACGTTGGTGGCTACTACCTGCCGGACATGCAGAAGTGCGTGGCCGTGATGCGCCCCAGTGTTACCTTCAATGCCTTGATCGAGGCTGCCGCTGCCTGATTCCGCACCCGCGCGGGCGGGTGCCGGGCCGAGCCTGCCGGTTCGTGATGCTCCGCGCGCCCGCTGCCGCCACCTTTTAGGGGCGCACCGGGATGGAGGATAATCAGGTGCACAGTCGGAGTGTGGCGTGCACCCGCAATGGCGTGGCCATGCACGACATTGCCTGGGTGCATGTCGCACGGACAGGGCTATTCGTTGCACACAGAACAGGAGGGAGTACGCATGAACACATCCAGAATCACGGTTCCCGCCGGCGGCCAGAAAATCGTTCCCGGCCAGGCGATTCCCGACAATCCCGTCATCCCCTTCATCGAGGGGGACGGGATTGGTGTCGACATCACCCCCGTGATGATCAAGGTCATCGATGCGGCGGTCGAGAAAGCCTATGGCGGCAAGAGGAAGATCCACTGGATGGAAGTCTACGCCGGTGAGAAGGCGACCCGGCTCTACGGTCCCGACGAGTGGTTTCCGCAAGAGACCTTCGATGCACTCAAGGAATTTTCCGTGTCGATCAAGGGGCCGATGACCACGCCGGTCGGCGGCGGGATCCGTTCGCTCAACGTGGCGCTGCGTCAGGAGCTCGATCTCTACCAGTGCGTCCGTCCGGTACGCTACTTCAAGGGCGTCCCGTCGCCGCTCAAGCGGCCGGACCTCACCGACATGGTCATCTTCCGCGAGAATACGGAGGACATCTATGCCGGTGTCGAGTGGCAGGCCGGGTCCGACGGTGCGAAGAAAGTGGTGAAGTTCCTGCTCGAGGAAATGGGCGTCACTAAGATCCGTTTCCCCGAGACCTCCGGCATCGGCATCAAGCCGATCTCGATCGAGGGTACTGAGCGCCTGGTGCGTGCGGCACTCAAGTATGCGATTGCCAACGACCGCAAGTCGGTGACGATCGTGCATAAGGGCAACATCATGAAGTTCACCGAAGGGCAGTTCCGTGACTCCGCGTACGAGTTGGCACGCAGGGAGTTCGGCGCCGAGCCGGTCGACGGCGGTCCGTGGTGCAGTTTCAAGAATCCGGCCACGGGTCGCGAAATCGTGGTCAAGGATGTCATTGCCGATGCCTTCCTGCAGCAGATCCTGCTGCGCCCGGCTGAATACGACGTAATCGCTACCAGCAACCTGAACGGCGACTACATCTCCGACGCACTCGCGGCCCAGGTCGGCGGCATCGGCATCGCGCCGGGCGCGAACATTTCCGATCAGTACGCGTGCTTCGAAGCGACTCACGGTACGGCGCCGAAGTATGCGGGTCTCGACAAGGTCAACCCGGGTTCGCTCATCCTGTCGGCCGAGATGATGCTGCGCCACATGGAGTGGAAGGAAGCTGCAGACCTCGTGCTCAAGGGCATGGAAGCCGCTATTGGAGACAAGCAGGTGACCTATGATTTCGCGCGCCTGATGGAAGGGGCCAACGAAGTGAGCTGCTCGGGCTTCGGCGATGCGATGATTGCACGCATGTAGGCGACCCTGCCTCAGCAGCAGGAACGAAGCCCCCGATCGGGGGCTTCGTCGTTTACCGTGGCGCGGGCGTGCGAGCAGCGCCGTCAATCCTGTCCGCGAACGATCAGGACCGATACACCCACCTTGCGGACGAGTTTCTCTGCGACGCTCCCGAGCAGCAGGCGGCTCACTCCCCTGCGTCCGTGGGAGCCGACGACCAGCAGATCGGCGCCGCATGCCTCGACCGCTTCGGCGATCTGATCGGCGGTTCCCATGTCCTGTGTCGCGATCAGCCTGTGCGCCGCATCGACCCCGGATGTGCGGGCCGCTGCGACGGCATCTTCCAGTATCGTACGACCGCTTTCGAACAACGCGTGTTCGATTTGCTTCGGGTCGACCAGCGCGATGCCGTGAGTGTTGAAGGCCTGCACCAGAGACTCATCGACTGCGTGAGCGATCTCGAGCCTTGCGCCATGCAGTTTCGCCAGGGCCACCGCTTCATCGAGCGCCTTGCGTGAAGTCTCGCTGTCGTCAATGGCCACCAGAATATGTCGATACATCACGGCTCCTCGTTCAGGGAATTTCAGGCGGAAGCCTATCACCGCTCACGGCTGGTCGGTATCGGGAATTTCCCATGACGGCAATGCCCATTACCGGCAAAAAGCGGGCTTGTAAGGAATGAGTAAGATCGGCCCCCAATAATCGGGCCCGCTGTCATGCAATTCGGGGGTTCGTGGCCGGTAACGCCGTGCACCCGGCAACAGTCATTACGAGGAGACGTTATGGAAAACAACGCTGCAAACTATTGGAAGGCGACACTAGGCCTGCTGACCAAGGTTTTGGTCGTCTGGTTCCTGGTGTCGTTCGGAGCGGGCATCCTGTTTGCGCCCGCACTGAACAACATCAGTCTGGGTGGCTACCCGCTCGGGTTCTGGTTTGCTCAACAGGGCTCGATGTACGTGTTCATCGCCTGCATCTTCTACTACGCGAAGAAGATGGGTGAGATCGACCGCGAATTTGACGTGCACGAAGACTGAGAGGGCGCCACATGGATCTGCAAACACTTACCTATCTGGTTGTCGGCGCTTCGTTTGCGCTTTACATCGGCATCGCCGTCTGGGCGCGTGCCGGTAGCACCAGCGATTTCTACGTTGCCGGCGGCGGGGTTCACCCGGTCACCAATGGCATGGCGACTGCGGCCGACTGGATGTCCGCAGCCTCTTTCATCTCCATGGCCGGCCTGATTTCCAACATGGGTTACGGCGGTGGTCTGTTCCTGATGGGCTGGACCGGCGGTTACGTGCTGCTGGCGATGCTGCTCGCCCCCTACCTGCGCAAGTTCGGCAAGTTCACCGTGCCCCAGTTCATCGGTGACCGCTTCTACTCGAAGTCGGCCAGCACCGTCGCGGTGGTGTGCCTGCTGGTCGCCTCGATCACCTACATCATCGGTCAGATGACCGGTGTCGGTGTTGCGTTCTCGCGCTTCCTCGGCGTGTCGAACGACGTCGGCATCTACGTCGGCATGGGCATCGTCTTCATGTACGCAGTGTTCGGCGGCATGAAGGGCATCACCTATACGCAGGTGGCGCAGTACTGCGTGCTGATTACGGCCTACACGGTGCCCGCGGTCTTCATCGCGCTGCAACTCACCGGTAACCCGATCCCGCAGCTCGGCCTGGGCTCGACCATCGCCGGGACGGACGTGTCGCTGCTGGACAAGCTCAACCTGGTGGTCAGTGACCTCGGCTTCAACGAGTACACGACATCGCTGCCGGGCAGCCGACTGAACATGTTCGTCTACACCATGTCGCTGATGATCGGTACCGCGGGCCTGCCGCACGTCATCGTGCGCTTCTTTACCGTGCCGAAGGTTGCCGATGCGCGCTACTCGGCCGGCTGGGCGCTGGTGTTCATCGCGATCCTCTACACGACCGCCCCGGCAGTCGCGGCGATGGCCAAGATGAACCTGCATGCGACGGTCAATAGCGCGGTTGGTCTTGAGACCGATGCTGCCGGCCGCATGGTGGTCAATGCCGAACGCCTCGAGGCTAACGAGGACCTCTTCGCGACCGAGGCCAGCCTGATCTATGAAGAGCGCCCGGACTGGATGAAGCGCTGGGAGCGTACCGGTCTGCTGAAGTGGGAGGACAAGAACGGTGACGGCAGGATTCAGTACTACAACAGCGCCACCACCAATCCCGAAGTGCTGGCCAAGGCCGAAGCGGCCGGCTGGAAGGGCAACGAGCTGACGGTCAACGCCGACATCGTGGTGCTGGCAAACCCGGAGATTGCGTTGCTGCCCAACTGGGTGATCGCGCTGGTCGCGGCCGGTGGTCTGGCTGCCGCTCTGTCGACCGCTGCTGGTCTGCTGCTGGCGATCTCGTCCGCGGTGTCGCATGACCTGATCAAGAACGTGTTCGTTCCGGACATGTCCGAGAAGGGCGAGCTGATGGCAGGCAAGATCTCGATGGCTCTGGCGATCGTCCTTGCCGGCTACCTCGGCCTGAACCCGCCGGGATTTGCGGCCGGTACCGTGGCGCTCGCGTTCGGTATTGCCGCTAGCTCGCTGTTCCCGGCGATCATGATGGGCATCTTCAGCAAGAAGATGAGCAAGGAAGGTGCGATTGCCGGTATGGTCGCCGGCCTCGTGGTCACCCTGTTCTATGTGTTCGCACACAAGGGAATCTTCTTCGTCCCGAATACGGGCTACCTCGACCTGATTGGCGGCGCCAACAGCTTCTTCGGCATTACGCCGGAAGCTTTCGGTGCGGTCGGTGCGGTGATCAACTTCGCTGTCGCCATTCTCGTGATGAAGATCTCGAAGGAAGCGCCGGGACACATCCAGGAACTGGTCGAAAGCGTTCGTATCCCGCGTGGTGCGAAGGCGGTCGACGGCTCGCACGCTCACTGAGCGACTGTGCCGTAGCGGTTCGGTGGCGGGGCCGGAACGGGCCCGCCACCGAGCGCGGAACCCCGCCGAATTTCTGGCGGGGTTTTTTCATTTGTGGCACCTTGTCACCCATGCCTTGCACTGCCTGACGGCAAATCTGGAGTAACGAATGACTGCAATGGCCCCTCACGTCAGCCTCGTGCTGACCTGGATCCTGTTTATCGCTTTGTTTCCGATCGCCTTTTTCTGGTTACGCCGTGCTTGGCGCATCATCGTCAGGCGTGATTTTTCCGAAGTGGCGCTCAAGCGTGGTGAAGCGCCGCCGAATCCGGCCAGGTTCGCACCCTATTCCGCCGTGATCAACCTGGTCGGCGGTGTCGTGATCGTGTGGGTGATCTTCGGTATCCTCATCGGGGCATTCGCCTACGAAACCTGGAGCGCGATTGCCGGAGTGACGATCTGGTGCAAGTTCTTCCTCGATTTTGCGCTCGGGCGACATGCCCACCCATACGTCGGAAAGAACAAGACCAAGACGGCTGATGCAGCCGACCTTGGCCGGAAGTAGTCCGCGTGTCCTTCCTGGGCGGTGATTGCTTCGAGTCGGTCTGAGATCGTAGCGAAGATTGATCTGATTCAGCGTTTCTCGGCGACCCCGTATTTCCGATCGAGACGGCTCATCGTCAGCACATAGATTCCGATGATGAGCAGGAAGACAAAGATCGCGCCCTGCGCAAAGATGTAGAAGCTCAGCGGAAAGCCAAGAAAGCTGTACTGTTCGAGTGCCTGCGCGAAGTAAGCGGTGACGAACGTGACCGTAAACCAGATGGAAAGCAGGGCGGTCGTGAGCAGCAGGTTCATGCGCCAATACGCGCGGTGTCTGGCGGTCAGCTTCATGCGTGAATGCTATCCCACTTGCGTGCCCGGGGCGAGCGTGCTTCGCGTACCTATTCCGTGTTCCGGTGCGTGAAAGCCTTGGCGAGACGCTGCTGCACATCGTGCGGTGCCGGTTCATGGCCGGCAGCGTCGACGACGAACTCGCTTTCGCCGGCACAGATCGCCTTGAGCCGCGCTTCGAAACCGTCCATTTCAGCCATGGGCACGATCGCCGTGATCCGGGTTCGCCCTGTTGCCGGGTTCTCGGTATTCACCAGCCTGCCGCGTCGTGAGGAAAACTCGGCGCTGATTTCCCCGAAGTGTCGGTCTTCGACGTTGGCGGTGACTTCGAGCAGTGGTTCGAGCACGATCGGGCGCGCGGCCAGAAGTGCATCGAGCGTCGCCTGCCGTCCGGCGCTGACGAACGACACTTCGTTGGAGTCGACCGCATGATGCTTGCCGTCGACAAGAACGATGCGAACGTCCTGGACGGGAAAGCCTGCCAGCGCGCCCTCTGCGAGGGCCTGTCTGACGCCCTTTTCGACCGCCGGCAGAAAATTTGTCGGAATGGCGCCCCCCTTGACTTCGTTTCCAAGCTCCACGCCTGCGCCGCGCGGCAGCGCCTCGACCCGCAACGCCACCTCTCCGAACTGTCCTGCGCCTCCGCTCTGCTTCTTGTGACGGTAGCGCGCTTCCGCAGTGCCTCCTATGGTTTCGCGGTAGGGGACCGCCGGCGGTGCAGTGTCGAGCAGGAGATTCCAGCGGGTGCGCAGCTGTTCGAGAATGATCCGCAGATGGAGCTCACCCAGGCCGCGCACCACGGTCTGCCGACTTTGTGCGTCGAACCCGATCTCGATGCAAGGATCTTCGTCGCGCAGCCTGGTAAGTGCTTCGGAAATCTTCTGCTCGTCCCCGTGCTTTTGCGGGATCAATGCGAGGCCGAACACCGGCTGCGGATAGCGGGGGGAGACGAGGTGGTAGTAGTCCTCGTCATGCGAGTCGTGCAGCACCGCGTCCGGATGCGTGTCGTCGATGCGGGCAACGGCGCAGATGTCCCCGGGGACCGCGATGGGGGTCTCGACCTGGTTCCTGCCCTGAAGACGGAGCAGATGGGAGACCTTGAACGGTTTGCGTCCGTCACCGATGTAGAGCTGGGTGTTGGGCGTGATCGAGCCCTGGTGGACGCGGAAGGTGCTCAGCTTCCCGCGAAACGGGTCGTTCGAGATCGCGAAGACGTGTGCGATTACGTGGCGGTCAGGGTCGGGCACGACTTCGACGGGTTTCGCGAGACTGCCTTCGCCCATGAGAAAGCGCGGGGCATTGCCCTCGGTCGGATCCGGCATCAGGCGGCCGAGGATGTCGAGCAACTCTCGTATGCCTGCGCCATTGCGGGCCGAGACGAAACATACGGGTATCAGGTGTCCTTCACGCAGTGCCTTTTCGAATGGATCGTGCAATTGCTCCGGATCCAGGGACTCCCCCTGCTCCAGATAGGCTGCCATCAGTTCCTCGTCAAGCTCGACGACCTGATCGACGATCGCATCGTGTGCCGCGCGTACCGACGAAAAAACTGGAGCCGCCTCGTAGTCGGGCGCAAAAAAACAGTCGAGCACCGCTTCGCCGCCCGGCGCCGGCAAGTTTATCGGCAGGCACTCGCGCCCGAATTCCTCGCAGATGGCAGCCATCAATGCCTCGAAATCCGTCCCGTTGGCATCGATCTTCGAAACCACCACGAGCCGGCACTTGTCGGCGGCCGCCTTCATCATGCGCCGCGTGCCGCTCTCGATGCCCGACTGCGCGCTGACGATGACGGCTGCCGTATCCGCGGCGGGCAGTGCCGACAGCGCACGTCCGGCAAGATCGGGAAGGCCCGGCGTGTCGAGCAGGTTGATCCAGTGCTGCGCCCATTCCAGATGGGCCACGGTCGTCGCGAGCGAATGGCCCATTTCCTTTTCCTGGGGATCAAAGTCGCTCAGGGTGCTCCCCCTCTCGACGCTTCCGGGTGCGCCGATCTCGCCGGCCTTCGCAAGAAGGGCCTCGAGCAGACTGGTCTTGCCACAACCCGTATGGCCGAGCAGTACAACATTGCGAATGTCGTGGACCGAGGTCGGTGTCATGGCTGATCCCTCTCACTATCGTTGTTTGCCTACAGTTTCCACCTCTCGCGTCGTGGGCGCAATGCGCGAACGTGCGCATCTAGCCCGCGTTTCTCACACCTGCACTACGGCGGCCGCCGATGCACTCGCCGTGGCACGCGGTACTCCCACGCACCGGTTCGACGTAGTGTCAGTTACGGCTTCTCCTTCGCTCGGTCCGTGCGGCGCACCATAGCGGCGTCTCGACGCCCTCGCAACGCGCCGGCGTGAGAAATGCGGGCTAGCGGAGCATTGAAGATAGCCAGGGCAGGATCCACGGCAGGGTGAGGGCCGTCACGAGGGCGTTCAGACCCATCGCGAGTGCGGCGAATGCGCCTGCCTGTTCGCTGACCTGGAAGGCGCGTGCCGTCCCGATGCCGTGCGATGCCAGCCCGATCGCGAACCCGCGTACCGCATGGTCTTCGATACGCAGCGCCTGAAATACGAAGCGCGCCACCACAGCCCCGAGGATCCCGGTGGCAATGACCAGCACTGCGGTCAGCGAGGGCAATCCGCCCAGGCTTTCGGCAATGCCCATTGCGATCGGTGTCGTGACGCTCTTCGGCGCCAGGGACATCATCGATTCGCGACTGGCGCCCAGAAGAGCCGCTGCCCCGACTGCTGATAGGGCTGCGGTCAGGGAGCCGATGACCAGCGTGAGCAGCAAGGGAAACAACATCGCGCGCAGACGCTTCCACTGAGCGTAAAGGGGGATTGCAAGAGCAACGGTGGCGGGGCCAAGCAGGAAGTGCACGAACTGGGCACCGTCGAAATAGGTATCGTAATGCGTCCCGGTCAGCGTCAGTATGGACACCAGCATGACAACTGCGAGCAGCACGGGATTGAGCAGTGGATGCTGATTGCCACGCTGGTAGATCCACCATGCCGCCTGGTACGTGAGCAAGGTGAGGGTGAGTCCCAGCAGCGGGGTGGTCGAGAGGTAAACCCAGACTTCCTCGATGTCGGGATTCATTGCCCGTTCCTCCCGCGGTCATGCCGCGTCAGCGCATTGAGCACCAATGCCGCCACCGCGATCGCGAGTACGGTGCTCAGTGCGAGGGCGACCATCAGAGGCAGCCATTCATCGGCGAGCCTGCGGAAATGCAACATGACGCCGGCCCCTGCCGGGACGAACAGCAGTGATAGATGTTGCAGTAGTCCGTTGGAGGTGTTGCGCAAATCCTGGCCGGGTCCGCCGCGGATCACGAGGGCGACCAGCAGCAACCCCATGCCGACTACGGGACCTGGAACGGGCAGCTCGATGGCGCGTACGAGGATCTCGCCGATGAGCTGGAACACGAGCAGCAGGGTAAGGGCACCGATCATCATCATCTCCCGGGTGTGTTCCCGGGCAGGGCCGGGGCCGATCCCCATCCGGACAAGGACGGATCACCGGAGCATTATGAACGCCAAAAAAACCAACGGCGCCCGTCAATGGGGCGCCGTTGTTCGCCGCGTCGTCCAGCGAGTTCAGTCGGATCGGGTCAGCCGGCTGCCTTGGCCACCTGTCTCCAGTGATGAAGCAGCGGCTCCGTATAGCCGCTGGGCTGTTCGCACCCTTTGAATACGAGATCCTTGGCTGCCTGGAATGCGACGGACCTGTCGAACTCCGGCGCCATCGGGCGGTAAGCCGGGTCCCCGGCGTTCTGCCGGTCCACGACTGCGGCCATGCGCTGCAGCGTCTCGAGCACCTGCGCCGCGTTGGTGACGCCGTGCCGCAGCCAGTTGGCGATATGCTGACTGGAGATGCGCAGTGTGGCACGGTCCTCCATGAGGCCGATGTTGTTGATGTCCGGCACCTTGGAACAACCCACACCCTGGTCCACCCAGCGCACCACATAGCCGAGAATGCCCTGCGCATTGTTGTCGAGTTCCTGCTGGATCTCTTCGGCCGACCAGTCGGCCTTTGCCGCCACGGGGACGGTGAGCAGGCCGTCGAGCAGGGTGTCACGTTCGCTCTCGAAGTCGATCTTCTCCAATTCCTGCTGCACTGCCTGAACGTCTACGTCATGGTAGTGCATCGCGTGAAGCACTGCCGCGGTAGGCGAGGGCACCCACGCCGTATTCGCGCCCGCCTGCGGATGGCCGATCTTCTGCTTGAGCATTTCGGCCATCAGGTCGGGCATCGCCCACATGCCCTTGCCGATCTGCGCCTTGCCGCGAAGTCCGCATGCAAGCCCGGTGAGGACATTGCTGCGCTCGTAGGCCTGAATCCACGCGGTGGTCTTCATTGCACCCTTGCGCAGCATCGGTCCGGCCGCCATGGCGCTGTGCATCTCGTCGCCGGTGCGATCGAGAAAGCCGGTGTTGATGAACGCCGTACGCGCCTCGGCGGCACGAATGCAGGCCTGCAGATTGACCGAGGTACGGCGCTCCTCATCCATGATTCCCATCTTGATAGTGTTGGCCGCAAGACCGAGCACTTGCTCCACCCGGCCGAACAACTCGTCGGCAAACGCGACCTCCGCCGGGCCGTGCATCTTGGGTTTGACGATGTACACACTGCCGGTTCGCGAATTGCCCTTGCGCGGCATGTCGTGAACCGCGATGAGGCTGGTAAGGACGGCATCCATGATTCCTTCGGGAATCTCGCTCCCGTCTTCGAGCAGGATCGCCGGGTTCGTCATCAGGTGGCCGACATTGCGCACGAACAGCAACGCACGGCCGTGCAGGCGCAAAGTTGAGCCGTCGGGCGCAGTGTATTCACGGTCCGGATTCAACGTTCGGGTCACCGTCTTGCCGGCCTTGTCGAAGGTGTCGACCAGGTCGCCCCTCATCAGTCCCAGCCAGTTGCGGTAGATCACGACCTTGTCTTCCGCATCGACCGCCGCGACCGAGTCCTCGCAGTCCATGATGGTGGAAAGGGCGGCCTCGATCAGCACGTCCTTGATTCCTGCCGCATCGGTGTTTCCGATCAGGTGCGTGCGATCGATCTGGATCTCGAAATGCAGCCCGTTGTTCCTGAGTAGCACGGCCAAAGGACTCGCCGCCTGACCCTGGAAGCCCACGAACTGCGCCGGGATTGCGAGGCCGGTGCGGCTGCCGTCCTGCAGGGTTACGACGAGCTTGCCGTCGGCCACGGAGTAGCTCCCTGCCTGTTCGTGCCCGCCCTGCGCAAGCGGTGCGGCACGATTGAGGAAATCACGCGCAAAGGCGATGACCCGTGCGCCGCGAACCGGGTTGTAGCCCCCGCTGCGCTCGGCGCCGTCGTCCTCCGAGATCGCATCCGTTCCGTAAAGGGCATCGTAGAGACTTCCCCATCGCGCGTTGGCCGCGTTCAGCGCGTAGCGCGCATTCATCACCGGGACGACGAGCTGCGGGCCGGCCTGCTGGCTGATTTCTGTATCGACGCCGCTGGTGGAGATGCTGAACCGGGCCGGCGCCGGCAAGAGGTAGCCGATGGACTCCAGGAATGCGCGATAGGCTGCACCGTCACGGATCGGTCCGGGGTTGGCGGCGTGCCATTTGTCGAGCTCCGCCTGCAGCCGATCCCGTTCTGCGAGCAGGGCACGATTCTTGGGTGCGAGCTCATGGGCCAGGGCACTGAAACCGCTCCAGAACGCCTTGCTGTCGATACCGGTGCCCGGCAGTGCCTCGGTTTCGATGAAAGCGTGCAGAGACGCATCGACCTGAAGCTGATTGCATTGGATTCTTGTACTCATGATGGATCGCTCATAGAAAGACAAGGGTCACGAAATGATGGGACGAGGCTTTCCCGCTCTTATGGTGCGTGCTCACGAGGCGCCATCCCTGCTGAAATGCTTGCGTGCGTATTCGACGACTTCGGTCAGTTGTTGCCCCGTTGCTGCGGGGCTGACATCGAGGATTTCGGGCGGTTGGCCGCTGCGGTTGATCCAGAAGGTCGTGTACCCGAACCAGGTTGCACCGGCGGCATCCCATCCGTTGGACGACACGAACAGGATTTCGCGCGCCGCACAGCCAAAGGCATCAGGGCCGAGTTGGTAGGCCGCAGGGGACGTCTTGTACTGACGCACCGCGTCGACCGACAGCACGTGATCGAATAGCCCCGACATGCCCGCACTCTTTATTGCGACATCGAGCATCTTCGGAGTTCCGTTGGACAGCACCGCCATCGGCACACCGATCGAGCGCAGGGTTCTCAGCGCCTCGAGATTCTCGGGGAAGGGTGACAGGCAGGCATACTGATTCATCATCGTGCGCCTCTGCGCCGCGCTGATGTCGATCCCGAGCTTGTGGGCGGCGAAGACAAGACCGTCCTCGGTCACCTCCAGAAAGGGCTTGTAACGTCCAGAAAGCGTGCGCAGAAAGGTGTATTCGATCTGCTTGAGACGCCACAGCGCCGATAGCGCCTCGCCCTTTCCCGGAAACAGCTGCTCCGCCAGGGCGCCGACCGAATAGACGTCGAACAGCGTACCGAAAGCATCGAAGGCCACTGCACGGATACGTGGTGCGTTTTTCATGATTGACGTCCGTCGCTGTTGATAGCGTTCTGATATGAGTCTATTACAGACACGCATGGCGTAGAATGTCAGAAAAAGTCAATTTATCTTGTAGCAAAAGTATGTAATGGATGCTTTCAAGCAGATCGAGAGTTTCGTCAGTGTCGCGACGCGTGGCAGTCTCTCCGCCGCGGCACGAGCCGAGGGTGTGACGCCTGCCGTCATCGGTCGGCGCCTCGACGCGCTCGAGCAGCGCCTCGGGGTCAAGCTCCTGGTCCGAACCACACGCAGCATCTCTCTCACCTTCGAGGGCGCCGCGTTCCTCGAGGACTGCCAACGCATTCTCAACGATCTCGCCAGCGCCGAGGATTCCGTGAGCCTTGGAGGGGTCAAGGCGAGCGGCCACATCCGGGTGTCTGCGCCCGCCGGTTTCGGGCGGATTCACGTGGCTCCGTTGCTGCAGGACTTTTTGCGTGCGAATCCGGACGTGAGTTGCACGCTCGATCTCAATGATCGCGTGGTCGACCTCGTCAACGAGAACATCGACTGTGCGGTCCGGATCGGAGATCTTGCCGACTCGAGCCTGGTCTCCATCCAGCTCGCCGAGAACCGTCGAGTCGTGGTCGCGAGTCCGGAATTCATCGCCCGTCACGGGGTGCCGCAAACACCGGCCGAACTCGCATCGTTCAACTGTCTGTCATTGGGGCAGCAGCGCGGCTGGATCCTGGTCGACGAATCGGGAGAGACGATCACGGTCAAGGTCGGCGGGCGTCTGGAGTGCAATGACGGTGCCGTGCTGCACGACTGGGCAATTGCTGGCTATGGGCTTGCCTGGCGATCGCGCTGGGAAGTCGATGCCGATCTCAGGGCCGGCCGCCTGGTCACCGTTCTCGACCGCTTCGCTGCCCCGAAGACGGGAATTCACGCCGTCTTTCCCCAGCGCAAGCATCTGGCGCTGCGGGTTCGGTTGCTGATCGACCACCTCAAGAACCACTTCGGTCGAACCGAGTACTGGCTCAATGCCTCCGGAAGGCAATCGGACTCATATGCTTGAAGCCGCGCGCCGCCTGAGGTATATTCGCGCCTCTTCGCCGCTTTAGCTCAGTTGGTAGAGCAACCGCTTCGTAAGCGGTAGGTCATCTGTTCGAGTCAGATAAGCGGCACCAGACCATGGGGAGCAGTCCGTCACGGCCTGCTCCCTGTCCAATGCCAAGTGCGGTGGAGGGGCGACACGTCCGCGAAGTCGATCACATCGTTCCTCTGCGGGTGTGCAGTGCCGTGCAACGGCGCCAAAGAAAAACCCCAACCGTGAACGGTTGGGGTTTTGTTATTGGTGGAGCCGGGGGGAATCGAACCCCCGTCCGCAAGCCCTCTACAGACAGATC
>DAOMNN010000006.1:0-75548 GCA_035443825.1 Rhodocyclaceae bacterium | reverse complement strand
GCCTGTACGAAACGCCCAACTGCTGGGCGGACGCCATCCGCCGCAATTGACCCGGCAATCGAATAGCGCTGGCCTTCGGGGCTTAGTGTGAAAGTAGCCCTGGCGACTCACGACGCATCCCTCTCCCGCGCGCGGGGCGCCGGCGGGGTTTCGCGAAGCACGCGTCGCGCTGCGCTCCCACTGGAATGCGACCCTTCAGCTCGCGTAACGGCGCAACCGCATCGCGAATTCCTGCAGTTGTTCGATTCCGCTTTGCTCGGCACGCACGACCCAGTCCTGCAACTGCTGCAGCAATTGCTCGCTCGTTGCGCTCGAGCGCGCCCAGATCGAAACCAGTTCTCGGCGCATGGCAACGACGGTCGACAGCGCCGGGCTGTCGTTCACGACCACCTCGAAACGTTGCCTCTCGTCCGCGCGCAGTTGGCCATCCTGGCCTGACAACACCCAGCGTCGAAGCGCCTTGCTGTCGAACTTGGGGCCATGAACCGCTGCAAGCCGCTCGATCTCCTCGCTGCACACGCGCTTGATCGAGGTGACGTATCTGGTCATGACGTCGTAGCGATGCGTAATGATCGCCTGCAGGGTATCCAGATCGGGAACGCTCTTGACTTCCCCGAAGCGCGGCTTCGGAATCACCCTGCGAGTCCTGGCCAGACCCAGCACTTCCAGGATTCTGATGTACATCCAACCGATATCGAACTCGTACCACTTGGCGGACAGCTTCGCAGAGGTGGCAAAGCTGTGGTGGTTGTTGTGCAACTCCTCGCCGCCGATCAGGATGCCCCACGGAATCAGGTTGGTGGACGCATCCGCACAGTCGAAATTGCGGTATCCCCAGAAGTGTCCGAGACCATTCACCACACCGGCTGCCCAGACCGGAATCCACAGCATTTGCACCGCCCAGATCGTGATCCCGATCGGACCGAACAGCACGACGTCAATGATCAGCATCAGGCCCACGCCTGCCACCGAATGACGGTAGACGTTGCGCTCGAGCCAGTCGTCCGGGGTGCCATGACCATAGCGCGCGAGCGTTTCCTGGTTTCTGGATTCAGCGCGATAGAGTTCCGCCCCCTCGAGCAAGACCTTGCGGATTCCCTTGATCTGGGGGCTATGAGGATCTTGCGCCGTTTCGCACTTGGCGTGGTGCTTGCGGTGAATCGCCGCCCACTCCTTGGTCACCATGCCGGTCGTAAGCCACAACCAGAAACGAAAGAAATGACTCGGTATCGGATGCAGATCCAGGGCGCGGTGGGCCTGATGCCGATGCAGGAAGATCGTCACCGAGGCAATCGTCACGTGAGTCAGGAGCAGGGTGACAAGCAGGTAACCCCACCAGGGCAAGTCGAGCAACCCGGTAAACATGGGTGGATGCATCCTTCAGGAAAGCCTGGATCGATTCTAAGCGAAGCTTGGCACCGTGAGAACTGGGCCGATGCGAAGTAACCGGGCGGGGAGATGCGGCGCAAGCGATGATCCAGCGATAAGCGACGAGATCGCCTCGGTCCGCTATCTGACGACCGGGGAGGTCCGAAGGTTCCCCCAAAGGCCGATCGACCGGTCGGTAGCGCCGAGCACCAGGACCCAGGGGTCCGGCAACACAAAGCGTGCTTCAGGGAAGGCGTTCGACCGCCGTTGCCGCGGCACGGTGGCGATGCCAGTTCTCCAGGTAGATCGCGACCAGCGGGCAGTTTTCGCGTAGCACCAGGACGTTCTCTGCGTTGCGGTTCCGCGCCGACCACGTGAAATTGTAGGAGCCGGTCACGACCGTGCAGCCGGCTTCGTCTGGATCGACGATCAACACCTTGTTGTGGGCTGCGGCATAGTCGGTCTCGAACGCGACGGGGATTCCGGCTGAAAGAAGGGTGGGAATGGCATTTCCCTTGCCCCGCGCGTTCATCTGCGCGTCGGCGAGGACCTCGACGTCAACACCACGCCGATGGGCCTGAACCAGCGCGCCGGCAATCGCCCGGCTGGTGAACAAGTAGGCGTGGACACGGATCAAGCTGCGCGCGCCACCGATGACGTCGATCAGGAGAGCCTCCGGATCGTCGGCGGGCGAGAACGCCACCTCGACCGAACCACGGCCAGGCACGCTTCGGCTCGCCGCAGTGGATGT
Source organism: Rhodocyclaceae bacterium (assembly GCA_035443825.1). GTDB lineage: Bacteria > Pseudomonadota > Gammaproteobacteria > Burkholderiales > Rhodocyclaceae > DAOMNN01. The sequence goes on along the minus strand of DAOMNN010000006.1, from coordinate 73,429 downwards.
GATCCACAGCAGGCACGCCAACAGGATCAATGCGAGCCGCACGGACGCCGAGCGGCCGGATTCAGACACCGTCGACCCGCCGCTCGACGACCGCAGCGAAGAACCCGTCCGTATCGTGCTCGTGCGGCGTCAGTCGCAGGCGCTTCCCCGTGTTCAGTTCGATATTCTGCTTGTGCAGGATTTCCGACGCATCGATCTCCACGAATTCCGGATGTGCATTCAGGAAAGCACCGACGATGCCGTCGTTCTCCTCTGCAAGCAGACTGCAGGTCGCGTAGACCAGGCGGCCACCTGGCCTGACCAGCCGTGCAGCGGATGCGAGAATGGCGGCTTGCTTGGCGACCATCTCGGCCACCGACGCGGGCGTCTGCCGCCACTTCAGGTCGGGGTTGCGGCGCAGCGTCCCGAGACCGCTGCATGGCGCGTCAACCAGCACGCGGTCGGCCTTGCCCGCCAATCGCTTGATCTTCGCGTCACGCTCGTGGGCCACAAGGATCGGGTGGACGTTGGACAGCCCCGAGCGTGCGACCCTGGGCTTGAGCTTGGCGAGACGCTTCTCCGACACGTCGAACGCATAGAGGCGTCCGGTCGAGCGCATCAGCGCACCGAGATGAAGCGTCTTGCCTCCAGCACCTGCACAGAAATCCACGACCAGCTCGCCGCGTCTGGGCTGGGTCAGAAACCCGAGCAACTGACTCCCCTCGTCCTGCACTTCGATGACGCCTTCCAGAAACAGCGGGTGCTTCTGAAGCGCGGGCTTGCCGGCGAACCTGATCCCGTGAGGCGACAATGGGCAGGGCTCCGCCTTGAAACCACCTGCAGCCAGCCCTTCGAGCACCTCCTCACGCGAGGCTTTAAGCACATTGACACGAATATCCAAAGGCGCGGACCGATTCAACCCGTGCGCCAACGCGATCAGTTCATCCTCACTCCTGGACTCCAGCAGTCGGAATACGAGCCAGTCGGGCAGATCCGTTCGATCGCCCAGCGATTCGGCTGTCGGCTCGCTGGCCTTGAGTACCGAGATCCACTCCATCTCCGTCGCCGAAACCAGACCTTCGAACTGCCGCATCGGCCAGCCCTCACCACGTGCGAGCCAGGCGAGCAAGTATGCCCGCGGCTGTGCATCGGCGCCGGCAAGTCGTTTCACCCATGCCAATCGGCGCACGATGCCATACACGCACTCGGCAATGAAACCGCGATCGCGGTGACCGATCTCGCGGTTCTCGCGAAAATAACGCGACAACACGGCATCGGCCGGATGCTCGAAGGTCAGTACCATACCCAGCACGCGGGTCGCATGAACCAGCAACGGGCGAGATGCGACGCCATCCTCGTGGTGTGGTACGTGTCGCGCTTCGGCGCGGCGACTTCTCTCATTTTTCTGCATTCTTTCCCTTATGCGGGCCCCCGTGCGCCGCGTCGCGATCCAACGATATCGCGCGCTGGTCGAGGACCTCGCCCTTTTGATCTGTCATCAGAACCCGCACTGGCAGCAGGTCGTGTGCCTGCGACAGCCACATATCCGTCACAAGCTTCCCGGAGCGAGCCCTGACTCTTACCTTGAGGGCGTCGATGGACCCCAGCGGAATGCGGACCGCCTCATGCCCAATCACTTCGAACGTGGCGGGTGCGGCAGTCCTGCCCGTAATGAGGGTCAGTTCGCCGGACGGGTGCCGCCCATTGCGCACCCCGATCAGGTGCCAGACGCTGAGGGCATCCTGATCCATCGTGCGGATCGGGTATTCGCGTGTTCTGCCCCGGCGCTCGATCGTCACCCTGCCCGCCTTCCAGTCGAAGCTGGCCGCCTCCGGCGCCTTGCCCCGCTGTTCGACACCGAAGCGAATCGGCTGCAGACCATCGGCGCGAACCAGGCCCTCACTGTGCTGCACGTACCTGAAGTCGTACAGCATGCCAGCGAGACCGGTCGTCTCGACGACCGTCTCCATCGTGTAGCGGACCCCGTCGTGCTTCCATACGTGCTGCGCCTCGCCAAGCTTGACGCCGTTCTCGCCACGCAGGACCTCGAACACGATCCGGCCCGCTGCCGGCCAACTGCCGCCGCCACTCCCTTCAGGCGTGGCTGTCGTCCCTGTCGCGCCCGAATCGGCAAATACGGTGATGCATGCGAGCAGCAGCGCAAGGAATGGCCCTCCGCGCAGCAAGTACGGTCTTAGCATTGCGGCCTCTCATCCGTTTCGTCGAGCGCAGGAATCACGCATCCGGTCACCGTGCCGGGCTCCCCTTTCAGCGTTACCCGTCCATTTGCTTCGATCGACAGACGCCCCTCGACGAACCAGCGTACCGCCTGCGGATAGATTCGGTGTTCCTGCACGAGCACGCGCGCTGCAAGCGCGTCCTCGTCGTCACCCGGCAGGATCGGCACGACGGCCTGGATCACCACGGGCCCGCAATCGAGCGCCGGCGTGACGAAATGCACCGTCGCACCATGCACCCGGATACCGGCCTCGAGCGCCTTGCGATGGGTATGCAGCCCGGGGAAAGCCGGAAGCAGCGATGGATGCACGTTGAGCAGGCGGCCTTCGTAGCGACGTACGAAACCGTCCGTAAGAACACGCATGAAACCCGCCAGCACGACCAGATCAGGCGCATGTGCGTCGATCACCTCCGCCAGGGCCGAGTCGAAATCCTCGCGCGTGCCGAACAGCCTGTGATCGATCACCGCCGTCGCGATGCCGTTCGCAGCGGCGAATGCCAGTCCCTTGGCATCCGGACGATTGCTGATCACCGCCGATACGCGTGCCCCCGGAACACCGGCCCCTACGATGGCCTCCATGTTGCTGCCGCGGCCGGAAATGAGGATGACGATGGATTTCATGATGTCTTCAGTTCAACGGCAGGAACACTGCCGTCGCCATGTTCTGGACCACCCGCACCACGGTACGTTCGGTCTTCGCCTCGAGCACGTCGGTCAGCGTCTCCAGAATTCCGATAATCTTTCCGATCTCGCGTTCGAAGCTCAGGTTGGTCACCTCGCCCATCTCGTTCGAGAGCAGCAGAGGTCGGCCATCTGCGTCTCTCGTTGCACCGAGCTTCCAGGCCGCAATCTCGACGTTTCGGGCCGCATTGTATAGCCGTTGCGCGTCCAGATCATTGAGCAGGTAAAAGCCGACCTTGTCGCCATAGGCAGTCTGAACCATGCTCGCCAATCCGACGATGAAGGCATGAACGCGATCACCTCGGAAATCATGGTGAAACGCGATCTGCAGCGCATCGATGCCCCGCCTGAAGCCGAGTGCCTCGAAACGCCAGCCATGATCGACTTCGAAGATGCGTGCCACTGCAGCTTCGAGACTCTCTCCAGACCCCTTGCGCCATTCCCTGGGATTACGTCGATAGAGCTTCTCCGCCAAAATGCGAAGGCTGATGAAGATCCGGCGCTGGGCAGCTTCGGCAAAATGATCCGTATCGGACTTCACCAGCTGCTCGGGGGAAAACCTCGCTTTGCGCACCGTCCCCGGAGCCGTACCGCTGATCGAGCAACCGGCGGATGCCATGACCAGGCCGAACGTGACCATCGTCAGCAACGAACGGCGCCTGGGATCATGGCTGTCGGCAGTGAAGCGCAAGGGCATCGGGTCTGGTCTCGGTCGGAGGTCGCTGCATGATACCGGAACCCTTCCCTGTGCTTCATGCGATGCAATCTATAATGGGCGATCGCTCCGCAGGCACATGTCACGCAATGCCCTCCATCCATCTCCTTCCCGACGCCCTCATCAACCAGATCGCCGCAGGCGAGGTGGTCGAGCGTCCGGCATCGGTGCTCAAGGAACTGCTGGAGAATGCGATCGATGCCGAGTCGCGGGCGGTCGAAGTTCAACTCGAACAGGGTGGCGTGCGGCGCATCCGCGTTACGGATGACGGCTGTGGCATACCCAGGGATCAGCTGGCACTGGCGCTGGAACGCCATGCGACAAGCAAGATTTCCACCCTAGACGATCTCGAGAGCGTAAGCACGATGGGCTTTCGCGGCGAGGCACTGGCGGCGATCGCCGCCGTGGCCCGTACCTCCATCACCAGCTTCGCCGAAGGCAGTGCCCATGCATGGCGAATTGACGGCAGCGAGCGCAAACCGGCTCCGGCGGCGCTGAACAACGGCACGGTGGTGGATGTGGCCGATCTTTACTACAACACCCCGGCCAGACGGAAATTCCTGAAGACGGAAGGCACCGAGTTCGCGCATTGCGACGAGGTCTTTCGGCGCATCGCGCTCGCCCGAAGCGACATCGGCCTGCAGCTTGCACACAACGGACGCGTTGTGCACCGCCTGCCGACAACGGATCCGGTGCGCCGCATCGGCGCCCTGATGGGAGACGATTTCCTCGATTATGCACGCCACATCGACGCGGACGCCGGATTGCTGCGCCTGAGCGGATTCGCGTCCCTGCCTGCATACTCGCGTGCGAGCCGCGATTCTCAATACTTTTTCGTCAACGGCCGATTCGTGCGGGACAAGCTGCTCACCCACGCAGTGCGACAGGCCTATGCGGACATCCTGCACGGTAACCGCCACCCCGCCTACGTGCTGTTTCTGGAAGTGGAGCCCGGCGGCGTCGACGTCAACGTCCATCCGGCCAAGATCGAGGTCCGCTTTCGGGAGGCGCGGGCAATTCATCAATTCGTGTTCCACGCACTCTCACGCGCGCTCGCGACCTCAGGTGCAGGTGCGGACCCGCAGCGCGCCGCTGTGGCGGTGCCGGGTAGCGGCGCGAACGACAACCCCTTTCGCCGCCACGTGGGACAAGGCCCCGCTGCGTGGCCGGCAGCCGCAGCCAGGCAGGGCGGGCTGGCAATGGATGCGGCAAGCACCGCCTACTTCGGATTCATGGAAGGCGCCAGGCCCTCCACGCAGAGCGGGGACGAATCACCAGGCCAGGTATCGGGTCAGGCGGGCAACGAACACGGAAACGACGCAATCGCAAGCGATGTTTCCGCGCCGCTCGGCTACGCACTGGCCCAGTTGCACGGCATCTACATCCTTGCACAGAACGCGGCGGGACTTGTTCTTGTGGACATGCACGCTGCGCACGAGCGCATCCTTTACGAAAGACTGAAGACCGTGCTCGACGGCCGGCCCTCGCTGCAGCGCCTGCTGATCCCCGCCGTTGTTTCGCTCGGTGCCCGTGACATGGCCATCGCCGAGGAGTGCGCCGAAGTACTGTCGCAAATGGGGTTCGAGACTGCACCGGCAGGTCCGCAGGAACTCGTGGTGCGTACCGTCCCGGCACTTCTCGCCGGCGCCCCGATCGCGGAGCTCATACGTGCGCTACTCGTGGAATTGCGCGACTTTCCGGCTTCGGAGGTCGTCACTTCGAGGCGTAACGATCTACTCGCGACCATGGCATGCCATGCTGCGGTTCGTGCCAACCGTCAACTGTCGATTCCCGAGATGAACGCTCTGCTGCGTGATATGGAAGCCACCGAACGTGCCGACCAGTGCAATCATGGCCGCCCCACCTGGACCCAGTTCAGCCTGACGGATCTCGACCGATTCTTCATGCGCGGTCGATAGCATGGCTTCAAGATCGAAACACCGGTTTGAAGTCCCGCTTCCGCCAATCTTCAAGTGTCGACTCAGCCCTGCCCGTTGATGACGAGCGCCGCAATCACGATGAGGACGACAGTTGCCCAACCAAGCCAGTCGATGTAGCGATGCAGCACGCGCTCCATTCGCGCCCCTCCCAGGGCCATCAGACCCGCAACCATGAAAAAGCGTGCGCCACGGCCGATGATCGATGCGAGCACGAAAGGGAAAAGCGCCATCGAAGCTGCGCCGGCCGCGATCGTGAACACTTTGTACGGAATCGGGGAGAATCCGGCCAGGAAAACCGCCCAGAACCCCCACTTGTCGAACCAGGTCTGCGCCTGCAGATAGCCGTCCCAGTAGCGCCCGTCGCGTATCACGGGTTCGATCAGATCGAAAGCGAACATGCCGATGAAGTATCCGAGCACGCCGCCTGCCGCGGACGCCACCGTGGTAATCAACGCATAGAACCAGGCCCGGGAAGGATTCGCCAGACTCATGGGCGCCAGCATCACGTCCGGCGGGATCGGAAAGAAGGACGATTCGGCGAAGCTCAGGCCGCCAAGGTACCAGGGGGCGCGCCGATGCCGTGCCCACACCATGGCGCGCGCGTAAAGTGGAGAGAAAATTTTCAAGGAGTTTCCTTGCAGCCGGATCGAGAGAGGCGCCGCCTCTACAATGATCACATGATAACGCCTCGAGATGGCTCCCCGCACCGGGCACGAAACCGTTCATCCCGAAGCACGGACTCGTCCGCACCACAATGCTGACAGTCGGCCATAAAGCGCAGCGCGGACCGCAGCCAACATGCATGCAGGCCTTACATCGCGGCTGTTTTCTTGGTTTAATCCGTTCTCGGATCCATCGAACAAAAAAAGGATCGGCGCATGCGCAGACCCGGATCACACGCCCGCCGGGAATATCGGCGGACCAGCCCAAAGCATGAGCGATAGGAAAGGACGCAACGCGCTGTCGTTGAGACTGGTACTCACCGTTCCCTACGTGGTTCTGGTGATCGGGCTTGCCGTGGCGATCGGCATCCTGTCCTACCAGGCTGGCAGTCGGGCGATATCCTCGCTATCGGAGCATGTGCTGGTCGAAACCGTCGGCCGCATCGCGCAAGCCATAGACCGCCATATCGTCGGCTCCGGTGCCGTCCTGGAATCGGCCTTCCCCGACGGCATGCCCGCACCCGATACGATCGAGTCGGATCTGTACAACATTCGTACCAGATTCTGGATCGCCACGTCGCTCCATATCGACCCCAACAACTACGTCTATTACGGGAACGAGGCAGGTCAGGGTCTCGGACTCTACCGGCACTCGCTCGATGAAGGCGAGTTGCGGATGAAGCTCCAGGCCAACGAGCGCCGCGCGATCTACCGCTTCGAGGGCATCGACGGTGCGCTGGAGTTCGTGCGACGTGAAGACCGGCTTTTCGACCCGCGCACCCGCCCCTGGTACGCCGACGGGCGCAACAGCGCCGGCCACACATGGACCTCCGTCTATATCGATTTCGGCACGCGCGAACTTGTCGCGACCCGGGCACGCCGCGTCCTTTCCGAAAAGGGAGAGTTTGAAGGGGTGGTCGCGACCGACGTATCGCTCAAGGCGCTGAACGATTTCATCGGTCAGTTGCGCGTCTCACCCAACGGGATCGCGTTCATCATCGAACCCGACGGGAGCCTGATCGCCTCGTCGGCGACGCCGAACGTGATCCGCATGCCGGACGCCAACTACGTGCGCGTCTCGGGCGCAGACAGCGGACACGCGTTGCTGACTCACACATTCAACGCCGTCATCGAGCAGCTTCAGTCGGCGGACCTTTCCCGCGGCCCGCGTGTCGTGACTATCACGCCTGAAGAGGGTGACGTGATTCACGCAGCCTTCGAGCGAGTGGCGGATGACGCGGGCCTCGAATGGATCACGGTGGTGGCGATGCCCGAAAGCGACTTCATGTCCGGCATCACCGAAAACGTCAAACGAACAATCATTCTCGCGCTTTTCGCGGTGCTGCTCACCGTCATGGTCGGCCTGGGCATTCTGGGTTGGGTTACTCGAGATCTGCGCCGGCTGAGCGAGGCCGCTCGCAAGGTCGGTGACGGAGAACTCGATGCCCCGGTCGGGGTGCAGCGCCGCGACGAGATCGGCGATCTCGCGAGAAGCTTCGAGGACATGCAGCATCGACTGCGCACCGACGAGCTTACCGGTCTTATCAACCGCGAGGCCTTCACCCAGAAATTACGCAGCCGTATTGCCATGTATCGCAGCGACCGCCGCAAGGGACGCCTGGGCGTGTTGTTCATCGATCTCGACCGATTCAAGCAGGTCAATGACCGTCACGGCCATGACGCGGGCAACAAGGCCTTGCAGGAGGTTTCGCAACGACTTCGATCAAGCGTACGAGCTGAAGACCTGATAGCCCGCTACGCAGGCGACGAGTTCGTGATTCTGCTCGAGAACATCGACGGACACGACGACGCCGCGCAGGTGCGTGCAAACATAGAGCGCAGCTTCGCCCAGCCGCTCGAGTCGATCGACGCCGCCCCTGCGATGGTCATTGGCGCATCGATGGGGCTGGCCGTGTTTCCGGATGACGGCGAGGATGCGGAGACCCTGCTCAAGGTCGCCGACCGCAGCATGTACGAAGAGAAGTTCAGCGACCGGGACGGCAATCCGGGCGAGGATCCGCTTGCCCGTTCTGCGGATTGACCCGGGCATCTGCACACCATGATCCGCGAGAATCCACCCGCGTTGGTGCTGCTCGGCCCGACCGCGAGCGGAAAGACCGCCTGTGCGCTCGCGCTCGCGCAAGCCCTGCCGATCGAGATCGTCAGCGTCGATTCGGCACTCGTGTATCGAGACATGGATATCGGCACCGCGAAGCCGGATCACGCCGAGCGGCGCACCTGTCCGCATCACCTGATCGACATCGTTTCACCGGAGGAAGGCTACTCGGCGGCGCGATTCCGTTCCGACGCGATCGCGCTGATGAACGAGATCACCGCCCGCGGTCGCATACCGGTCCTCACGGGCGGTACGATGCTCTACTTCAAGGCGCTGCGTGACGGGTTGTCGGATCTGCCGCACGCCAACCCGGCGCTGAGGCGCCAGATCGATCGCGAAGCGACGCGATTCGGCTGGCCGTCCATGCACCGGGAGTTGTCGCGCCTCGACCCGGACGCCGCCGCACGTCTCGAGCCGACCGACGCACAGCGAATCCAGCGCGCCCTCGAAATCGTTCGTCTGACGGGCCGCCCGCTCGCGGAAAGCTATGCGAATCGTGATTCGGACGGTCTCCCATACCGGCTGCTCCCGCTCGCCCTGACCCCATCCGACCGAAGCGAGCTGCACCGACGGATCGAGGCCCGTTTCGACCGCATGCTGGCCATGGGGCTGGTCGAGGAAGTGCGCGGCCTTCAGGCGCGCTACACCCTTAACCTGGATCTGCCGTCGATGCGTTGTGTCGGTTATCGGCAGGTATGGGAGTATCTCGCCGGCGTGCACGACCATGCTGCGATGCGCTACAAGGGCATCGTCGCAACGCGCCAGCTCGCCAAGCGCCAGCTCACCTGGCAGCGGCAGTTTCGCGAGAGCTGGCCCGGCCTGGTCGAGGTCGACTGCAACCGCGACAAACTCCCGCAAATCGTGATCGCCGCGGCGATGCGGATGCTCGAATAAGGTGCAAGTCGCCGTGGCGACTCAAAAGGCTCCCCTCGCCCGCGTACGGCAGAGGGGCCGGCGCGAGGGAAACGGTCCGCGCGGCTTTCATGATTCGGGATGGACAATTGCCTTCACCGTTAGCCGCTCAGGCCGCCTCGGGCAAGACTTCGGTGACGATCAGGAAACCGTCGTCCCGGCTTCCGATGGTTCGCGGCGCGCAATAGACCCGATGCGATACACGGTTTCACCGGCCTGTTCGAGGAGCCTTGCCGCAGACTCGACCTGCTCCTGTGCCACCACCACAACCATCCCGATGCCGCAATTGAAGACCTTGTACATCTCCTGATCGGCGACTTTGCCGGCCTCCTGTAGCCATCGGAACAGCGGCGGAATCGTCCAGCTCGCGGCGTCGATGCGCGCCGTCAAGTGTTCGCCGAGAATGCGTGGGACGTTTTCGGTCAGACCACCACCGGTAATGTGCGCCATGCCCTTGACGACGCCGGGCATGGTGCTCATCAGTGCCAACAACGGCTTGACGTAGATACGGGTCGGTTCCAGTACGACCTCGCGCAACGGCCGACCGTGGAAATCGCCGTCCAGATCGGGAGCAGTGAGTTCGATGATCTTGCGGATCAGCGAGTAGCCGTTGGAGTGCGCCCCGCTGGACGCAAGACCCAGTAAGGCGTCGCCCGGGATGATCTTCGAGCCGTCGATGATCTCGGACTTCTCGACTGCGCCCACGGCAAATCCCGCAAGGTCGTATTCGCCGTCCGGATACATTCCCGGCATTTCCGCCGTCTCGCCACCGATCAGCGCGCAACCGGCCAGTTCGCACCCTTGTGCGATCCCCTTCACCACCTCTGCCGCGGTGTCCACATCGAGCTTGCCGCACGCGAAATAGTCCAGGAAGAACAGCGGCTCCGCACCCTGAACGAGAATGTCGTTGACGCTCATCGCAACCAGGTCCTGACCAACGGTGTCGTGCCGGCCGAGCTGAAAGGCAAGCTTGAGCTTGGTCCCCACGCCGTCGGTACCGGACACCAATACCGGCTCACGGAACTTCTTCGACAACTCGAACAGGGCGCCGAATCCACCGATGCCCCCCATCACCTCCGGGCGCATGGTGCGTTTGGCGAGTGGCTTGATGCGGTCGACCAGTTCATCGCCGGCCTCGATATCGACACCGGCATCGCGATAAGTCAGGGAACTCAAGATTCTTCCTCACATTGCCCGGAGTGCGATGAAACCTTGAGAGCGCAACTCCGAGGGGCTACATTAACGGGTTCCGCGGTCCATTGCAGGACCGCAACTGAAGCCGGAAATTTTACTCGAAATGAACCTCCCCCGCGCCGATCGTCTGCAAACAGCCGTCTGGGCAGGCGTGGGCCTCGCCCTGCTGGTGCTGTTCTACGCCCTGTCACCGATCCTTACGCCGTTTGCCGTAGCGGCCGTGTTCGCCTACATCTGCGATCCGGCAGTGAACTGGATGGTTGCGCGCCGCATGCCCCGCGTATTGGCGGTGCTGCTCGTGATCCTGGGAATGGGCGCGCTGATCGCGCTGCTGTTCCTGATCTTCGCCCCCATGATCTATCGCGAGGCGGTCACGCTCATTGCGCGCCTGCCGGAACTGATCGAGGTGCTCAACGACCGTATAGCGCCGTTCCTGAGCGCCCGCCTGGGAATCACGATTGACCTCGACGTGGCCTCGGCCAAGGCCTGGGTCACCGAGCACCGTGAAGCGGCCAAGGACCTGATCCCGACCATCCTCAGCCATGCGCGCGAGGGCGGTCTCGCGCTGATTGCAGTCGCCGCCAACCTGATACTGATTCCGATCGTGATGTTCTACCTGTTGCAGGAATGGCCTCGCGTTACCGGCAGTCTGCAAGCCATCATCCCGCGTCCGATGCTGTCACGCACGATGCGCATTCTGCGCGATATCGATTCGGTCCTGTCCGAGTTTATGCGCGGCCAGTTGTCCGTGATGCTGATTCTCGCCGTGTTCTACAGCTTGGGCCTGTGGCTGGCCGGTCTCAAGTTCGCCCTGCCGGTCGGCGTCATCACCGGCCTGCTCGCCTTCATTCCCTTCGTCGGCTTCGGCAGCGGTCTGATCCTGGCCATTCTGGCCGCGCTGCTGCAGGGAGAAGGCTGGACTCCGCTGATCGGGGTCGGCGTGGTGTTCGGCATCGGACAACTCCTGGAAACCTATGTGCTCACGCCCTATCTCGTCGGCGAGCGCATCGGACTTCATCCGCTTGCCGTCATCTTCGCACTGATGGCCTTCGGCCAGTTGTTCGGCTTTGTCGGCATGCTTGTCGCGCTGCCGGCCAGCGCCGCAATTCTGGTCGGCCTGCGAGAAGTCCGAAACGAATGGTTCGGCAGCGCACTCTACCTGGGTGACGAAGGCCCGCCGAAGGACGAACCACGATGAAGCAGATGCTGCTCGACCTGCGACCCGATGCGCCGCCTGCCTTCGCCAACTTCGTAAGCGGCGCGAACGCGATCCTGCTGCAGGCACTGCAGGACGCTATCGGCGGCAACGATCATGTGTATCTATGGGGTCCCCCAGGAAGCGGGCGCACGCATCTATTGCGCGCCGCAGTTTCTGCTGCTGCCGAGGCCGGACGGCCGTCACACTATCTCGAGGGTGTCACGATCGGCGAGACGCTGCCGGGCGCGCCCGGACATCTGCTTGCGATCGACGATGTCGAATCGCTGTCCGAAGCCGGACGAACAGCAGTATTCAATGCCTTCAACCGTGCCAGATTCGACAACGTCACCCTTCTGCTCTGTGGCGCAGCGCCCCCGATCGCTCTGCGCCTGCGCGAGGACCTGCGCACCCGCATCGGCCAATGCCTGGTGTTCGAGCTACGCCCGCTCGACGACGCGACCCGTGCCGCGATCATCGCCACGCTCGCCCGACGCAGGGGGCTGCATCTGCCGCAGGACGTGATCGATTTTATCCTGCGCCACGGCCGACGTGACATGCCAAGCCTGATCACGGCAGTGGATGCAATCGATCGCGCAGCGCTCGAATGCAAGCGACCCGCCACCCTGCCGCTGCTGCGCAAGCTGATGCAGACCGGACTCGACCTCTGAACCCGCACGCACTGCAAGGACCCCCTGTGGAACTCGTATTATTCGATCTCGACAACACCCTTCTCGATGGCGACTCGGACTTCGAGTGGGCACGGTTTCTGATCTCCAAAAACGTACTCGACCAAGAGCTCTACGAAGCCAGAAACGCGGCCTTTTTCGAGCAATACAAGGCCGGCACGCTGGACATCTTCGAGTTTCTCGACTTCCAGCTCGCCCCGCTCGCACGCCACCCTCGCGAGCAACTCGATGTGTGGCACCACGAGTTCATGGAAAGCGTCATTCGCCCGATGATCACCGACAGCGCACGGGCGCTGGTACACCAACACACCGAACAGGGCGCGACCGTGGCCGTGGTCACGGCGACAAACAGTTTCGTAACCGGCCCGATCGCCCGCGAACTCGGCATTCCCCATCTCGTCGCGACGATCGCCGCACAGGAGAACGGCGCCTTTACCGGAAAGCCGCGTGGCTTGCCGGCCTTCAAGGCGGGCAAGATCGGACGGGTGGACGCGTGGCTCGAATCCATGGGTCTGCACTGGGGCAGCTTCGATCGAAGCTGGTTCTACAGCGATTCCCACAACGATCTTCCCCTGCTGCAGCGGGTCTCCGACCCCGTCGCCGTGGATCCCGACGAGCGGCTCCGGGCACATGCACTTTCACACGGCTGGCCCGTCATGTCCCTGCGCTGACAGCTCGGATACGGCACGCTCGCGCTGGATCCGCCTCCTTTGCGCGGGCCGTCGCCCACAGACCGTCGGATGTGACCAGGCGCAGTGTCGATCAGGCCATCCGTTGCTCACCGCAGGAGGCTGTCGGACTTGAGACTGATCTACTTCGCCAGTGGGAACGCGGTCCATATCCGACCGTTTTTTCGTTGCATAGAACCACTATGCGCCTCAAAAACGGTCGGATCTGTCCTCGCTTTCCCACTCGGCTCGTGACGATCGCTCAAGTCCGACAGCCTCCTAGGCGGCGCATCAGTTATTATTGCGCGCTTATGTTGATGCTTGGATTCTTGCCCCGATGATCCGCAAGCTGCTACGCAAGGTTTTTCGTCGCGCCGGACCGGGCCCCCGAACCGAACCCGCACTGATTCCGCTGGCCCAGCACGGAATCCGACGCGAACAGTTGTCCTCGGCCGCATGCAAGGTGTGCTCGGTGCTTCAGGAGAACGGCCATGCGGCGTTCATCGTCGGAGGCGCGGTTCGCGACCTGTTGAGCGGTCACCCCCCCAAGGACTATGACATTGCGACCAGCGCCACGCCCGAACAGGTGCGCGCACTTTTCCGCCGTTCGCGAATCATCGGCAGGCGTTTCAAGATCGTGCATGTCATGAGCGGTCGCGAGACCATGGAAGTCTCCACGTTTCGCGCAAGCCACGACGCCGAAGCCGCCCAGACCGATGCCCACGGGCGTGTGCTGCGCGACAACGTGTACGGCACTCAGGCCGAAGACGCCACCCGGCGCGACTTCACGGTCAACGCACTGTACTACGACCCGACCACCGAAACCATCGTCGACTATCACCACGGTGTGGCCGACATCCGCCAGAAGACGCTGCGCATCATTGGCGACGCGCGTGCGCGTTACCGCGAAGATCCGGTGCGAATGCTGCGTGCAGTACGCCTTGGCGCGAAACTGGGGCTGAGCATAGATCCCGAAGCGCGGCATCCGATTCGCGAGATGGCGATCCTTCTCGAGAACGTCCCTGCCGCACGGCTTTTCGACGAAATGCTCAAACTGCTGTTTTCGGGCTATGCCGTCCGGTGCCTGACGCAGCTGCGGGAAGAAGGGCTGCACCACGGTCTCCTCCCGCTTCTCGACGTCATTCTCGAGCAGCCCATGGGCGAGCGCTTCGTGTGGTTGTCGCTCGAGAACACCGACGAGCGAGTGCGGCAGGACAAATCGGTGTCGCCCGGATTCCTGTTCGCGACGCTTCTCTGGCATGAGGTCCTTGCGACGTGGGAGACACGCAAGCGGGACGGCGAGGATAACCAGCCGGCACTGTTCGCTGCGATGGACGACGTGCTCGACTCACAGGCCACGAAGCTTGCGATCACGCGCCGCATCGCCGGGGATATCAAGGAAATATGGGCGCTGCAGCCGCGCTTCGAGAAGCGCGCCGGCAAGTCGCCGTGGCGCCTGATCGAGCAGCCGCGCTATCGCGCCGCCTGGGATTTCCTGAAACTGCGCGCCGAGTCTGGAGAGATCGAGATGGCGCTCGTCGATTGGTGGCAGCGCTTCGCCCACGCCGGAAACGACGACCGCGAAGCGCTCATGAAGCAGGCGCCTGCTTCCGATGCGCCGGCAAGGAAGCGCAGACGTCGCCGCAAACCTGCCGCAACCACCGAACACGCGCCAGAGTCCGATACGGCATGACCGCTTCCCCTGTGCACAGCAGGAAGGTCCGGGCATTCGTGGCATTCGGCGCGAATCTTGGTGACCCGGTTTCGGCATATCATCACGCACTCGACGCCATCGGCCGACTTCCGGGCACAAGCGTCGTTCGGCGTTCATCCTTGTATCGCACCGATCCGATCGGTGTCCGTGGGCAGCCGGACTACATCAACGCAGTCGTCGAACTCGCTACGGACATGCCTGCAGAGGATCTGCTCGAGGCCTTGCTCGAGATCGAGATCACGGCGGGACGTACGCGACAGTCGCACCGGGCACCCAGAACGCTCGATCTCGACCTGCTCCTGTACGCCGACGCCGTGATCGACACGCCAAGGCTGCAGGTGCCGCATCCACGCATGCATCGACGGGCCTTCGTGCTCGTACCCCTGGCCGAGATTGCACCGGACGCCGAAATCCCCGGCCATGGACGCGTGTCGGCGCTGCTGCCACGCGTGTCCGACCAATTGGTGACGCGACTCTAGGGCCACAGTCACCGGGCTTGACGAGTTGTGGCCCTCAATGTGTATAGTGACCGGACACCATGGCGCACAACGGATCCCTCCATCCCCCATGCTAGACAAGGCGCAATACATCGTCGTCGAAGGGCCTATCGGCGCCGGCAAGACTTCGCTGGCGAGACGGCTCGCAGAACGGCTCGATGCCGACACCGTCTTCGAACAGCCGGAGTGCAACGAGTTTCTGGGTCGCTTCTACCAGAACCTCGATCGCTGGGCTCTGGCCACGCAGATCTCCTTCCTGTTCCAGCGTATCGACCAGCTCGCCCTGCTCGGGGCAGAAGGGGCGGCTATGGACAGGCGCCTCGTGTCCGATTTCATCCTCGACAAGGATCCGTTGTTCGCATCGCTCAATCTGCCGTCCGACGAACTGCGGCTTTACCAGCGAATCTTCGAATCCATGAAACCGATCCACACGCGCAAACCGGATCTCGTCATCTACCTGCAGGCGAAGCCCGAAACATTGATCGGGCGAGTGCATCAGCGTGGCATGGAAGCCGAGCGCCGCATCACCGAGAGCTATCTCGAGCGCGTCGCCGAACGTTACGCGCGCTTTTTCTATGAGTACGATGCGGCTCCTCTGTTTATCGTCGATGCCGAAGTGCTCAATCCCGTCGATCTGGACGACGACTTCGACCTGCTGCTCGAACGCCTGCGGAACATGCGCAGTTACAGGGAGTTCTTCGGCTACGCGGCCTGAACGCGCATCACCGATCGACCGATAATCGTGAAATGAGGCTTGTGCAGGGCAGCGTTTTGCGAAACACTGCCGCCTCGAACAGCCCGGACACCGCGACAGACGACTCCCAGGCAAGCCTCGATCATCGCGCTCCAAGCGTGAATGGACAGGAAATCCGGGCCAGGAGCAAGCAATGAACTATTTGCAAGACAACAAACCGGTAACCCTCTTCGAACTGGGCAAGATGCGGGCCGAGCATCGCAAGATCGCAATGCTCACCTGCTACGACGCAAGCTTCGCGGCGCTGCTCGAACGCGCCGGGGTAGACGTCCTTCTGGTCGGCGATTCGCTGGGCAACGTGCTTCAGGGGCAGAAATCCACCTTGCCCGTAACCGTGGATCACATGATCTACCACACCGAATGTGTCGCACGCGGGTGCAACCGACCCTTTCTGATCGCAGACATGCCTTTCGGAAGCTACCAGGAAAATGCCGAACAGGCCATGCGCAATGCCGCCCGCCTCATGGCGGCAGGCGCACAGATGGTCAAGCTCGAAGGCGGCATCCATATCGCCGACACCATCCACTTCCTGGTCGAGCGCGGCGTACCCGTCTGCGCCCACATCGGCTTGACGCCCCAGTCGGTGCATCAGCTTGGGGGCTATCGCGTGCAGGGCCGCAGCGAGAGCGGCGCCGCCCGGCTCAAGGCAGATGCACTCGCACTGGAACAGGCCGGTGCGGCCATGATGGTCCTCGAGATGATCCCGGCCGCCGTTGCCACCGAGATCACTGCAAGCCTGACATCGATGGCCACCATCGGCATCGGCGCAGGTCGCGACTGCGATGGCCAGGTTCTCGTCCTGCACGACATGATCGGTGTATTTCCGGGACACAAGGCACGCTTCGTCAAGAACTTCATGGAAGGCGCGGCGAGCATCGACGAGGCAGTCGGCCGCTACGTCGATGCGGTACGGGACGGCAGTTTCCCTGCCGCCGAACACTGCTACTGATACGAGCTTCTTCTTTTCCGTATCCGGAAACACGACATGCAGATACACACCTCGATCGACAGCATCCGTGCGGCACGCGCACGAGCCGGCAAGATTGCCTTCGTGCCGACCATGGGGAACCTTCACGCCGGACACATCACGCTGATGCGCCAGGCCGGCACGAGTGCGGACGCGGTGATTGCGAGCATATTCGTGAATCGACTGCAGTTCGGACCCGGCGAGGACTTCACCAAGTATCCGCGCACCCTGGACGCCGACTGCGAGAAGCTCGAAGCCGCCGGGGTTGCACATCTGTTCGCACCCGACGAGCGTCTGATGTATCCCGAGCCCCAGAACTACCACGTCGATCCGGCTCCGGCCCAGATTTCGATCCTGGAAGGCGAATTCCGGCCCGGGCATTTCCGCGGGGTCGCTACGGTGGTGCTCAAGCTGCTGAACATCGTCCAGCCCGATATGGCGCTGTTCGGCAAAAAGGATTACCAGCAGCTTATGGTGCTGTCCAACATGGTGCGCCAGCTCGCCCTGCCGGTCGAGGTCCTGCCCGGCGAGACCGTGCGTGCGGAGGATGGCCTTGCGCTGTCCTCCCGCAACGGTTATCTATCCCCGGAGGAGCGGGCCGAGGCTCCGAGACTGTTCCGCGAACTCACCCGGGTCTGCGATGCGGTGCGTGGCGGAGATCACGACTTTCTCAAGCTCGAGACGGATGCCATGGCAGCACTCGAGGCGCATGGCTGGGTGCCGGACTACATTGCTGTGCGCCGCCGTGCCGACTTGCAGCCCCCTTCCCAGGAAGACGATCCGCTTGTCGTGCTGGCGGCGGCCCGGCTCGGTAGGACCCGTCTGATCGATAATCTCGAGATCTGAGCCGGCGCCTTTGCACGGGAACAATCCGTTTGATCCGTGTCAAACAAATCAGCCTCGGGACTGTCCGGACAGTCCCGAGGCTGTGAGAGAATGCGCCACACGAAGAACAGAATAGGAAGAGATGCCGATATGACAGCGATTGTCGTTTCCGTCAAACAGGTCCTGGATCAGAAGGGTTACAAAACCTACTCGGTAAGACCTGACAGCAGTGTTTTCGATGCGCTCGCGCTGATGGCGGAGCATGACATCGGCGGGGTGCTCGTCATCGATCATGATCAGTTGGTCGGCATTTTCACCGAGCGCGACTACGCGCGAAAGATCGTCCTCAAGGGTCTGAGTTCGCGCAACGTGTCCGTTGGGGAACTGATGACGACCAAGGTTCAGACGATTACCCCGTCAGACCAGATCACCGCGGTAATGAATACGATGACGAACAAGCGCTTCCGCCACCTGCCGGTCGTTGACGACGGGAAGGTCGTCGGCATCATAACCATTGGCGACGTCGTCAAGGCGGTGATGCAGGAACAGGAGGCCACGATTCAGCACCTTGCAAACTACATCTCGGGTGACATCGCGACCTGAATCGGACCGTGCCCCGCAGCACCAGCCCAGGCGTACGGCGGCAGCAAGGCATCGAGGCCGGTCATTTTCGTTCCGGCCCCGACGCGAAGTGGTCGGTCCGGAGAGAGGATTCACAGCCCACATGGAGACACCCGTGATCAAGGACAGAAGCCGCTTCGATGCGGCCATAGCGGCCTTCGATGCGGCCAACGCCGAAGACCCCAATCAGGAGATGGTCGACGGCAAGAGCATGCCGAAGGAACTGTTGTACGCGCAGCGCATGAGCGAGATGCTCGACCGATTCGCGCCAGATGCACCGGAATCGGTCCGGCTGGCGGTGCGTGCGCAGCACATCCAGCGCTGGAAAACCCCTCGCAACACCTATCCGATGGATCGTCAGGGCTACCTGCAATGGCGAACCGGGCTCTACAAGTTTCATGCCGAAACCGCCGGACGGCTCATGCACGAGGCCGGCTACGACGAAGAGATGATCGAGCGAGTCAAGACCGCCATTGGCAAGAGAGGGCTCAAGGTCAATGCGGACACGCAGTTGCTGGAGGATGTGATCGATCTGGTCTTCATGGAACACTACCTTTCAGGCTTCGCCGCCCAGCACCCCGAATACGACGACGCGAAGTGGATCGAGATCATCCACAAGACCTGGAAGAAAATGTCCGACCAGGGACGCAGTTTCGTGCTTCAGGGCCGAATCAAGCTGCCCGAGGCACTCGTCCCGCTGATCATGAAGGCCGTGAGCTGACGGGGGGTCCGCACATCGCGTCACCTGCTGCCATGGCCGGGTACGCCAAATGCGCCCGCCCCGTCCACTGTCGTTGGGAGTCAATCAGCCGGGCGAATCGAGCCCGATCGCGGTCCGATACGGTCACTCCGCAAGCGCCTTTTCGATAATTTCGGCCACGTCCGACGACAGTGTCGAAACCTCGCTGACCTGCACCAGGCGCGCACGGATGGACTCCTGCAACGCGGGCGTGAAGTGCCGCCAGTTCTCCAACGTCCGGGCCAGACGCGCCGCGACCTGAGGATTGCGCGCATCGAGTACGATTATCTGTTCCGCCCAGAACGCGTGACCGCTTCCATCCGCGGCATGGAACTCGGCTGGATTCGACCTGAAGAAGTTGCCAAGAAGTGCGTACACCTTGTTCGGATTGGCTATCGAGAAGGCGGGATGATCAAGCAGCTCGCGCACGCGTTGGATTACCGGAGGCTCGTCCGCGCGGCGGCGCCATCTGATCGCCTGCAGTGCAAACCACTTGTCCAGCACCAGCAT
This sequence comes from Rhodocyclaceae bacterium, assembly GCA_035443825.1. GTDB lineage: Bacteria > Pseudomonadota > Gammaproteobacteria > Burkholderiales > Rhodocyclaceae > DAOMNN01. Next base: position 53,812 of record DAOMNN010000006.1, on the reverse strand, counting down.
GTCGTCGCGATAGCGCGAATAGAAGGTCTCGAGGGCGTGCTCGCCCGTGGCGCTGCCGCCAAGCACCAGCGCACTCAGTGCCCCGAGACACTCGGTCATGTTCGAAGCGTACTCGCACTGCATCTCGGCACGCGCCACGCCATCGTCGACGTCGCCGCAAACCAGGTAGCGAAGCGCCAGATTTCTCAGGGCACGCCGCCCCGCATCGGCGGGATGATAGCGATACGCACCATGGACCTCGAGCGACTTGTACAACTCGAGCCATTCATCGGCCAGACCACCGCCGAGTTCCGCCATCAGAAGAACGAGTGCCTTGCGCAACGCGAACGGGTCGGCCGGCTTCATCCGCTCCAGAAGGTAGACCTCGCTCGGAAGCGAAGCCGCCAGCGCGCGGAAGGCGGGATCCAGCGCATCGTTCATGAGCAATGTCCGGAAAGCCGCCATGAACGCTTCCGGCACCTTGGCCTCGACGCCTTCGGTGAGGTCGGAAGCGAGCGTCAGCACCACGCGTTCGGCATAGCGCTGCGCCGCATCCCAGCGATTGAACGGATCGGAATCATGCGCCATGCGGAAGGCGAGCCGCTCGTCGCTTTCCTCAAGTTCGAGCACCACAGGCGCGGAGAATCCCCGCAGCAACGATGGTACCGGTTCCGTCGGCAGGCCGACGAAGTGAAAAGTGTGTTCCTCGTCCACCAATTCGAGCAGACGCGTCGTCGGTCCGGCGTGTGTTTCGCCTTCGAGACGCAGGGGAAGGTCTGCCCCGTCCGGACCGATCAAGCCGATCGCAACCGGAATGTGAAGAGGTTGATTGTCGCTCTGCCCCGGCGTGGGGCGGGTGTGCTGGGACAAGGTCAGCACATACATCCCGGCACTGCCCACCCATTTTCCCGACGCCCCAATCACGGGAGTGCCGGCCTGACCGTACCAGCGCATGAACTGATCGAGATCGCGCCCGTTCGCTTCGGCCATGCATTCGACGAAGTCGTCGCAGGTCACCGCCCGGCCGTCGTAGTAGCTGAAATACAGGTCCATGCCGTTGCGAAACCCCTCGCGCCCCAGCAGCGTGTGAAGCATTCGAATGACCTCAGCGCCCTTTTCATAGACGGTGGCGGTATAGAAATTGTTGATTTCCTGATAGCTGTCCGGGCGAATGGGGTGCGCCATCGGTCCGGCATCTTCCGGAAACTGGGCGGTGCGCAGGACGCGTACATCCTCGATGCGCTTGACCGCACGGGCGGAATCCGCGCCCTGCTCGCCGGCGGCAGCGGCGAGCATGTCGGCCGAGAATTGCTGGTCGCGGAAGACGGTCAGCCCTTCCTTCAGTGTCAGTTGGAACCAGTCGCGGCATGTGACCCTGTTTCCGGTCCAGTTGTGGAAATACTCGTGTGCGACGACGCTCTCGATATGCTCGTAGTCGACGTCCGTCGCCGTATCCGGCCGGGCAAGGACGAACTTCGCGTTGAAGATGTTGAGCCCCTTGTTCTCCATCGCCCCCATGTTGAAGTCACCCACGGCGACGATCATGAAGCGCTCCAGATCGAGTTCGAGCCCGAACGTCGCCTCGTCCCACTTCATCGCATGAACCAGCGCATCCATGGCGTGGGCGGCACGGTCCAGGTTGCCTTCCTCCACCCACACCTGCAGCAGGACTTCGCGTCCGGACATGGTCTGGACGCGCCGCTCGAGGGCGACCAGATCCGCAGCGACGAGCGCGAACAGATACGATGGCTTGGGAAAGGGATCCTCCCAGCGCGCGAAGTGCCGGCCGTCCTCGAGTTCCCCCTCCTCGATCAGGTTGCCGTTCGACAGCAGCACTGGGCAGCGCTCGCGGTCGGCTTCGAGCGTAACCGTGTAGCGTGCCATCACATCGGGACGGTCGGGAAAGAAGCTGATCCGGCGGAAGCCTTCCGCCTCGCACTGCGTATAGAAACCATCCCTGGAGAGATACAACCCGGACAAGGAGGTATTGGCGCGCGGACTCACGCGCGTCACGATCTCCAGATCGGCGTCGTCACCCTTCACATCGACTTCGATTCCCTCATCGGTACGCCGCCATTGCCCCTCGTCGGCACGCTCTCCATTCACGCTGAGGCCGACCAGTTCCAGCCCGTCACCGAACAGCCTTATCGGCGCCTCCGACACGTCAACGTTGCGCACGCAACGCAGAGTGCTGGTGACCAGCGTTTCTTCGGGGTCGAGACGAAAATGCAGATCGACGCGTTCGATGGTCCAGGCAAGCGGTGCGTAATCGGAGCGATGAATGGTTGGGGGCATGGCATTCTTCATTATTGCGAGACTTATTCTCGTAAGGCTTTGAAACTCGGAACTCAGCGCTTCTTTCGGTCCGTGACGAGCACGTCGCAGTGCGCGTGCTCCATCACCTGACGTGTGACACTGCCCAGAACGAGTTCTTCCATCATTCTCAGGCCCTGCTTGCCCATCGCGATGAGGTCGCACCCGTGCGTCTGCGCCTGCTCCAGGATTGCGCTGGCTGGCTGGCCATATACGAGCACACGCCGAATCGAATCGGTCGGCACGCCCGCATTCGCGACCAGCTCGTCGAGGCGCCGAAGTGCTTCCTGACGGGCCGCCTCGCGCAAGGCGTTTACCTTGGATTCCTCGACGCCGGCCTGACGCAGTTTGCCCTCGTAAGGAACTTCGAACGCATGCACGAGAATCAGTTCGGCCTCCGGCGCAATCGAGCGCGCAAGCTCGATGGTCGCCTGAGAGCGTTCGGAGAAGTCGACCGGCACCAGCACTCGCTTGAAGGGCGTCGACGGTGCGCACCTGACGACCAGCATCGGCAGCGTCGTCTTGCGCAGTACCCGCTCCGTGGTCGAGCCGAGCAGCATGTCGCGGACGAATCCTCCTCCGTGTGCGCCCAACACGAGAAGATCGGCACCCGTCCCGCTCGCATACGAGTCGATCTCCCTCAACACCGATCCGGCGGAAACACTGGTTTCCACATTTACGTGGTGCCGCGCGGCGATGCCCTGCTCCACGTCGTGGAGACGATCGAGCGATTCCTTGAGCAAGGCGTCCTCAAGCTCGTCACTGGCATCCGGAGACATGAGATCGTGAAGCGCGTTGAGCGTCCCGCGGCTGATCACGTTCGTGACGACCAGAGTCGCCCCGGCCTGTGAAGCGAGCATGGCGGCCCGCTCGACACCATTTCCGGCTGATTCTGAAAAGTCCGTGGCTGCAAGTATCTTCTGAATCCCGCTCATTCGGTTTTCTCCTCATTGTCCTTGGTCACCTCGGTGGGTGTATCCGCTTGGACAGGGTGCATGTGGATGATCGATGCACCACACTGGCCAGTGTGCACGATCCTCAGGAATCAACGCGACGTCCGGCTCACGACCGCTCTGGTCGGGCCGGTTTGGCTGGGCCCATTCGTCTGACCAGCGCCTTCTCGGCCTCGACCAGCAACAGGACGATGATACCGAAAGCGACGATCCGCAACCATGCTGCCAGATCGAGCCCCTCCGTTCCGAACAGCGTCTGCATCACCGGCAGGTAGGTAAACACGGCCTGTGCAAGCACCAGCAGCGCGATTGCGGCCAGTATGTAGCGGTTGCCCGTCAATCCGCTTCGATTCAGAACGGGGTCGGTAAAGCTGCGCACGTTGAACAGATAGAATGCCTCGCCGACGAGCACCGCATTGACCGCTGCCGTGCGCGCAACCTCAAGTGTTTCGCCGCGTTCGAGTTCCCACACGAAGAAGCCCATCCCCCCCGCGACCAACAGAACCCCGACGAATACCACCCGCCAGATCAGAAAGGGTCCCAGTATCGGCTCGGAGGGTGATCGCGGCGGACGTTGCATGATGTTCCGTTCCGGAAGCTCGAACGCAAGCGCAAGTGCAAGCGTCACCGCCGTGATCATGTTCACCCACAGGATCTGCGCCGGCGTGATCGGCATCGTCATCCCGAACAGTATTGCGAAAAAGACGATCCCGGCCTGCCCGATGTTGGTCGGCAAAATGAATACGATCGCCTTCTTGATGTTGTCGTAGACCGTGCGTCCTTCCTCGACCGCGGCAGTAACGGACGCAAAGTTGTCATCGGCCAGCACCATCTCGGAGGCTTCCTTTGCTGCCTCCGTACCCTTGTGCCCCATTGCTACCCCGACATCGGCACGCTTGAGGGCTGGTGCGTCGTTGACACCATCCCCGGTCATCGCAACGACCTCGCCGCGGGACTGCAGCGCGGTGACCAGACGCAGTTTGTGTTCAGGACTCGCACGCGCGAAGATCTGGGTGTCGAGCACCATTGCCGCAATCGCCGCATCGTCCATCTGCTCGATCTGCGCCCCGGTGACCGCCCGAATTTCGCGAGCGAGGCCGAGTTGGATTCCGATGGCCTTCGCGGTGGCGACATGGTCGCCGGTAATCATCTTGACCCGGATGCCTGCCGAGAGGCAGCGTGCGACTGCTTCGATCGCCTCCTCACGCGGTGGATCGGAAAGCCCGAAGACCGCAAGCAGGGTAAACCCACCGCGCTCGACATCATCGAATGTCAACGCCTTCAGCCCATCCTCACCTTCGCGTACCGCCACCGCCAGCAAACGCATGCCTTCGGCCGCGACATCGTCCATCGCCGCTTGCCAGCGGGGTTTGTCGATCGGCGCATCGCCATCGCTCAGGCGCTGTCTCGTGCACAGCTCGAACACACGCTCGGGCGCCCCCTTCAGATAGACCCGCCCCCGCCCTTGGTGGTCATGATGCAGGGTCGCCATGAAGCGGTGTTCGGATTCGAAGGGAATCACATCCGTGCGTGGCAGGGATTCACATTCGAATTCGGTCTCCAGGCCAGCCTTGAGTGCAACCGTGACCAATGCACCCTCGGTAGGATCCCCTCGCAGACACCATTCGCCGGACTCTTCGCGAATGCTCGCGTCGTTGCACAGCAGTGCGGCACGCGCGGCCTCCAGCAGCACGGGCTCGCCCTCGATCGAAACCTCTCCCGGCTCAGAGGCGACCGTCGCGCCGACGCGGTCGTCTTCGAGCAGGTCCGCACCGAACAGAACGCGAAGCAGGAACGATTGCGACCCGCTCGCACCACCGGTCGCCTGACGCGAGAATGCGCCGTGCGGCGCATATCCTACGCCCGACACAGCGAAACGATCGGCCGCAGTCACCACGCGCTGGGCCGTCATCTCGTTACGCGTAAGCGTCCCGGTCTTGTCCGAGCAGATCACTGTTACCGAACCCAGCGCCTCCACCGACGGCAAACGACGGATGATGGCATTTCGTCGTGCCATGCGCTGGACGCCGATCGCGAGCGTGATCGTCATGATTGCCGGCAGCCCCTCCGGAATTGCCGCCACCGCGAGACCCACCGCGGCGAGAAACATCTCATCGGCCGTGTAGTCACGGACCAGGGTGCCGAACGCGAATGCTATCCCGGCTATCGCCAGGATAGCCCAGGTCAGCCAGCGGCCGAATACCCCGAGCTGGCGCAACAGTGGCGTGGTCAGTTCCTCCACCTTGCCGAGCATCGCACTGATGCGGCCGATCTCGGTTGCCGAGCCGGTGGCCACTGCGACCCCCACTGCCTGACCGTATGCAACGAGCGTTCCAGAATAGGCCATCGCGGCGCGGTCACCGAGAGCGGCATCCTCCGCCACCGCGTCGATGTTCTTTTCCACCGGCACCGACTCACCGGTCAGCGCGGCTTCCTCCACCCGCAGGCTGCGCACCTCGATCAGCCTGAGATCGGCCGGGACCTTGTCGCCCGAGGCGAGAAAGACGATGTCTCCGGGCACCACCTCCTCTGCCGGGATCTCCTTCCGGTGCCCACCGCGCACGACCTGTGCGCGCAGGGACAGCATCTTCCGGATCGCATCGAGTGCCTGTTCGGCCTTGCCCTCCTGAATGAATCCGATGATCGCGTTGATCAACACCACACCGAAGATCACGCCGCTGTCGATCCAGTGCCCGAGCAGCGCCGTCACGACACCCGCCGCAACGAGTACATAGATAAGTACATTGTGGAACTGCAGCAGAAAGCGCAGGAACGGCCCCCGCCGCCTGGGCGCAGGAAGGGCGTTACGCCCGAAGCGCTCCAGTCTAGCGGCAGCCTCTTCGGCCGAGAGACCAGCGGCACGTGTCACGTCGAAGTCGGCAAGGACCTCCTTCGCACTTCGGGCGTGATGCGAGGCGCGCTGCTGTTCGTCCGAAGGGGATGATGCGGTCATTCAAGCCGTCCGACAAAACTGTTAGATGCCCCGTTCATCTTACTCGATCGGCGCACGGCTCAGCACCAGGCGACTCATTCAGGTACTCGCGGCAACGGGCAGCAGTACGACCCGCGTCCCGGCGATGCGATCGTGCAGAAACTGACGATCGCGGTCGGCGAGCGCCCAGGCCAGCCCGAGACCAAGACACAGCACCGACGGCCACGCCAGTACATAGCGCAGGATCGCCCTTGCCAGCGGCACCGTACCGCCGTCGGAGGCACATACCAGCCTCAGCCGCCAGGTCTGCATCGCCAGCGTCTGACCCCGACCTGCCCAGTACCACACGAAATACAGACCGAGCAACGCGAATACGTGCACCCACATGAACCACCCAGGTACGGCCAACTCGAAGAGCATGCCGAGCAACACGTAGGGAAGGATGAATGCCACCCCGAGGACACCGAGAAGTAGCAGGGATTCATACAGCAGGCTTGCAAGTCTGCGGCGCAGACCCGCCAGTTCGACGATCAGGCGTGACGACACGTTTGTTTCCGGATGCATTGCGCAGACCATTTTGTCATTCGTTCGGGACGGCCACCGCAGTCTACCTGCCTCCGGATCTGGCCGGGTCGGCATCCTTGCTGCGCCGCTCATCCGGCGGCAGATTCCTGTACTGCTGCCATTGCTCGCGCAGGCCCTCGCGCTGCTCTGGCGGCATGTTGCGCAATGCCCGATACTGATCGCGCGCCCGCTCGCGTTCTTCCGGGCTCAGATCCGCCCACGCTTTCATGCGCTGGCGGATCCGCAACTGCTCTTCCGCCGTCAATCGGTCGAAACTGTCCGCAATGCCAACCCACTTCTGGCGATGCGCATCGCCCATCCGGTCCCAATCCCCCGCCAGAGGCGCCAGCACATCGCGCTGGGCGGGACTGAGTTCCTGCCATTGTGGTGCGCCCAGTGGCGTCAGCGCAAGAGCGGATCCGGCCAGCAGCAGGAGCGCGATCAGGAATGCGAATCGCGAGACAGCCATGCCCTGAAATCCGGATCCAGATACGCTTCGATCGGCAGATCGTCCATCAGCAGCGCCGCATCGACCTCCTGCAAGGCAGTGACGCGCGACACGGTCGTCCAATAGTCACCCCCAAGGAATACGGCCACCAAAACCACCGCCATCGCAGACGATCTCAATGCAGGCGCCAATGCAAATCGCACGCGAAGCGCCAAGGCATGCTGCTGGAACAAGGCAAAGAACCCCCCTTTGCGCTGCACTTGCAGTGCCCGCTCACGCGCATTGCGCAGCCGCTCGCCGACGACAGGATCGACGTCCCTCGCCGCCGCCGACAGGTGGCCCGCAATCCTGCGCACGAACATTTCGTCGTTCATGGAACGATCCCCTTCGCTCTGAGGGCCGCAGCCAACGTCCGTGTCGCGCGCGAGCAATGCGTCTTCACGCTTCCCTCGGAACACCCCATGGCCGCAGCAGTTTCGGCAATATCCATCTCCTCCCAGTAACGCATCAGAAATGCCTCCCGTTGACGATGCGGCAGCCGTGCTACTTCCTGCTCGATCGCTGCCATGATGCGCGCCTGCTCATGCAAGCCGTGGGGCGTCTGCGCATTCGCGTCGGCCTGGTCTGTGCGGAGGGTTTCGAGCGGATCGGCTGCGCCTTCCTCGTCATCGGCACTCCGGAAGATATCCGCGAATGCCGTGATCCAGTGACTGCGCACTTTCTGGCGCCGCAGCATATCGTAGATGACGTTGCTCAGGATACGCTGGAACAGCCGCGGAAACTCATTGGCCGGACGCTGCCCGTAACTGACGGACAGCTTCAGCATCGCATCCTGCACGGCGTCCAGCGCCGCCTCCTCGTTCCTCAACGTATACAGCGCATGCTTGAATGCACGCCGTTCGACGCCCTCGAGGAATGCGGAAAGTTCTGCGCGAGAAGCCAGCTGGTGATCCTTGACTTGTAGGAAACGGGCCGCAGCCTTGCGCGACGCAGCAACGGCCTTGACCAAAAAGCGGCCGAACGGTAACGTTCGTCGTTTGGAATCTGTGCGAGAGCGAGCTTGCGATGGTGCTGACTGGAGCGGAAATTGTAATCAGGTGCCTGCAGGAAGAAAAGGTCGACTACGTATTCGGCTATCCGGGTGGTGCCGTGCTATTCATTTACGATGCCCTCTTCAATCAGGATCAGGTGCGTCATGTGCTCGTGCGGCACGAACAGGCTGCGGTTCACGCCGCCGACGGGTTTGCCCGCTCCACCGAAAAGGTCGGCGTTGCACTCGTGACCTCCGGACCGGGGGCCACCAACGCGGTCACCGGTATCGCAACCGCGTACTGCGATTCCATCCCGATGGTGATCATCTCCGGCCAGGTTCCGACCGCGGCGATCGGCCAGGATGCGTTCCAGGAAGTCGACACGGTCGGGATCACGCGGCCGTGCGTGAAGCACAACTTTCTCGTCAAGGACGTGCGCGACATCGCCACTACGATGAAGAAGGCTTTCGTCCTGGCCAGGACCGGCCGCCCCGGACCGGTCCTCGTCGACATCCCCAAGGATGTGTCGATGCACAAGTGCGAGTACGAGTATCCGGCCGAGATCGTGATGCGCTCGTACAATCCGGTGGTCAAGGGCCATCAGGGGCAGATCCGCAAGGCCGTGCAGTTGTTGCTGGAAGCGAAACGCCCCATGATCTACACGGGCGGCGGCGTCATCCTGTCGAATGCGGCGGAACGACTCACAAAGCTCACCCGCCTGCTCGGTTTCCCCATCACGAACACACTGATGGGTCTGGGCAGCTATCCCGCCAGCGATCGGCAGTACCTCGGCATGCCGGGCATGCACGGTACGTACGAAGCCAACATGTCGATGCACTTCTGCGACGTACTGCTCGCCATCGGCGCACGCTTCGATGATCGCGTGATCGGAAATCCCGCACATTTCGCCGAAGAACCCCGCAAGATCGTGCATGTCGACATCGATCCGTCATCCATCTCGAAGCGGGTGAAGGTCGATATCCCGATCGTCGGCGACGTTTGCGAAGTCCTCGATGAAATGATCCGGCAGATCGAGTCGTCCCAGGCACGACCCGACCCTGACGCACTCGGCAACTGGTGGAAACAGGTCGAGGAGTGGCGCCGCCGGGACTGCATGAAGTTCAAGAACTCGGACGAGATCATCAAGCCGCAATACGTGGTGCAGACACTGTGGGAGGTCACCGGCGGAGACGCGTTCGTCACCTCCGATGTCGGCCAGCACCAGATGTGGGCGGCCCAGTACTACCGCTTCGACAAGCCCCGCCGGTGGCTCAATTCGGGTGGCCTCGGCACCATGGGCGTCGGACTCCCCTACGCGATGGGGGCGCAACTCGCGCATCCCGATGCGCAGGTGGCCTGTATCACCGGCGAGGCGTCGATCCAGATGTGCATCCAGGAACTGTCCACGTGCAAGCAGTTCCGCCTCCCGATCAAGATCTGCAACCTCAACAACCGCTATCTGGGCATGGTGCGCCAGTGGCAGGAACTCTTCCACGGCGGACGTTACTCCGAGTCCTACATGGACTCGCTGCCCGACTTCGCCCGGCTGGCCGAAGCCTACGGTCACGTTGGCATCCGGGTCGACAAGCCCGGCGACGTCGAAGGTGCCATTCGCGAAGCATTCAGCCGGAAGAACGATCTGGTATTCCTGGACTTCCAGGTAGATCAGACCGAAAACGTCTACCCCATGGTTCAGGGCGGCAAGGGGCTGACCGAAATGATCCTCTCGGCTGAAGACCTCTGAATCGACACGCGGACACGCGACGACGGCGATCCGCGTCCCCGTGCCGCAGCTGCGCATTTTTCACGAACCTCGCTAGAGCTAATCCATGAGACACGTCATCTCCCTGCTGATCGAGAACGAATCGGGCGCGCTGTCGCGAGTTTCGGGCCTGTTCTCGGCTCGCGGCTACAACATCGAATCACTGACCGTCGCGCCGACCGAGGACGCGTCGATGTCGCGCATGACGATCGTGACCACGGGTTCGGACGACGTCATCGAGCAGATCACCAAGCAGTTGAACAAGCTCGTCGAGGTGATCAAGGTCGTCGACATTTCCGAGTCAGCCCACATCGAACGCGAACTCATGCTGGTCAAGGTTCGTGCGACCGGCAAGGATCGTGAAGAGATGAAACGGATGACGGAAATCTTCCGTGCCCGCATCATCGACGTGACCGAGGCCTCCTACGTCATCGAACTCACCGGCAACCAGGCGAAACTCGACGCATTCATCGGCGCGATCGCGCCGGACATCATTCTCGAAACCGTCCGCTCCGGAATCTGCGGCGTCGGTCGCGGTGATCGGGTCCTGAAAATCTAGGCACACTGAAACGAGGAATCAAATGAAAGTCTATTACGACAAGGATGCCGACCTCTCCCTCATCAAGGGCAAGAAGGTCACCATCGTCGGCTACGGCTCGCAGGGCCACGCACATGCGCAGAACCTTTCCGACTCCGGCGTCAAGGTCACTGTCGGCCTGCGCAAGGGTGGCGCGTCCTGGGACAAGGCGAAGGCCGCAGGCCTCAAGGTCGACGAGATCGCGAAGGCGGTCAAGAGTGCGGACGTGGTGATGATCCTGCTGCCGGACGAGAACATCCCCCAGGTCTATAAGGACGAGGTCGAACCCAACATCAAGAAGGGGGGCACACTGGCCTTCGCCCACGGCTTCAACATTCACTACAACCAGGTCGTGCCGCGTACCGATCTGGACGTGATCATGGTCGCTCCGAAGGGCCCGGGCCACACTGTTCGTTCCGAGTACCTCAAGGGCGGCGGCGTCCCCTCGCTGATCGCGGTTCACCAGGACAAGTCGGGCAAGGCGCGCGACATCGCTCTGTCCTATGCTGCGGCCAATGGCGGCACCAAGGGCGGCGTGATCGAGACCAATTTCCGTGAAGAAACCGAAACCGACCTGTTCGGCGAGCAGGCCGTGCTGTGCGGCGGCGCCGTCGAACTGGTGAAGATGGGGTTCGAAACCCTGGTCGAAGCGGGCTACGCGCCGGAAATGGCCTATTTCGAGTGCCTGCACGAGCTCAAGCTGATCGTCGACCTGATGTACGAAGGCGGCATCGCCAACATGAACTATTCGATCTCGAACAACGCCGAATACGGCGAATACGTTACCGGTCCGGAGGTCATCAACGAAGAGTCCCGCGAAGCGATGCGCATGGCGCTCGAGCGCATCCAGACGGGTGAATACGCCAAGATGTTCATTCTCGAGGGTCGCACCGGCTATCCGTCGATGACCGCACGGCGCCGGCTCAACGCTGCGCACCCGATCGAGATCGTCGGCGCGCAGTTGCGTGAAATGATGCCCTGGATCCGCAAGAACAAACTGGTCGACCAGTCCAAGAACTGATTGCCCCGCACGACCAACGCCGGGCGCGGGAGGACGAGTTGCCCTCCCGCGCCCGGCGTTTGCTTTTCGTCGGGACACCCCGCCGTCCGTCGTCGGCCACCCGTGCAGCGCACCACGACCCTTCGCACCATCATTGGTGCGGGCTTGCGTTAAAATGGCAGGCGATCCCGCACAACCGGCAGCGTCCGACTGGAATTTCTGCATGCCACTGATCTCTCTCGAGAAGCGACGGCGCGGCATTTACATCCTGCCGAACCTGTTCACCACGGCAGCGCTGTTCGCCGGCTTCTACGCCATCGTCCAGGCGATGAATCATCGCTTCGAATACGCCGCAGTGGCGATATTCGTTGCGATGGTGCTCGACGGTCTGGATGGTCGGGTGGCGCGCCTGACCCACACGCAAAGCGAGTTCGGTGCGGAATACGACTCGCTCTCCGACATGGTCTCCTTCGGAGCCGCACCCGCTTTGGTGATGTACGAGTGGGCGCTCAAGGACATGGGCAAACTCGGCTGGATCGCAGCATTCATCTTCTGTGCCGGCGCCGCCTTGCGCCTCGCACGCTTCAACACCAACATCAACGTCGTCGACAAGCGCTTCTTCCAGGGCCTGCCCAGCCCGGCAGCCGCGGCACTGATCGCCGGAATGGTCTGGGTGGTCATGGATAACGGGCTGACCGGGGAGGATGTGCGGTGGTTCGCGCTGGCCCTGACGGTGTTCGCCGGTCTGTCCATGGTCAGCAACGTGCTGTTCTGGAGCGGCAAGGACATCAACCTGCGCAAGAGCGTGCCCTTCATCGTCGTGATTGCGGTCGTCCTCGCATTCGCACTCGTGTCGAGTTACCCCCCGGGCGTGTTGTTCGGACTCTTCATAATCTACGCGGCCTCGGGCTATTTCATCTGGATCTGGCGCTGGTTCCGACGCCGACGCATGGTGGCAGCCAGGGAATCGGAAACGGCAGGCGAGCCTCCGGCGGATGTGCCGACGGAAGAAGGGGACGATCGCAACGCATAAGTGATGCGCGCAGCAGTTGTGGGATTGCCCGGACTTTGACCCATGAAGCGGGGTGATCGCCTCGATAGGCAGACGCAAACGCATTCCTTCTTGCATTTTCCGGAAGCTCCGGTTTATAGTCGGACGCATGATGCTCGAAAGCAACCCCTCCTTCGTGCAATTCCCCCTTCTGGCGAGCCTGCTGCTTGGCCCGCTGCTGCGCCCCGCGCGCTAAAAGACACCCCCCTCCCCTTTGTCGTATTCATGCCGCCAGCGCAGTGCGCAGGCGACGCTTGCATATCCATTGATTTTTCGAACCCCGGCAGGAGCAAGTCATGACAGACCACTTGATCATATTCGACACCACCTTGCGCGACGGTGAGCAAAGCCCTGGAGCATCGATGACGCGTGACGAAAAGCTGCGCATTGCTCGACAGCTCGAGCGAATGCGTGTCGACGTCATCGAGGCGGGCTTCGCCGCAGCGTCGAACGGCGACTTCGAGGCCGTCCGGTCCATCGCCGAGGCCATCCGCGAATCAACGGTGTGTTCGCTCGCGCGCGCCAACGAGAACGACATCAGGCGTGCCGGCGAGGCGATTCGCCCGGCGGCGATGGGTCGTATCCACACCTTCATCGCAACCAGCCCGATTCACATGGAGAAGAAACTTCGCATGACGCCGGATCAGGTTGTCGAGCAGGCGGTCAAGGCGATCGGGTGGGCGCGCGAGTACACCGACGACATCGAGTTCTCCGCCGAAGACGCCGGCCGCTCTGAAATCGACTTCCTGTGTCGTGTTTTCGAAGCGGTCATCAAGGCCGGCGCAACCACGATCAACGTGCCCGACACGGTCGGGTACAACGTGCCGGAACAGTTCGCCGCGACGATCCGCACCCTGATCGAGCGGGTTCCGGACTCCGACAAGGTCGTCTGGTCGGTTCATTGCCACAACGATCTCGGACTCGCAGTCGCGAACTCGCTGGCCGCCGTCAAGGCAGGGGCACGCCAGGTCGAGTGCACCGTCAACGGTCTGGGCGAGCGTGCGGGTAATGCATCGCTCGAGGAGGTGGTGATGGCCGTTCGCACCCGGCGCGACATCTTCGAGTGCGATACCCGTATCGATGCAACCCAGATCGTGCCGGCATCGAAGCTCGTGTCGGGTGTGACGGGTTTCCCGGTGCAGCCGAACAAGGCCATCGTGGGCGCAAACGCCTTCTCGCATGAATCCGGCATCCACCAGGACGGCGTGCTCAAGCATCGCGAAACCTACGAGATCATGCGTGCCGAAGACGTGGGCTGGGGCGCGAACAAGCTGGTTCTGGGCAAGCACTCGGGGCGCAACGCGTTCCGGACCCGCCTGCAGGAAATCGGCATCGTGATCGAATCGGAAGATCACCTCAATCATGCATTTGCACGTTTCAAGGAACTCGCCGACAAGAAGCACGAGATCTTCGACGAGGATCTCCATGCGATGATGAGCGACGAGGAAGTCACGCCGGAGCGGGAGCATTTCCGCCTCGTGGCATCGCGCTTCCACTCCGAAACGGGAGAAACGCCCGAAGCCGAGATTACGCTGGCTGCCGGCGGCAAGGAGGTGCGAGCGAGGGCCGAAGGATCCGGCCCGGTCGATGCCGCATTCAAGGCGATCGAGTCGGTGGCGCACAGCGGTACCGAACTGATGCTGTACTCCGTCAACGCGATCACGACAGGCACCGACGCGCAGGGTGAGGTAACGGTCCGTCTCGCACGCGACGGCAAGGTCGTCAATGGTCAGGGCGCCGATACCGACATCATCGTCGCCTCGGCCAAGGCCTACCTGAACGCCCTCAACAAACTGCACGGAAATACCGAGCGCCTCAATCCCCAGGTCTGAACAAAGGCGACATTCATTCAGCGGCCGGCCAACGCCGGCCGCTTCATTCCCGCCCTGGGTTCATTCGCGACGGCGCAGTCGCCCGTGCGTACAGAATCACACTCACGAACAGCCCCGAAGCAAGAACAGCCTCGATCAGCGCAAGGATGCCGACCAGCCCTGGATCGAAGGCGCGCACGACGCCCTCGGTGAAGTAGAGCAATACGAGCATCGAAAGCCACTGGTACGTGTACCGCCGTCCCTTCAGGACACCGAAGATGGCCGCCATCAGCGGCAGGACCTTGAGCACCATCCATGAGCCACCCGGTCTGAGCGGGGCAAGCCAGGTCTCCCACAGTGCACACAGCACGACAAGCGCGATCAGCAGGACACTGGAGATCATGTTCAGCACACGCGGCGTCATCAGCTGTCCGCTAGCTTCAGTGCGACCCGCGCGACACGCCGTCCCAGCGCCATGGCAATGCGTTCCTCCTCGCCCGTCAAGCGCGGATTGCCATCGCGTCCCGCAACGTGGCTGGCCCCATAAGGCGTGCCACCACTGGAGGTAGTATTGAGATCGGACTCACTGTAGGGGATACCCACGATCAGGGCTCCATGATGGAGCAGCGGCAGCATCATCGACAGCAGCGTGGACTCCTGCCCGCCATGGAGACTCGACGAAGACGTGAATACCCCGACCGGCTTGCCTTCGAGCGCACCATTGACCCAACTGCCCGCGAGCCCGTCGACAAAGTACTTCATCGCAGCGGCCATGTTGCCGAATCGGGTCGGACTGCCGAGAACAAGTCCGATGCACTCGTCGATGTCGCGGGGTTCGGCATAGGGCGGTCCATCCGCCGGTATCTCCTCCTCGACCGCCTCGCAGACCGTCGAAACCCGGGGCACCGTGCGAATCCGCGCGGCCACACCGGGTACTTGATGAATGCCCTGCACCACCTGTTCGGCGAGCGCACGGACCGATCCGCGATGGCTGTAGTACAGGACGAGGATTTCTTTCATTGCAATCGACTTGGGCAAGGGCCCACAATTATACCGGTCGGCCACTCCATACCGGGTTTTCCCCCGGCGCTCACCCCTGATGTTCCAATCCCTGCGCGATTTTCTGAAACTGGTGGCTGGCCGCTTCGTCGCGACCCGCTGCCCCGAAGTCGCCGGGAGCCTGACTTATACGACCCTCCTCGCGATCGTACCGCTCGTCACGGTGACGATTGCGCTGTTCAGCAATTTCCCCGCATTCGCGCAGTTGGGAACGGCACTGGGCGATTTCCTGCAAACCAACGTGCTGCCGGATCTCGCCGGCCAGATTGTCAGCACCTACGCACTGCAGTTCTCCGAAAAGGCCGCTCAATTGACCCTGATCGGCACCGCAATGCTGGTCATCACGGTCGTGCTCCTTCTTTCCACGATCGATGGCGTATTCAACGACATCTGGGGGGTCAAGCAGCCGCGCCCGCTGCTCACCCGACTCGCGGTCTACTGGGTTGCATTGACCCTCGGACCCATGGCCCTGGCCGGCAGCATTTTCGCGACAGGGCAATTGGTCGCGACGTCGGTCGCGCTGGTCGGGGACAGCCGACACATCGGGACCTTTACGGCAACGGTGATGCCGCTGACCTTGCTCGGTGCGCTATTCAGCTTTCTCTACTTCGCCGTGCCCAACCATCCGGTACGCGTGCTCCACGCCCTCGCGGGGGGGTTCGCCGCGGCACTTGCGTTCCTGGTGATGCAGCGCATGTTCGGCATGTTCATCGCACTTTCGCCAAGCTACACGCTGGTCTACGGCACCTTTGCGGCACTGCCGATTTTCCTGCTCTGGCTCTACCTTTCCTGGGTCGTGGTACTTCTCGGGGCGATCGTGGCCGCCACCTTCCCCGATTTTTTCGAACGTACCAAGACGCCGCTGAGCTTCCCTGGAGACCGCGCCTGCGCTGCGCTCAGCATGCTCGTCGCGCTGACCGTCGGACAACGCGAGGGCCGAACCTGCCCGTTCAACCTGCTGCACGAACTCGGTGGCATCACCAATGACCAGACGGAGGCCCTCCTCGGCGAAATGCACGAGTGCGGCTGGGTCGCGCGTACGGACGACGAAAACTGGATTCTCAGCACGCACCCCGATCAATTGTCCCTTGTCGACGTGATCGAGAGGTTTGCGCTGGCACCCGACAACTGGGCCTTTGCACGCGGAGGGCCGGCGACCGTCGCGGCTGCCAGACGACTTCACGCCGCATTGCTCACGGCCGACCAGACGTTGACAGAACTGGCCGCGCAACCGGCCGGCGAACAAGCTCAGATCGGATAGGGATCGATTTCGTACTGGAACAACTCGACGTTGGCTGTCTGCATGTCGAGACTCAACACGCGTCCCTGCGCGACATAGAGGGGCGCGCCTTCGCGGACCAGGATGAAGCGCCGCGAATTGTATGTCCCCGCAGCTGCGAGTATCGCCGGATTGCGGCGCATGGGGCCGGCCGGCGGGAGAATCAGCGCGGGGGACGTGGAGCGCAGTTCCCCGCCGCGGAATGCGATCGAGATCGCAATGCATGATTCGGCGATCACCTGCAGGCCCAGCTCGACCTCATCCGGATGATCACTTCGGATCCAGCGAACGATGCAGATCGACCACGGGCTTTTCCCGTCACGCCGCAATGCCAGCGCCATGCCGGCGCTGAGCACACCTTCGACGCCGGACACGCTGATGATGGCATAGCCGCCCGGACTCTCGTTGTACACCATCCATTCCGACACCGCATCGGACGCCTTGCCGGTACGATGGAGTCGCCAGATCGCACGCAGCCCCTGACACACCTGGACCGTATAGAGCTGCCGTCGCCGCGGATGCTCGCGACTGGGCGGCGTAGACCAGCGCTCGTGCATCCGACGCAGAAGCGAAAGCGCCTCCAGTGGCGTAAGCCCGACCGGCAGGCCCGATGCATCGGGTTCGAGCAACTCGCCGTCCCGCTCGAGTCCGACGACCTCGGCATCCGCAATGCGTCGCTCGAGCCAGTCGATCTGTTCCGCAACCCGGCGCGCCAGGGTCACCGCACGATAGTAGAGCAGGCAGTCACTGACCGGCGGGACTCGCCTGATCAGTGCCACCGGCGCACCTTCATGATCCGGATCCAGCCAGAAGACCGCACTCTCAGGCTGCAGTGGCCGCCGCGACAGTTCCACCGCGCCCGACGTCACCTCCAGATAGTCATGAATCCAGACGAGTTCCCGCCCGGTCAGGCTTTCCGGCTGCAGGGCCGCGACCGCGAGCATTCTCTTGTACTGCAGCGCTGCCTCGGGCGACGCATTCTCCGGCTCCGCGACGACACCGCGCACATCGGAGCATGCGACACCGAACAAGGCATGTGCGGCATGCCACAACTCACCCGGCGTTTCGGTTCCGCCCATGCATGCCAGCAGATAGGCTTCGCCTAACAGGCGCAGGCCCCGTGCGGCGTGCTCGGGACGTCTCGCACCCGACGCGGAAGCAGCGCCCGCCTTCAGCAATCGCCCAAAAAAGCCCGATACCGTGAGCAGGGTATGAATCAGATCGACGGACGCCGAATGAATCTGGCGAGGCAAAGGCAGTGTCGCATTGAGCAGATGGGGCTTGAAACGGTCCGAGATATCCAGGACACGCAGCGCAACGGGATCGGCGCAGCGATGCAATTGCTCAAGCGTCACCGTCGGAGTTGCCAGTGACGAAAGATGCTTGTGCAGTAGCGCGAGATCGTCCAGACAGTCGTCTGCGGGTTCGCTGCCGAGCCAGTCGAACATCCGTGCAATCCACTCGGGATCGGTCGTCGGAACGGCCATCGAAAAGCTTCCATCCATTGATTGTTGTCGCAGACACATTCTATTCAACTTCGGACCGCTTATGCGTGTGATGTGGTGCAGACCCACGCCACCCGATCGGCTCCACGCCCGCACGTTTGCAGCGCACCTTCGAGACGTGTCAAACGCCTTGCTCAAACCCCTGGATTCGATTAGAATTTTGTGCTTTTCGCACCCCGCTACAGAACATCACAAGGAAATCCGCATGGTCGTCATTCGCCTTGCCCGTGGTGGCGCCAAGAAGCGCCCCTTTTTCAACATTGTCGCCGCTGACAAGCGCAATCGTCGCGACGGCCGCTTTATCGAGCGCGTCGGCTACTACAACCCGGTCGCTGCCGGTGCGGAAAAGGCACTCGTGATCAACACCGAGCGCCTCGAATACTGGACGCAGAACGGCGCCCAGGTTTCGCCCACGGTTGCCCGGTTGGTAAAGCAGTCTGCAAAGGCCGCGGCCTGATTGGCCGATCCGGCTCACGGTCATGATCGTACTGGGGCGCATCGTCGCTCCCTTTGGTGTCAAGGGCTGGGTCCGGGTCGCTCCTTTTGGTGACGACCCTCTTTCGTGGGGCCAGATGTCACACTGGTGGACTGCTCACGATTCGGAGTCTCCGGACGATTCCTGGCGGAATCTGTCGTTGCGTGAATGCCGGACGCACGGCGACGGGTTGATCGCATTGTTCGAGGAAATACCGGACCGCGATACGGCGGACAAATTCAAGGGCTGGTACGTTGGGGCACCACGCAGTGCGATGCCTGCGCCCGATGAAGACGAGTACTACTGGCATGATCTGATCGGATTGCGTGTCGAGAACCTCGGCGGCGAGACACTCGGAAAGGTGGAGGGCCTGATTGCCACCGGTGCGCATGATGTCCTCCGAGTGGTCGACGGCGAAACGGAAAGGCTGATCCCCTTCGTCGCAGCCTATGCACAGGAAGTGGATCTTGCGGGAGGAGTGATTCGGGTGGACTGGCAAAAGGACTGGTGATCGGCGTGAGTGCGCCAACATCGACCAGGCGCTATGATGTCGTCACGCTGTTCCCTGAGATGTTCGCGGCAATCACCGCGAGCGGAATCACGCGGCGCGCCCTGGAGCGCGGATTGTACGAAATCGCATTTCACGATCCGCGGGATTTTACGACCGATGCGCACCGGACCGTGGATGACCGCCCATACGGGGGCGGCCCCGGAATGGTCATGATGGCCAAACCGCTCGAGGATGCGATCACGCAGGCCCGGGCGGCGCAGCAGCGAAGCATTGGCATGGAAGGCCCAGTGGTCTATCTTTCGCCGCAGGGCACGAGACTGGATCACGGGAAGGTCATCGCGCTGTGTGAGCAGCCGTCGCTGATCTTGTTGTGCGGGCGCTACGAAGGCGTCGATCAACGCCTGATCGACAAGTGCGTCGACGAAGAGTTGTCACTCGGTGATTTCGTCCTTTCCGGTGGCGAACTGCCGGCGATGGTTCTGCTCGATGCGATGATCCGGCACCTGCCAGGCGCGCTGAACGATGCCGATTCGGCCCTTGAGGATTCGTTCGTCGAGGGCTTGTTCGACTGCCCTCATTACACGCGCCCGGAGTCGTACGGCGAGGAACGGGTACCAGAGGTGTTGCTCTCGGGCAACCATGCTGCGATTCGCCGCTGGCGACTCAAGCAGGCGATAGGACGGACATGGGTACGGCGACCCGATCTGATCGAAGGTCGCCACTTGAGCAAGGAAGAAGCTGCATTGCTCGAAGAATACAGGCAGGAACAAGCGAGTCGCTGACACGCCCACCTGACGGCAATGCAGTCGATTCGAGAAATGGAGCCGAAACCGGCAGTGCCGGCCGACAGCTCGAATACAAACCGTACGCATCAGGCGAGTGCTGCTCTGCGTGCAAGGCCAAAGGCCATTGAAATGAAGGAGTCGTAGATGAACCTTATTCAGCAACTGGAACAGGAAGAGGTCGCCCGCCTCACCGAAGGCAGAGCTATCCCCGAATTCGCCCCCGGCGACACCGTGGTCGTACAGGTCAAGGTCAAGGAAGGCAACCGTGAGCGTTTGCAGGCCTATGAAGGCGTCGTCATTGCCAAGCGCAACCGCGGCCTCAATTCCTCTTTCATCGTGCGCAAGATTTCGTCGGGTGAGGGCGTGGAACGAACCTTCCAGACCTATTCGCCGCTGATCGGTGGAATCGAAGTCAAGCGCCGGGGCGATGTTCGTCGCGCAAAGCTCTACTACTTGCGCCAGCGTTCGGGCAAGTCCGCGCGTATCAAGGAAAAACTGAACTTCAAGGGCAGCGCGGCCAAGGCCAGGCAGGACTGATTCCGGCTGCAACGCCACAGCTGCGACAAGGGCCCCATCTCGGGGCCCTTTTCATGTACTTCCGCTGGAACCCGGCTATTTCATGAATGACACGCGCCCTCGCTTGGTCTTGGCTAGGGCGGAAATCCCGCTCAGGCG
The DNA here is from genome assembly GCA_035443825.1 of Rhodocyclaceae bacterium. Taxonomy (GTDB): domain Bacteria; phylum Pseudomonadota; class Gammaproteobacteria; order Burkholderiales; family Rhodocyclaceae; genus DAOMNN01. Next base: position 33,102 of record DAOMNN010000006.1, on the reverse strand, counting down.
GGCGTACGAACCACTCCGCCGCTCCTACTCGGAATTCCCCTACGAAACAAATCCCTGTGCGATCATCACGCGCATTCACGAATCATCCGAGCGAGTACAGCACGCGAATCAGCGTCGTTCCACTCTCGACAGCATGATCGCGGCGGTCGCAAGAAAAATGAGGCTCGGCGTCAGCGCAACCAATGCCGGTTGCCACGAATGGATCACGCCGAGGTTCGAGAACAGTCCATTGAGCAAATGGAAGCCTACCCCGAGCATCACGCCCAGAAATACCTTGACGCTGACCCCGCCCATGCGGTCATGGGTCAGCGCGAACGGCAATGCGAGTGCCATCATCACCAGCACCGCGAACGGGTAGATGATCTTCTTCCACAAGGCGATCTCGAAACGGTTGGCGTTCTGCCTGTTCTCCTTCAGGTGACTGATGTACGCGAACAGCGTGACGACCGACATGCGCTCGGGGGCAACCATGAGCACGCTCAGCACCTCCGGAGACAGGCTCGATCGCCAGGTAATCTCCGGCAAACGATGTACCTCGGTGTGGCCGTCGAGAAAGCGTGTCTGCACCACGTCCCTCAGCCTCCAGAGTTGATCGCCGGTATCGTACCGACCCGTCGCCGCCTCACTGATCGAAAGCAGGGCCTGTTGATCGTCGAACGCGAAAACACGCACGCGCTCCATGGTCCGATCGGGCAGGACGGTACGCACATTGATGAAGCTGCCGCCATCCTTGACCCACAGACCGGAGCGCAGTTGCTGCGACACCGCCGACCCTGTTGCGGTCAGCCGCCACTGCTGTGCAGCACGCTCCGAAGGCGGCGCCACATACTCGCCGAAGACGAAAGTGAGCGCGACGAAAATCAACCCGATGCCGCCGAGCGTGCGCAGCATGCGAGACGTAGCCATTCCCGAAGCGCGCATCACGGTGATCTCGGAATGGTTGGCCAGCGCAGTAAGCGCATACAGCGTACCGATCAGCACCACGACCGGCAGCAATTCGTAGATCCGGCCTGGCACGATCATCGCGACATACACCAGCGCATGGTGGAGCCGGTAACCCTCGGTACCGATTGAATCCAGCTCGTTGATGAAATCGAAGAATGCAAACAGCCCAAGGAATGCGAGCAGGACAAGCGTGCTCGCGCCGAGAATTTCGCGAGCCAGGTAGCGCGTCAACACACTGGTCATGCTCGCACCCGCCAGAACGGCGACACTGCCAGCCGCCGGTGGAACATCACCGCGAGCACGGCGAGAACGATCAGGTGGGGGAGAACGATGGCCAGAATGAAGGGCAGCCGGCCCTGTGTGACCCAGGCCTGGCAGATACTGATTGCGTTGCTATATACGAGGTAGGCGAGAATCGCAAAAATCAGATTGTTGCCGCGACCCGCCCGCGGATTCACGAACGATAGCGGGATCGCGAGCAGTGCCAACAGGAGCGCGGCCACGGGCACGCCAATCCGCCCGGCAAGTTCACCCAGGTGCCGGTTCGACCGATCCCGGATCAGATCCAGAGTCGAAGTCGTTCGCGACCGTACCGCCTGGCTGGTCGCTCGTCGTTCCTCGATCAGGACAAAGGCACGGTCGAACTCCATGACGCTGTAGCCGGCCGAGCCGATTTCCCCGCGATATTGACGTCCTCGCTCGAGAACGATGAACCGGTCGCCGCGTTCATCGACGTGCGTCGCCCCTTCCTCGGCCGCGATCACGCCGAGCGTACCGTGCTCGTCCGAGCTGACGAAGACGTTCTGCAACTTGCCGTCGGCCGTCCCGCCCTCCTCCACGAAGAAAACGCGCTGCTGCCCCCCCGACTCGCGAAAGACGCCCGGCGCCACGCGCGTCGTGTCGTCGCGTGCGTCGAGTTCAGCACGAAATTGCTCACTCTTCATGTTCGCCCATGGGGTGACCGCCAGTGTCATCAGTGCGATCAGCACCACCATCGGCACGGCGAACTGCAGCACGGGCCGGATGAACGCAGTCAGGGGAAGCCCGGACGCGAACCAGACCACCATCTCGGAGTCGCGGTAGGACCGCGTCAGCGACAGCAGCACGGCAACGAAGAGCGTCAACGAAAGGACGATCGGCACCTGTGCGAGCGCACCGAATCCGATCAGGGCCAGCACCGCGTCGGCCGGCACCCGTCCGCCCGCCGCCTGGCCGAGCATGCGAATCAGCACGGTGGTGATGAGGATGGCGAACAGCGCCACGAACACCCCAGCCGCAGCATGGGCGAACTCGCGCTTGATGGCGCGCCGGAAGATCATCGCGCGGAAGGCACCAGAAGTTTAGATAGGCCGTTTTGACGGGTCTGTCGCGAAAGGGCGATAATCGGAGCCAATCGCGGGCAACGTGCAATTCAAGGAGAAGCGAGTGGAATTTACCATAAAGACCGGCACCCCGGAAAAGCTCAAGACCGGCACAGTGGTGGTGGCTGTCTTTGCAGACGGAAGCCTGAGTCCCGCCGCAAAGGCGCTGGACAGGGCTTCCAACGGCAAGCTGGCAACGATCATCGGCCGTGGCGAGTTGGACGACCGGGCCGGCGCCGTGCTTGCGATACCGGACCTCCCCGGCTGTGCGTGCGATCGGGTACTCGTCGCGAGCATGGGCAAAAGGGAGGACCTCTCGGACAAGAACTGGCGAGACGCCGTCGTGGCCGTCGGGAAGGCACTTGCCGCAACCCCAACCGGTGATGCCGTTGTATGCCTCGGCGACATCGAGATTCCCGGACGCGATATTGCGTGGGCGCTGCAGCAGACCACGCGCATCATCGCGGACAGCGCCTATCGCTTCGAAACTACGCGAAGCAAAAGCAAGGCCGAGCGCCCCCGTGGGGTCCGCAAGGTGATCCTGCTGACTCGTCACAAGATCAGCGAGGTCATGAAGTCGGCACTGAAGCACGGCCAGGCGATCGCGGAGGGCATGGCGCTGGCGAAGGAACTGGGAAACCTCCCGGCCAACATCTGCACCCCCACGCATCTGGCCGAGACGGCCCGTGATCTGGGGCGAAAGTACAAGCTCAAGGTCGATGTGCTCGAGCGCAAGGACATGGAGAAACTCGGCATGGGTGCCCTGCTCTCGGTTGCTCGCGGGTCCCACCAGCCCCCGAAGCTCATCGTGATGCACTACCGGGGAGGCAAGCCCAAGGACAAGCCCGTCGTGCTCGTGGGCAAGGGCGTCACCTTCGATACCGGAGGAATCTCGATCAAGCCCGCAGCCGAGATGGACGAGATGAAGTTCGACATGTGCGGAGCCGCGAGCGTGCTCGGAACGATCAAGGCCCTGGCGCACATGGCGTTGCCGATCAATGTGGTCGGTATCGTTCCAGCTACCGAGAACATGCCCGGGGGCGCCGCCACCAAACCAGGCGATGTCGTCACCTCGATGAGCGGCCAGACGATCGAGGTACTCAATACGGACGCCGAAGGCCGCCTCATCCTGTGCGACGCACTGACCTACGCGGAACGCTTCAAACCTGCCTGTGTCATCGACATCGCCACCCTCACCGGCGCGTGCGTCATCGCGCTGGGCAAGATTCCGAGCGGCCTGATGAGCAACGATGACCTGCTTGCAGGCGAACTTCGCGAGTCCGGCGAGGCTGCCGGGGACCGCGCATGGCAGCTGCCGCTATGGGAGGAATACCAGGATCTGCTCAAGAGCAACTTCGCCGACATGGGCAACATCGGGGGGCGCTACGGTGGCGCGATCACTGCAGCCTGCTTCCTGTCGCGCTTCACCAAGAACTACAAGTGGGCGCACCTGGACATTGCCGGAACGGCCTGGTTGTCGGGGGATGCAAAGGGCGCCACCGGCCGGCCGGTCCCCCTGCTCAGCGAGTTCCTGCTCCGGCGCAGCAAGGCTGCAACGGAATAGCGTGGTGACCCGGGTCCGGTTCTACCACAATGCCGAGAACCCGCTCGCACTGGCCTGCGAGTTGACCGCACGAGCCTATGCCAGTGGGCGCCGGGTCGCGCTCAGAGTCCCCGATGCGGATACGGCCCGCCGCCTCGACCAGTTGCTATGGAGCTTCGATCAACTCGCGTTCGTGCCGCATGTCATGAGCGGTGCCCGACTCGCGTCCGAAACCCCGGTCTTGCTGGGCTTGTCGCACGAGTCGGGCAATTGGACCCACAATGACCTGCTGTTCAATCTGGCCGACGACGTGCCGGCGGATTTCGGCCAGTTCCGCATGCTGATCGAGGTCGTTGGGCAGGTCGACTCGGCCCGTGCTCCGGCAAGATCTCGCTGGACGTATTACAAGTCGGCGGGACTGGCCATCGAAGCCTTTGATGCCGTGCATCGGGAGGCCTTATGAAAGATTGGCGGGAGAAGGACTGGCGGGCGTCACGTGACGACCCGGAAGCCGAACTGAGAGAGGCCGATCTGCTTCTCAGCAAGGCCGACGCGCTGCTGCGGCGACACCAGGTGCCGGGTCAGACCGGTCCGACCGACACCTCTGACGATCTGCCGCTCCTCACCGACGTCGTCGAGGATCTCGCATTCGACCCGGGGTCGGAACCAGAGCCCGTCGCCGGTCAGGGCAACGGCGTTGCATTGGCCGAATTGCTGGTCGACCTCGACACGGAGCTTGCGCGCGAAATCGAGTTCTGGTTCGCGAACGAATTGCCCCAACTCGTCGCCAGCGAACTCGATCGATTCTCCGAGAATCTGCGCAGGGAAGCACTCGCCCACATGCGCGCAACTCTCATTCCATCACTGTCGGAGCGAATCTCAAACCGCCTCGACCGCGGCTCACGATCCCGCTGACACCCGCGCCTCACGCCTCCGGTTGCAGTGCAGGCGTCGGTTCGGGGCCGCCACGGATCAGCCGCGCATGCTCCGCGCGTGCGCAGCTTCGAGCGCACCCCACGCCTCGTCGTCCAGTATCCTCTGCCGTCGGTGAAGCTGCTCCAGGTCATGCCGGGCGGCCGCCCGGCGAGTCAGGCGCCGCCGCATCTTCTCCAGGTCGATGAGCGCAATCTCCGGCCCATCGCCCTGCCATCTGACCATGATGTGCTTGTCGTACAGACTGCTGTGCTGAAGACGCGCGCGATGCAGGATGCCCAGGCTTTGCCCGAGCGCCTGCGCCAATGTCATGCGCTGGTCCGGATCCAGTGAAGCCTGCTCGGACAGCGCAGTGAATCCGGTCAGTTCCTCGGTCACCAGGACGGCTTCCCGACCTTGGGGAGTAGTGCGCACACCATGAAAGACCGGTTGCGGAGCCCCGACCCCGATCCGGCGTAGTTGATCGAGGTAGTGCCACTCCCGGCTCGCAGTCGGCCATCCCAACGGATGCATCACCGTCCGGCACAAATGGTTGCGCTGGCGCTTTACGTAATAGAGCCTACCCCCGGCCCGGACTCGCAACATGCCACTCCATCCGTTGCGCCGCTCATTGGGGGGCTCGACCCATTCTCCGGCCACGTTCCACCAGTAGCCGAAATCGCGATCGTTCATCCGTAACCCGCCTGTCTCGATTTCGTAGCGCGCAATCTTAGCAGTCTGTCGGGCTTGCGTGATCGTAGCGAGCCGAGCCGGAAAGCGAGGGCAAATCTGGACCGCTCGTCCGATTGGCGCAGCAGATCGAGCTCAAGTCCGACAGGCCGCCAACACCGTCCATCCGCGTATCGCGGGAGGATCACCTCGGGAATCGTCTGGGCCATCCGCTATACTTCACCTTTTGCCCGAACACAGCCGAACGACCATGGAACTGGCCAAGAGTTTTGAACCTGCGGCGATCGAAGCGCGCTGGTACCCACAATGGGAATCGCACGGATACTTCGGTGCCGGTCTCGACAAGTCCAACCCGAACGCTTTCTGCATTCTGCTGCCGCCCCCCAATGTCACCGGTACGTTGCACATGGGGCACGGATTCAACCAAACCATCATGGACGGACTGACGCGCTACCATCGGATGCGCGGTTTCAACACCCTGTGGCAACCAGGCACCGACCATGCCGGCATCGCAACGCAGATCGTCGTCGAACGCCAACTCGATGCGCAGGGCGTGTCGCGCCATCAACTCGGCCGCGAGAAGTTCCTCGCCAAGGTATGGGAGTGGAAGGCGTTCTCGGGTGGCACGATCACGCGTCAGATGCGACGCATGGGCACCTCCCCAGACTGGAAGCGCGAACGCTTCACCATGGACGAGGGCCTGTCCAAGACCGTCACCGAAACCTTCGTGCGCCTGTACAACGAAGGGCTGATCTATCGCGGCAAACGCCTGGTCAACTGGGATCCCAAGCTCGGTACCGCGGTGTCGGATCTGGAGGTCGTCTCGGAAGAGGAAGACGGCTTTATGTGGCACCTCACCTATCCGTTCAGCGACGGCCCGGTGGGTGGACTTGCGGGTCTCACGGTCGCCACGACCCGCCCCGAAACCATGCTTGGCGACGTGGCCGTGATGGTCCATCCCGAGGACGATCGCTACGCACACCTGATCGGCAAGTCGGTCCGTCTGCCGCTGTGCGACCGCGACATCCCGATCATCGCGGACGAATATGTCGACCGTGAGTTCGGCACCGGCTGCGTCAAGGTCACGCCGGCTCATGACTTCAACGACTACGGGGTCGGACTGCGCCACGAATTGCCGATGATCAGCATTCTGCGTCTGGATGCGCACATCAGCGACGACGCGCCGGAGAAGTATCGCGGCATGGACCGCTTCGTCGCGCGCGAGCTCATCGTGCAGGACCTCGAAGCACTCGGCCTGCTCGTGGCCGTCAAGCCGCACAAGCTGATGGTGCCGCGGGGCGACAGGACCGGCACGGTCATCGAACCGATGCTGACCGATCAGTGGTTCGTCGCCATGAGCAAGCCGGGCGCGGACGGCAGGAGCATCACCGAAAAGGCGCTCGAGTGCGTCGCGTCGGGCGAGATTCGCTTCTACCCCGAGAACTGGGTCAATACCTACAATCAGTGGCTGAACAACATCCAGGACTGGTGCATTTCGCGACAGCTGTGGTGGGGCCACCAGATTCCGGCCTGGTATGCGGACACCGAAGGCGATCCGCGCGTATGGGTCGCTCACGACGAGGACGAGGCCAGGGCACTGGCCGCCGCGGATGGCTATACCGGTCGCCTGCGTCGCGACGACGACGTGCTCGACACCTGGTACTCGTCGGCGCTGTGGCCGTTTTCGACGCTCGACTGGACCCCGGAATGGCCGCAGGAATCGAACGATGCGCTCGATCTCTACCTGCCCTCCTCAGTGCTCGTGACGGGTTTCGACATCATCTTCTTCTGGGTCGCACGCATGGTGATGATGACCAGACACATCACCGGCCGGATCCCCTTCCGGCACGTGTATGTGCACGGTCTGATCCGCGATGCGGAAGGCCAGAAGATGTCGAAGTCCAAGGGCAATGTGCTCGATCCCATTGACCTGATTGACGGCATTTCGGTCGACGAGCTGGTCAAGAAGCGAACCTTCGGACTGATGAATCCGAAGGACGCACAAGGTATCGAGAAGAAGACGCGAAAGGAATTCCCTGAAGGCATTCCGGCCTTTGGTACCGACGCGCTGCGCTTCACCTTCGCATCGCTGGCCACACCCGGGCGCGACATCAAGTTCGACCTCTCGCGTTGCGAGGGATACCGCAACTTCTGCAACAAGCTCTGGAACGCCACGCGCTTCGTGCTGATGAACACCGAAGGCCAGGATTGCGGCATCGCCGGCAGCCCGGGCGGCAGCCACTGCGACAGTGCCTATCTCGATTTCTCGTTCGCGGACCGCTGGATCGTGTCGCAACTGCAGCGCACCGAGGCGGACGTCTCCGCCCATTTCGGCGACTATCGCTTCGACCTCGTTTCCAAGGCCATCTATGAGTTCGTATGGGACGAGTACTGCGACTGGTATCTGGAGCTGGCCAAGGTCCAGATCCAGAATGGCAACGATGCGCAGCAACGCGCCACGCGCCGTACCCTGTTGCGCGTGCTGGAGACCGTGCTGCGCCTGGCGCATCCGCTGATCCCGTTCATCACCGAGGAGCTGTGGCAGACGGTCGCACCACTCGCCGGCCGCAAGGACACCGACAGCGTGATGCTCGCACGCTATCCGGAATCCGCTCCGGACAGAATTGATAGTATTGCTGAATCCGACATGGCCGAGCTCAAGTCGCTGATCCAGGTTTGCCGTAACCTGCGCAGCGAGATGAACATCTCCCCGGCGCAGCGCATCCCCTTGGTCGTTGCCGGCGACCCGGTCGCACTTGCGCGCTACACGCCCTACCTGGCCGGACTTGCAAGGCTCTCGGGCGTCGAGATCGTCAACGAGATCGGCGCCGACGAACTCGCACCGGTTGCCGTTGCCGGATCGAGCAAACTGATGCTGCGTATCGAGATCGATATCACCGCGGAACGCGAACGGCTGACCCGCGAGATCGGGCGACTCGAAGCCGAGATCGCCAAGGCGAACAACAAGCTCGGCAATGCGAGCTTCGTCGAACGCGCGCCGGAAAACGTCGTGAAGCAGGAACGCGAGCGCCTGGCAGGGTTCAGCGCTTCGCTCGAGAAGCTCCGACCGCAGTTGGACAAGATGGCCCGACTCTGAGACATGAAGGTCGGGAGCCGCCTGCGGGCGGCTTCCGACCTTCTATTTCCGTTTGAGGAAGAACTCGAACGCCTTGTCGGCGGTTTCTCCCTGACTCAGCAGTTCGTTGCCGGTCTGCTTTGCGAACGCCTGAAAATCCTTCACCGACCCCGGGTCGGTCGCAACGATGCGCAGGGTCTGACCAGCCTGCATCTCGGCCAGTGCCTTCTTGGCGCGCAGGATCGGAAGCGGACAGCTCAGCCCGCGTGCATCGACTTCCTTGTCAAAATTCATGCTGCATCACCCTCGCTCGAATAATCATCGCAGTCTACACCGGCGCCCGCCGCTTTTGCGAGGCGTCAAGGACCGAACACTCCTTCCCGCGGCAACGGTGCCGATCAGCGACCTTCCTCCGCCCGGCGCTGCCGGGCTTCTTCCTGAAGCTCGCGCATTCGTGCATCGATGGCGGAAAGCTCGAAGAAATCGCCGTCACCGGCACGGCGCGCAAGTTCGAGTTGCTCGATCGCAGCCGGCAGGCTCCCCCTGATCGCATACACCTCCGCCTGGGCACGGTGATAGGCGCTCATCCGCCCGAGCGTCTCTTCCGCCCTGGACGACAGCGCCCACAAACGCACGTCGTCACCGTTGCGTTGCAGGGCAGCTCGTGACAAGGCCGCCGCATCGGCCGCACGTCCGCCCCGTATGAGCGCCTCTATGAGGATGTACTGCAGGGACGCATGGTCCGGGAAAGTTGCCACCGCCTTCTCCATGATCGCGATGGCGCGATCCGGGTCACGTGCCGCAAGCCGCGTCTCGGCGGCCAGCGCCTCGATGAACGGCGAGGGCTGCCCCGATGCCCTGAGTGCTTCCGTCGCTTCCCAGGCGCCATCGACCCGACCCGCACGCAGCAAGGCGCGCGCGAGCGCATATTGCGTTGCAGGATCAGCCGCGCCCCCCGCGATCAATGTCTCGTAGTCCCGTACGCGGTCGACGGCCGAGCCGACCGACGCACGCAGCTTGCCCTGGATGAAGCGGAAATCGGCCGAATCCGGCACTTGCCGATAGCGCATCTGGGCGACACGGTTGCTGATATCGGAGATGCGTTCCTCGGTCAGCGGATGGGAGCGCAGATAGCCCGGCGCATTGTTTTCGTAAAGCCGCGACGAGCGCTGCAGGCGCTCGAAGAAACTCGGTTTGCCCCGAACGTCGAAGCCGGACCGCTCCATTATCTGCAAGCCGATCCGGTCCGCCTCGCGCTCGAATGCGCGCGTGTAACCGAGTTGTGACTGGATCACCCCGGCCTGTCCGGCAGCCAGTGCCGCTTCGCTCACCTGGGAATTGCTCTTCGCAGCGAGAATGGCCACCAGCAAGGAGGCGAGCATCACCATGCTGGCCTGACCCTGCTTGCCGAACAGTTGCGCAATGTGCCGCTGGGTCACGTGGGCAATCTCGTGGCCCAGCACTGCTGCCAGCTCCGACTCCGATTCGGCGGCGAGGATCAGTCCCGAGTGCACACCGATATGCCCGCCCGGAAGCGCAAAAGCGTTCAGCGTCGGATCATCGATGACGAAGAACTCGAAGCGCCGGTTCGGCTGGTCGCTCCCCGCAACAAGACGCCTGCCGATGCGGTTGAGGTAATCCTCGACCTCCGGGTCGTCGAGATACGAGGGATCACGCCAGCGAATCTCGCGCATGATCGATTCGCCCAGGCGCCGCTCCGCCAGCGGCGACAGCTCGGACGCGGCGACATCCCCCAGGTCGGGAAGATCGGCAACGGATGTGGCCGGCACCAGGGCCGTACACAGCAACAGGATGAGAAAGCGCTTGATCATGGAGTGCTATGATATCCGTTCGATCGATTCCGTTCCGCGCGGTATGTGTCGGCATGTAGCCGACCAACGCTTTTGATGGCATGACAACACGATCCCTCACCCATTTCGACACGCAAGGTCAGGCCCACATGGTCGATGTGGGTGGCAAGGACGAAACGCGCCGCGTCGCTATCGCGCGCGGCAGCATCACCATGCAGCCGGAGACCTTCGAGATGATTCGTGCCGGCAACGCAAGAAAGGGCGATGTCCTGGGCATCGCCCGCATCGCCGGCATTCAGGGCGCCAAGCGCACGAGCGACCTGGTTCCGCTATGCCACCCCGTTCCATTGACCCGGGTGGCGGTCGAGTTCGATCTGGTGCCGGAAACGAGCAGCGTCACATGCACCGTCACTGCCGAAACCGTCGGCCGGACCGGGGTGGAGATGGAGGCGCTGACCGGCGTGAACGTGGCCCTGCTCACCATCTACGACATGTGCAAGGCAGTGGACCGCGGCATGACGATCACCGACATCGGCTTGCGTGAGAAGCTGGGTGGCAAGTCCGGACACTGGATCGCGTGACGCCACGCATCCGTTTCGTTGCCCATTGCACCGGAACCACGGACTGACCCGCACATGCGCCTGTTGCTCGTCGAGGACAATCGCGACATCCTCGCCAATCTTGCCGACTACCTCACCCTCAAAGGACATGAGGTCGACTGCGCCCAGGACGGGCTGACCGGCCTGCATCTCGCCGCCACCCATCCGTATGACCTCATCGTTCTCGACGTTATGCTGCCCGGAATGGACGGCTACTCTCTGTGCAAGCGTCTGCGCGAGAGCGAGCGGATCACAACACCCGTCATCATGTTGACCGCGCGCGATGCGCTGGACGACCGCCTTCAGGGATTTCGCACCGGAGCGGACGACTATCTGACGAAACCCTTCGCCCTGTCCGAACTGGCCGCACGGATCGATGCGATTGTGCGGCGTAGTCGTGGCACAGGGCGCAGGGAGCTGGTCGTCGCCGACCTGCATTACGATCTGGACACGCTCGAGGTCCGGCGTGGCGGCCAACCCGTCCGCATCGGGCCGATCGGCCTCAAGCTGCTCGCGGTGCTCATGCAGAAAAGTCCTGCGGTGGTGCGACGCGAGGAACTCGAATCCTCCCTGTGGGGAGACCATCCGCCCGATTCCGACAGTCTGCGTAGCCATGTGCACAGTCTTCGACAGATCGTCGACAAACCGTTCCCGATCAAGCTCCTGCAGACCGTGCACGGCATCGGCTACCGCCTTGCCCCCTCCGACGATGTCGAATCGCCGCAGTCATAGCCTTCGAAGGCGTATCGTCATTGCATTCACGATGATGACCACGGTCGTCGCCGGACTTTTCGCAATCGGATTCACAATGGCCATCGACCAGCTCGAGTCGGATCTGGCCGGCGAATCGATGCAGCGCCAACTCGCAGTGATCCTGGCCGCACGCGAAGAGGGCTACCTTCCGCACCTGGACCCCGATACCCGGTATTACGAGAACGGGCCGGACGGCTATCGCAACTGGCCAGCCTGGCTCGACGCGTTCGCGGACGGCTTTCACGACCCCAAAATCGGTTCCGAAGAGGTCCATGTCTTCCTGCATACGGAGGGCAACGTCCGTCATGCGTTGGTCGCGACGCTGGAAACGTACGAGCGGCGCGAGGAGATGCTCGAGGCGATCGCGCTGGCCGGCTTTCTGGCGAGCGTTGCGGCCGCGCTGGTGCTCGGGCTGCTCATGTCGCGCCGGGTGATCGCCCCGGTCGTGCGTCTGTCCCGCCAGGTCCAGCACCGCGACCAGCTGCTGCCGCTGGCCCCGCCACTGGCTCCGGATTATGCGGATGACGAGGTAGGCCGGCTCGCAGCCGCATTCGACGATACGCTCTTCCGGCTGCGCGAGGCGCTGGAGCGCGAACAGATGTTCACCAGTGACGTGAGTCACGAGCTCAGAACCCCGCTGATGGTGATCGCCAGCAGTTGCGAACTGCTGCTCGCGCGGGAACTTCGGAACGAACGAGAACATATCCACGTCCGCCGCATTCAGCGTGCCTGCGCGGAGATGAACGAGGTGGTCGAGACCTTCCTCGGTCTTGCCCGCGCGCCCTCGATCCGGGCGCACGGGACCGACTCGACATTGCGCGAGATCGCGGCGGAGCAGGTCCGGAATTGGAGCGACGAGGCCACCCTGAGGGGACTCGACCTTCAGCTGTCGATCGAATCCGAAGACACTCGCCATTATTCCGCGCCGCTGCTGCGGACGGTCATGTCGAATCTGCTCCGCAACGCGCTGCACTACACCGACAGCGGCTTCATCCACCTCGTGTTGCGCGATGGGAGCTTCAGCGTCATCGATTCGGGTGTCGGCATTCCGGAACACGAACGGGAGCGTATGTTTGCCGCTTTCACGCGAGGCGACACCAGCCGCGGCGACGGCTTTGGGATTGGTCTGTCGCTCGTGCAGCGGATCTGCGACAGTCAAGGCTGGCAGATTGCACTGGACGAACGCCCGGAAGGCGGTTGCGAATTTCGTGTCCGGCTCCGTCCATCCAGACCATAGGGCGGACGGCTGTCAGGTGCGCGGCAAGCCAAATTCGACGCATAGCCCGCCCGACGCCGAATCCCCCGGACGTATGTCGCCAGCGTAGAGCGTCGCCAGATCACGAACGACCGCATCGATAACCTCGACCTCATCGAGGTAGTGCGCGTCGCGCCCATTCGCGGCAACGGCCCGCAGTGGCCAGCCGTGGCGCAAATCAACGAGCGGGTCGAACGCGAGGACGATGCCGGCGAGGCCAAGACGACGGCCCCGTAAGGGCGGCCGTCGAAATCCACCTCGATCGGGCGAGCGGCACACGTTTCACGAATCCTTCACGTCATGCCGACAATTCCTTGATGCGCTGCCGCATAAGCTGCATGGGTCGACACCTGACAGAGTCCTGAATGCCAGACAGCACACCCGCCCCGATACGATTGCCGTTCTCCGAGAAGTATGATCGCAGCCACGCCGCCGCCTACTATCGCAAGCACCGTGACGGGCTTGCGCGACGTCTGTCCACGTGGCGTGACATGCAGCTTGCACGCAAGGCATTGCATCTCGCCGGCGATCCCACCCTCGTTCTCGACCTACCCTGCGGCGCCGGGCGCTTCTGGCCCGTACTGGCCGAGCATCCGAACCGGGTCATCCTTGCCGCGGACAACTCGGCTGACATGCTCGAAGTGGCAAAAGCCACACAGTTGCCGCACGTGGTTGCAAGAGTCCGGACACTGCAGACCTCGGCGTTCGACATCGCGTTGCCCGACCGTGCCGTGGATTCGATCTTCTGCATGCGCCTGATGCACCACGTCGGCGATCCGACACATCGCCTCGCAATGCTGCGGGAGTTTCATCGCGTCAGCCGCGACAGCGTGATCGTGTCGCTGTGGGTGGATGGAAACTACAAGGCATGGAGACGCAAACGCCTGGAGAACGGCCGCGAACGTCACGATCGCCGTGCATACCAGAACCGGTATGTCCTCCCGGCCGGACAGGTCGAAAAGGAGTTCGCCGAGGCGGGATTCGCAATCATGGGGCATCTGGACTTCGTCCCGCTCTATGCCATGTGGCGAGTCTACGTGTTGGCCAAGAACGAATCATGAGCGCCGTCAGCGTCGGTTCCGCCCACGCCGCGCCTGCGGCCGCACTCGGCCCGGTCGAACCGTGGAGGATTCTTTCCCGTTTCGGCCCCTACGCACCCTTGGTTGCGATGCTCTTGATCGGGCTGCTGATGCTCTCCGCTTCCCGTATCGGACTCATGCTCTGGCAATGGGAACGTGTCGCCGCCAGCGGCCTGTGGCTCGAGATGCTGATTCAGGGCGTTCGTGTCGACCTGATTCAGCTGGGACTGCTGGCCGTGCCGCTCGTACTGCTCGCACCCTTACTGGGAAGCACCCTGACGTGGTCGCTGTGGCGGCGACTGAGTTTCTTCTGGGTGATCGCCTCGGTAACGCTGCTGTTTTTCATGGAAGTCGCCACGCCTGCCTTCATCGCCGAGTACGACGTACGCCCCAATCGCCTGTTCTTCGAGCACCTCAAATACCCGCGTGAAGTCTTCTCGATGCTGTGGGGGGGATTCCGCATCCACCTGTTCGCCGGCCTGCTTGGCACCTTCCTGGCGGTTTGGGGCATGTCCCGGCTGATGCGCCCCTGGCTGCGTGAGGCGCCACGCTGGTCGGTGCTGCGCCTGTGGCTGACCTGGCCACTGATCTTCCTGGTACTCGCGTTCGCGATACGCTCCAGCACCGACCATCGTCCCGCCAATCCGGCCATGTTCGCGTTGACGACCGATACCATGGTCAACAGTCTCATCCTGAACTCGAGCTGGTCGGTCCTGCATGCCATCTACAACCTGCAGCACGAAGCGCGCTCGAGCGAGATCTACGGCAACATGACCAACGACGAGATACTCAAGGTCGTGCGCGAGACGCGCATGGACGGCGCAACCGCATCGGACGACATCCCGACGCTGTCGCGCCTGGTTCCGAGTCGTGCGCGGGAGCGTCCGCTCAACCTCGTGATCGTCCTCGAGGAAAGCCTCGGCGCCACTTTCGTCGAGTCGCTCGGTGGCGTTCCGGTCACGCCGAAACTGGAAAAACTCAAGGATCAGGGCTGGTGGTTCGAACAGCTCTACGCAACCGGCACGCGCTCGGTCCGCGGGATCGAAGCCGTAGTCACCGGCTTTCCGCCCACGCCCGCACAGAGCGTGGTGAAGCTGTCACTGTCCCAGCAGAACTTCTTCTCTCTCGCCTCCCTGCTCGCACGACAGGGCTACCGCACCGAATTCATCTACGGCGGCGAATCGCATTTCGACAACATGCGCAGCTTCTTCAAGGGCAATGGCTTCCAGAGCGTCGTAGACCAGAACGACTTTTCCGATCCGATATTCGAAGGCAGCTGGGGCGTTTCCGACGAAGACCTGTTCGCCCGCACACACGAGCGGATTCTCGAGCATCACGCAAGCGGCAAGCCCTTCTTCACGCTCGTGTTCACATCGTCGAATCATTCCCCTTTCGAGTTTCCGGATGGCCGTATCGAACTGCACGATCCGGACAAGGCGACCGAGAACAATGCGGTGAAGTACGCCGATTACGCGCTCGGACGCTTCTTCGACATGGCACGGGCCAGCGACTACTGGCAGGACACGCTGTTCCTCATCGTCGCCGACCACGATATTCGCGTGCGTGGCGACACCCTCGTTCCGATCGAGCGTTTCCACATTCCAGGCCTGATCCTGGGTGCCGACATCGAAGCACGACGCATCCGCACCGTTGCGAGCCAGATCGATCTGCCTGTCACCGTGCTGTCCCTGATGGGTATCGAAGCCGAGCATCCCATGATCGGCCGCGACCTCAGCAGCGAGCCGGCCGACGCGCCGGGACGCGCGATGATGCAGTTCGAACAGCACTACGCGTGGATGGAGGGCGACGAGGTGGTCGTGCTGCGGCCCGGGAAGGAACCCGCATCCGCGCGCTACGACCCCAGCGTCAAGCGACTCGACGACAGCAAGCCTGTTGCGGACCCCGCCGGCATGGCACGGCGCGCACTCGCACATGTGCATCTGCCTGCATGGCTTTATCGCGAACAGCGCTACCGGCTGCCCAAGGACGTACCACACTGAGCGAATCGGGCCCGGAAGCTTGATGCAGGGCAAATCCGGTCGCTTGTCTGCGTGTTAGGATTCGGGCCGAAATGACCCGATTCGGCCCCGCCCTCCGCCTGCCGCGCTTCACACTCTGGCTCGCCTTTGTCGCGGCGCTCGCGCACGTCGGACTGGGCTTCGCCAGTGCGCAGCATCATGCATACATGCTCGCATCCGGGTCCGGCGCATGGACCGAGGTGTGCACGCCGTTCGGCATCGAACGCGTCTCCCTGTTTGACGCCGCCGAAAGCGACGGGGCGGGCGATTCTCCGGCGGCTGCAGCGCAGATGGCCGAATGCCTCGTCTGTGCCGCGGCATCGTTCGGCGCCCCGCCCCCATCCGTACTGCCTCAGTCCCTGCCGCCCCTCGCATATCTGACATCGGTGAGCGCATCCTCGACGGGTGAGTCGGGCACGGGTTTCCTCACCCTCCACCCCGCTCCGCGCGCTCCGCCCCTGCTTTCCTGAAGTCCCATCGATCAGCCGCGATAACTGCGTCTGCCCCCTTCGCGCGGCAGACAGTTCCCTGTTGCGGCAAGCACCGAAAGTCACTCTTCAGGAATCGACATGAACACTCGACACAATCGCGCACCCGTCCGGCTGCGCCGGATTTCGCTGGCACTCGCCATGCTCCCCTTCGCACCCCTGGCTACGGCCCAGGAAGCCACCCTCGCCCCGATCGTCGTTGAAGCCAGTAGCGGAGATCAGTCTCTCCTCGGCTCGTCTGCGGTCGACTCCGGCGCCGTCCGGTCCCTACGTTCGGCAACCAGCGATACGGCGACACTGCTTCGCGATGTTCCCGGAATGAGCGTCTATGGTGCCGGCGGCGTTTCGAGCCTGCCGGCGATCCACGGCCTGGCCGACAACCGCCTGCGGATCAAGGTCGACGGCATGGACCTGATCGCATCATGTCCCAATCACATGAACCCCCCGCTGTCCTATATCGATCCGACCAATGTGGGTGCGCTGCAGGTCTACGCCGGCATCACGCCGGTGAGTGTCGGCGGTGACAGCATTGGAGGCACGATCATTGCCAGCACGGCCGCTCCGGAGTTCGCCACATCAGGCCAGGAACGTCTCGTCAAGGGTGAATTCGGTACCTTCTATCGCAGCAACAACAAGGCGCGCGGCGCCAATGTCTCCGCCACCTACGCCACGGAAGCCTTCAATGTGGCCTACAGCGGGGCGTTGAGCAGGGCCGACAACTACACGGCGGGCGGGAACTTCAAGTCGTTCCGGGAGACCGGCCGGGCCGGCCACACCCTTTCCCTCGATGAAGTGGGCTCAACCGCCTACGACACGCGAAACCACAACCTCGGTTTTGCGTTTCGAGGCGGCGATCATCTGTTCGAAGCCAAGCTCGGCTATCAGGACATGCCCTACCAGCTGTGGCCGAACCAGCGCATGGACCTGCTCGACAACGAGCAGCGCAGCGTGAATCTGCGCTACCTGGGTCAGTTCGATTGGGGCACGATGGAGGCGCGAGCCTATCGCGAGTCGGTCGACCATTTCATGGATTTCGGCGCCGACAAGCGCTTCTGGTATGCCGGGGATTCAGGCGGTCCGGCTGCCATCAATCCCGTGCCCTGCTCGCCCATGAGCGCGTCATGCGCGTGGGGGATGCCGATGCACACGGAGAGCCGGACCACCGGCGCGACGCTCAAGGCGAACATCGATCTCGCGAAGGGGGACCTGCTGCGTATCGGCGGCGAGTTCCAGCGCTACCGCCTCGACGACTGGTGGCCCGCGTCGGGGGGCGGCATGTGGCCGAACACATTCTGGAACATCAACGATGGCAAGCGTGACCGCACAGCAGTCTACGCCGAGCTGGAATCGCAGGTTCGATCCGGCTGGACCACCCTGGTCGGGGCTCGCTACGAGCGGGTCCGCACGGATACCGGTCCCGTGTCACCATACAGCGCCATGGCGAATGGCCAGACCCAGGCTGATGCGTTCAATGCGCGCGACCGCAAGCGCACCGACAACAACTGGGATTTCACGGCACTCGCGCGGCATACGATCGATGCCACCCGCGACATCGAATTCGGTTTTGCCCGAAAGGTACGCTCTCCCAGCCTGTACGAGCGATACACCTGGCGAACCCGCGGCATGGAAATGCTCATGGTCAACTGGTTCGGCGACGGCAACGGCTATGTCGGGGACATGGATCTGAAACCGGAGAAAGCGTACACCCTGAGTGCCACTTTCGACTGGCACGCGCCCGATCGCAGCTGGGAGTTCAAGGCCACGCCCTACTACACACGGGTCAACGACTACATCGATGCAGTGCGCTGCCCGACCACCCTCGGGGGATCGTGCTCTGGCGCAAATCTGACCGCGACCGACCAGTTCGTCTTCCTGCAGCTGGCGAACCAGTCCGCACGAATCTACGGCATCGATCTGTCCGGACACGTGCCGCTCGCGAAAACGGGCTGGGGCGAGTGGGGGTTCAGGGGTCTGCTCAACTACACCAACGGCAAGAACCGCGAAACCGGCGACCACCTGTACAACATCATGCCGCTCAACGCCAAATTGGCGCTCACGCACAGCCACGGCGGCTGGGACAATGCTGTCGAGCTGGTAGCGGTGAAAGCCAAGGACAAGGTCTCCGACGTCCGGAACGAGGTCAGCACGTCCGGCTACAGCCTGGTGAACCTGCGGGCGAGTCACTCGTGGAAACAGATGCGCGTCGACTTCGGTGTCGAGAACCTCTTTGACAGGTTCTACGATCTGCCGCTGGGCGGGGCCTACGTCGGCCAAGGCACGACGATGACCTCCAATCCGGTCGGCATCGTGCCGCGCTGGGGCAAGGTCGTGCCCGGCATGGGACGCTCGTTCTATGTCGGGATGAACGTCAGGTTCTGAGAAAACCTTTCCGCCTTGCAAGAACGCCGGCCCCGTGCCGGCGTTCTTGTGTACCCCGCACCACGGTCCATCGTTTTCGTCATGTCCCTCGATTCACGAAGCAGACGACTGGCCCGTATTTCTCACACCTGCACTACTGCGACCGCCGATGCCCTCGTCACGCGCCGGCGTGAGGAATACGGGCTAGAAATTCATCCGCCACGGCAATTCGCCCTGGATGAAGAGGCGCGCCTCCTCCGACGCAGGTCGGGAGAAGAAGCGTTGCACCGGGGCATGCTCGCGCACCTTGCCAGCGCTCATGAACACCACGTCGTCGCCCAGCCGGGTGGCCTGCCCGAGGTTGTGGGTGGCCATCAGGATGCGCGTGCCGTCGGTGCGGATCTCGCGCACGATGCGTTCGACCTCTGCGGTCGCGGACGGATCGAGGCTGGCGGTCGGTTCGTCCAGTAGCAGCAGGCGTGGTTTCGTCAGCCAGGCACGTGCGAGCGCAAGGCGCTGCTGCTCCCCGCCCGAGAGCTGGCGCGCGCTATCGGCGCGCCGACCTGCCAGCCCGACGCGTTCGAGCACCGCCTCGGCCCGCAGATCGCGCTCGCGCCGCGCCACCCCCTGCGGCTTGAGCGCAATCGCGACGTTCGCCAACACCGAGGCACGCAGCATCATCGGATGCTGAAACACCATCATCACACCCGAGCCCGAACGCACGGTGCCTCCCCAGTCGATCATGCCCCCGGACGGCGTGATCAGCCCGCACAGGGTGCGCAACAGCACGCTCTTTCCGGCGCCGTTCGGCCCGAGCACCATCGTGATGCCTTCGTCGCCCAGATCGAGGTCGACCCCGTCGAGGACCGGGCGCCCGTTCGGCCGAAAGCGCACATCGCGGATGCGGATCGGGAACATGGGAGGCTATCCGTAGCGCCGCATGGCCCAGCCGCGCATCGCGAAGGCCCCTGCATTCAGAACGAGAATCACGACGATCAGCACGATCCCGAGCGCGATCGCGAGCGGCAGATCGCCCTTGCTCGTTTCCAGCGCGATCGCGGTAGTCATGACGCGTGTTGCCCGATCGATGTTCCCGCCGACGATCATCACCGCACCCACCTCGCTCATCGCACGACCGAGGCCGGCCAGCACCGCCACCATCAGCGAGTGCCTGCAGTCGTAAAGCAGCGTCGTGACGCTCTGCCACCACGTGAAGCGCATGACCTGCAGTTCCTCGGCGTAGCGCTGCCAGACGTCCTCGACGACCTGACGCGCGATCGCTGCCATCAACGGCACGACCAGCAAGGTCTGCGCGATCACCATCGCAGTCGGGGTATACAGCAGGCCGAAGTCGCCGAACGGCCCCGATCGCGAAAGCAGAAGATACACGACGACGCCGACAACGACCGCCGGCAGGCCCATCAGGCCGTTCATGACGACTGCAGCAGCGTTCTTGCCCGGAAATCGTCCGATCGCAAGACAGGCACCAAGCGGCAAACCGACCAGGGTGCCGAGCAGGACGGCGCTCCCGCTCACCTGCAGCGACAGGAGGACGATCTCGGCCACCGTCTGGTCGAAGGTGGCCAGCAGCGAGAACGCTTCGGAAAAAGTCGAGGAGAACGTCGGCATCTACAAGAGGATAGCCGAACCGGGCCGTTTCGACAGCAGCTCGATGCGGTCAGTCAATCGCTGCCGATCAACCGCCTCCCCGCTGCATCGCACGATCGAGGACGGTCAGCATGCGCTGCCGTGCTGCCTCGTCCCCGCCCTCGAAACGGTAGGTGACCACAAGCCGCGGCAACTCGAACAAGCCGAGGCGCCGCACGCCAGTCGGCCGGACCTCGACGTCGAGCCGCAGCGCACCTTCCCAAAGGCGAAAAATGTGGTCGGTGACACACTCGACCCCCGCCGGCCAGGCCTTGCGCAGATCGCGCTCGAACTGCGCCGGCGATGCGGTGACTTCGCGCTCGAAGCACGCCGGGACGGGACCGTTGATGAACGCCAAGCCTCATCCGCCGGCAATCGGCGGCCAGATCGCGAGTTCGTCACCATCGGCGAGCTCGCGCGTCGCACGCTGCTCGGGCGACACGAACACCCCGTTGATGAGCACCAGGTGGGCGCTACGCTCCGGCACACGATAACGCACGACCATGTCGGACACGGTCGTACCCGCCGGCACCTCGACATCGAGGCGGTTCCCGATCCGCTCCGGCGGAAGAAGGTCGGTCAGCGACGCATACAGCTTGAGGGCGATTTTCATTTTCCGGACTCAGCGCGCCAGTGCCTGCGGCTGCTGGCTTCGCGCCACGTAGGCATCGACGAACTGCATCGGCGAGGCGAGCAGACGATCCTTCCACGGCCCGAGGCGAACCTGCCCCTGGATCAGCCCGCGCAGCGCGCCGACGTGCTGGGTCAGACCGATCGCCGTGGCGCCGATCATTACGTCGTCCCGGAACTGCAGGCTGAGATAACGGTAGGCGTGCTCATCGACGAGTTCGACGCCACTGCCGCCGCTCTGTGCCTTCTCGCCCCACCACTGTCCGAACGACGATGAAATCAGGCCGAGGGTATTGAGCACGTTGATCGCCAGCACGCCCTTCATGCGGTTCTCCCGCCCTGCCATGTTGAGCGCCGCCACGCGTGCCTGATCGGCCGCATTGGGCTGTATCGCGGCAACCATGGGTGCCCCCGTCAGCAGCTCCGGCGCTTCGGCCACATCGCCTGCGGCGTAGATGTCCGGCACGCTGGTCTGCATGCGCTCATCCACCAGCACGCCCTTCCCGACCGTCACTCCGGTACCGTCGAGAAAACCCGTGTTCGGGGCCACCCCGGCCGCAACGATGACCAGATCGCATGCGATCGAGTCGCCCGTGGAAAGCTTCACCGCCAAGGGTGCATCGCCACCTTCCTGCCGTTCGATGCGTTCGACGCTGGCGGAAGTCAGCACGCGGATTCCCTTGTCCTCGACCCAGGTCTTGATCATTTCGCCCGCCTTCGGCGTCATCATCCTCGGCACCATCCGGTCGCCCATCTCGACCACGGTGAGCTTGACGCCGCGCGCGGCAAGAGACTCCATGATGATGCAGCCGATGAAGCCCGCGCCAAGCTGCAATACGCGCGAACCCGGTCCGGCCAGACGTGCGATCGCCCGCGCGTCCTCGAGGGTCCAGCACGTCTGCACCTCGGGAAGATCGATGCCGGGAATCGGCGGGCGCACCGGATGCGAGCCGGTCGCAATCAGCAGGCGGTCGTAGTCCTCGAAACGGCCGTCCTTGAATTGCACGCGCTTCGCATTGGTGTCGAGCGACACCGCGCGACCCCGCAGCTCGCGCACGCGCAGTGCCTCGAAATGGCCCGGCACCTTGCGCAGATAGGTGCCGGATTCGTCGATGTTGTCTTCGAGCAGATAGGGAATCGCCATGCGCGAATAGGGCGGCGCATCCTCGCCGCCGACCATGACGATTTCGTCATTCGGCGCCGCGTTGCGCAACGCCTCGACCGCCACGACCCCGGCGGGGCCATTGCCGAGCACAAGGTGTTTCATCGGAACTCCTCACTTGACCACAAGACCTGCGGCCCGCGATCGCGCGCCGCCAGTGCGCCCGGCCGAACCGGCCGGGCGATCACGGAACGGACTCAAAGCCCCAGACGCGACAGTGTCTCCGCGGTCGGTTGTCCTTCGGACGTCCAGCCGCGCACCTTGTAGTACTCAGGCAGCATCTTGTCGAGACCGTTCACCAGACCCTTGGCCGGCCCGGTCTTGGCCGGTTCGGTGGTGAGGCGCGGTGGCAGGTTGTCGTCCTTGTGCGTGAATCCGGCCGCGTTGTTGAACTGACGCTCCATGTTCCAGATGCGCTCGCCCACCTCGTTGAGCTTGTCCATGCTCCAGTCACCCTCGCAGGCGGTCGCAAGCTGTGGCTGGACATCGGCCAGGGTCCATGCAAAGGAGGTGAACACACAGATGCCGGCAGAGTCGAACACCGCAGTGGCATCCTGGAAGGCCTTGACCAGGTCGGCCTTGCCTTCGGTCACGAGCGGATCGGTCTTGACCGGAATGCCAAGCACTTCGGACGCCACCGTGTAGCCGCGCAAATGGCAGGCACCGCGGTTCGAGGTCGCATAGGCCAGGCCCATGCCCTGGATTGCACGCGAATCGTAGGCGGGGAATTCCTGGCCCTTCACGCTCATCGAAAGTTCCGGATGGCCGTACTTCTCGCACAAACGCTTCGACCCGAGCGCAAGTTCCTTGCCGAAGCCCTCGCCCGCGGCCGTCAATTCGACCATCTTGGCCAGCGTCTCGGCCGAGCCGAACGGCGCATCCATGCCGATCTGCTCCTTGCTCAGCACGCCCATCTCGTAAAGTTCCATCGCCGCCCCGACGGTCGCACCGAAGGAGATCGGATCCATGCCATGTTCGTTGCAGATCAGGTTCGCGTACTGCAGCGCCTCGAGGTCACCCACCCCATTGGCCGCGCCAAGCGCCCACGCGGCTTCGTACTCGAGGCCGCCCGAAGCGCCCCAGTACTTGGGATTGTTCTTGACGGTGAAGTGGTTCTGATCGATCTGCGAAATCCGTCCACAGGCGATCGTGCACCCGAAGCACGCGGCATTCGTGATCAGATGCGTCTTGCCGTCACTCGCACGCTTCTCGTGCATCGCCTCGGCCGAAATCTTCGACGCATCCTCGAACTGCACGTCACGGTGGTTGCGCGTAGGCAGCGCACCGATTTCGTTGATCACGTTCATCAGCACTTGGGTGCCGAACTTGGGAAGACCCTGCCCGGTGACCGCATTGTCCGCGAGCACCTTCTTGGCCTCGCTGGTCGCCTTCATGAAGCCGGGGAAATCCTTGATGCCGGCGACACCAAGGGTGCCACGCAACGCGACCGCCTTGAGGTTCTTCGACCCCATCACCGCGCCGACGCCAGAGCGCCCGGCGGCCCGATGCAGGTCATTCACCACGCACGCGAACAGCACCTTGTTCTCGCCCGCGGCCCCGATCGAGGAGATCCGGATCTGCGGGTCCTGATGCTGTTTCTTGATGGTTTCCTCGGTCTCCCAGCAGCTCTTGCCCCACAGGTGCGAGGCATCGCGAAGCTCCGCCTTTTCGTTCTCGACGAAGAGATATACCGGCTTGGGCGAACGGCCCTCGAAGATGATCATGTCCCAGCCCGCGAACTTCATCTCGGCGCCGAAGTAACCACCCGAATTCGAGCACGCGATCGCGCCCGTTAGCGGGCCCTTGGTGACCACCGTATAGCGTCCGCCGGTCGAAGCCATCGTGCCGGTCAGGGGACCGGTCGCCATGATCATCTTGTTCTCGGCGGACAGCGGATCGACCTTGGGGTCGATCTCGGACACGAGATACCTGGTCGCAAGACCGCGCGACCCGAGGTATTCCTGCGCCCACTCCATGTTCAAGGGTTCTTCAGTGCAGGTGCCTGCCGTGAGGTTCACCCGCAGGACTTTTCTGTTCCATCCCATGATGTTCCTCCTTATGCCGCAGCCGCGGGCGTATTGGCTTTCGCGGCCCAAGCCTGCATGCGGTCGTAGCCGGTCCAGTTTGCGTCGATGTAGGTGATCGCCCCGGTGGGACAGGCGCGCGCGCAGGCCGGATCGCCTTCGCACAGATCGCACTTCTGCACCTTGCCGCTGTCCTGGTTGTAGTTGATCGTTCCGAACGGACAGGCGATCGTGCAAACCTTGCAGCCCACGCAGGTGTCCTCGAACACCATCTTCGCTCCGGTGCTCAGGTCCACCCTGATCGCATCGACGGGACAGGCGTTCAGGCACCATGCTTCGGCGCACTGCGTACAGGTGTATGGGACTTTGCGCCCTTCGTGTTCGAAATTGAATATCTTGATGAGGGACTTGGCAGGATTCATGACCCCGGTGTGTTCATACGAGCACGCCATCTCGCACTGCAGGCAGCCCGTACATTTCACGGGATCAATGTGCAGGGATTTCCACATCGATCTTCTCCTCCGTTATGGGTTCAGCTTCAGGTCGAACCTGTGAAAGCTACTTCATATCATAGTACGAATCCGTAATCGAAACCGTTTGTCCGCCCCATCGGACGAGCCCGGAGCACCAGTCCATGAGTGACCGACTTCAGACTGAATCACGCACCATCGTTGATGCCAGGAGGATGCACGGGTTGATGCTGGCGCTGGCCACGATGCCCCTTTTCGCAACCGCCGATGAGGGCGGAATCGACGAGTCGACCACGGTCCAGCTCAGTCCGGTGGTGGTCACCGGCAGCCGGATCGAAGCCGACAGCTTCGGGCAGCCCTTCTCGATCGACGTGGTCGACATGCGCGAGTTTCGGCGTGGCAATCTGGGCGTGAATGCCTCCGAAGCGCTCACAGGCATACCCGGTGTGGTCGTGCACAATCGTCACAATTTCGCCCAGGATCTTCAGATCTCGATTCGCGGCTTCGGTTCGCGTTCCGCCTTCGGAGTACGCGGCGTCAAGTTGATCGCCGACGGCATTCCCGCCACCAGTCCGGACGGCCAGGGTCAGGTGGCCACCTTCAACCTTGACACGGCCGAGCGCATCGAAGTGCTTCGCGGACCCTTCTCGACCATCTATGGCAACCATGCCGGCGGCGTGATCCAGCTCTTTTCGCGCAACGGCATGGGCGATCCGCGAGTGCGCGCGAATGCCCTGGCAGGCGCCTGGGGAACGACCAAGTTCGGTATCGGCGCGGAGGGATCAGCCAACGGCATCGGCTTCGTCCTCGATGCCTCGCGCTTCGACACGGACGGCTATCGCCGCCACAGCAAGGCACGGCGCGACCAGGCGTTCGTCAAGCTTACGCTCGCACCGGACCTCGACAGCAGGCTCACGTTCGTCGCCAGCGGCCTGCGCCAGGCCCGTACCCAGGACCCGCTGGGACTGCTCTGGACCAGTTTCAGGCGCGACCCACGCGCAGTCGAACCGGCTGCCACGCAGTTCGACACCCGCAAGGACATCACCCATGGACAGGGAGGTGCGACCTGGGAGCGACGCTTCGGTCGTGACCGGTTGCAGCTTTCGGCGCACGCCGGACAGCGCAGCGTGACCCAGTACCTGGCGATTCCTGCAGCGGCGCAGGCAAATCCCCGCCATGCGGGCGGCGTGGTCGATTTCGACAGGCGATTCCATGGCCTGGGCGCCCGCTGGATTGCCGAGCGCACGCTCGGCAGCGCCGCCCTCATCGTCACCGCGGGAATCGACTACGAGCGATCGCAAGACGACCGACGCGGCTTCGAGAACTTCATCGGCACCACTTCAGGCGTCAAGGGCGCGATTCGCCGCGACGAGACGAATACGGTTACAAGCGCCGATCCCTACCTGCAGGCAGTCTGGGAACAAGGGCCGTGGCAGTGGTCGGCGGGCCTGCGCCAGTCGCGGGTACGCTTCAAGGTGAACGATCGCTTCGTGTCGGCGGGCAACCCGGATGACAGCGGCAGCCGAAGCTACCGGCAGACCACGCCCGCGTTCGGTGTCGTCTACGCATTCGACCCGTCCGTCAATCTGTACGCAAGCGCGGGTACCGGCTTCGAGACTCCGACCCTCAACGAGCTTTCCTACGCGACACCCGACACCGGTTTCAACTTCGATCTGAAACCGGCGCGAAGCAGGCAGGTCGAGATCGGCTTGAAGGCATTGATCGGCGACGCGACGCGCGTCAATCTTGCGCTGTTCGAAATCCGTACGCGCGACGAGATCGTC
This sequence comes from Rhodocyclaceae bacterium, assembly GCA_035443825.1. GTDB lineage: Bacteria > Pseudomonadota > Gammaproteobacteria > Burkholderiales > Rhodocyclaceae > DAOMNN01. Next base: position 6,497 of record DAOMNN010000006.1, on the reverse strand, counting down.
GTCGCAGAATCGCTCGGCGGCCGCACCAGTTTTCGCAACGCGGCCCGGACGTCGCGCCGCGGCGTCGAACTGTCGTTCGAATCGGAGCTTGGGCCCACGCTCAGCACACGTGGTTCGCTGACCCTGTTGCGTGCACGCTACGACGCGGACTTCGACATCTCCGTCAGCGGCATCCCGAACACGGTGGCAAGCGGCAATCGCATTCCGGGCATTCCCGCAACCACCGCTTTCGTCGAACTGGCCTGGCAGCCGATTGCCGGTCTTACGCTCGCGGGCGAAGCCCTTTATCGCGGCAGGGTCCAGGTGGAGGATCTCAACCGGGCGAAGCCCGCGCCCGCCCATGCACTGCTGAACCTCCGACTTGCAGCGCAACAGGTGCAAGGGTCATGGACCTTCAGCCAGTTCCTGCGGCTCGACAATGTGTTCGACCGCCCGCATGTAGGGTCCGTCATCGTCGGACAGGGACAGCAGCGCTACTACGAACCGGGTCCGACACGCAGCTGGTATGGCGGCCTGGGTATCGACTACCGCTTCTGAAGGGGCCCGGCACCGACCGGCCGGGAGATGCCGATCAAGGGAGAACGATCACCGTGCACCCTTGTTGAGCACGCACCAGTAAAGTTCGATCTGTTCGGCCACATGCATGAACTTGCCGAAGTCCACCGGTTTGACGATGTAGGAATTGACCCCCAGATCGTAGGCGGTCCGGAGGTCGGTGTTCTCGTCCGACGAGGTGAGCATGACCACCGGAATGCGTCTGAATTCGGGGTGGACCTTGAACCGCCTCAGGACCTCGAGGCCATTGACCTTGGGCAACTTGATGTCGAGCAGGATGACCGCCGGCAGTGGCTCCCCCGCCTCCCAACGTGGCATGTATGCCAGAGCCTCCTCTCCGTCGCGAGCAACCTCGATGGGATTGAGGAAGCGCCGACGCCTGAACGCCCGCCGGGTCAGGTCGAGATCGACCGGATTGTCTTCGACCAGCAGGATCGGCGGTGGCAGGTCTTCCGTCGTCATTGCGGCAACTCCAGGTAAAAGGTGGCACCCTCGCCAGGCGCGCTCTCGGCCCATGTCCGGCCACCCATGCGGTTCATCGCCTTTTTCACCAGGGCAAGCCCCACACCGGTCCCCGGATAGTCCTCGGCGCGGTGAAGGCGCTGGAACATGTCGAATATCGTGTCATGGTACTGCATGTCGAAGCCAATCCCGTTGTCCCTGACCCACAACAAAACCTGCCCGGCCTCCTGTCGGGCACCGATCTCGATGCGGGCTTCGCTGCGCTCCCGCGTGAATTTGAGCGCGTTCTCGAGCAGGTTGCGCAGCACCAGCGTCAGGCCATCCCGGTCACAGTGGCATTCGAGCTGCGGAACCTGCTGATCGATCACGATGGTTCGCGCGCCTTCATCGGCGTTCCTGCCCGCCACGACCGCGGCCACCAGTGCCTGCAGATCGACGCGACGGGCCTCCAGCGTGCGCCGCTCCATGCGCGAATAGGCAAGCATGTCCTCGATCAGCTGATGCATCTGGGCCACACCGTGCCGGATGTTTCCCACAAGGTGACGCCCGTCGTCGTCGAGCCTGTCGTGGTAGTCCTCGATCAGGATCTGGCTGTAGCCGTCGATACCGCGCAGCGGTGCCTTGAGGTCATGCGACACGGAGTAGGAGAAGGATTCGAGTTCCCGGTTTGCGGCCTCGAGTTGCGCAGTGCGCTCCGCGACGCGCTGCTCGAGTTCCGCGTTCAGGCCCTGAAGCTCTTCCTCGGCCTGCTTGCGCGCCGAAATGTCGGTATGCGTGCCGATCATGCGCAACGGGCTTCCATCCGCAGCGTGCTCCACCACCCCCCCGACCGACAGAACCCATTTCCATGCGCCGGATGCCATGCGCAACCGGAACTCGATGCGATACTCGTCCAGCTCGCCCTTCAGATACCGGTCGAGCGTCTCCGCCACTCGGTCGCGGTCCTCGGGATGAATTCGTGCGCCCCACGATTCCCGATCCTCGACGAAACCGGCCGGATCGTAACCGAGCATGCGCGCGTACTCGGGGCTGACGGTCATGCGTCCGCTAGCGACGTCAGCATCGAAAAGACCCTGACCGGCGGCCTGCAGTGCAAGGCGCAGACGCTCCTCGGACTCCCACAGTGCCTCCAGCGCCTGGCGTTCACTGCTGATGTCGAGACATGATCCGATGAATCCGACGAATTGTCCGTCGGCGTCATATCGCGGCATGCCGCGGCCGAGAAGCCAGCGGTATGCGCCGTCCGCCCGGCGCAACCGATACTCCATCGAGAACGGTTTCCGATGATCGAAGGACTGCAGATAGACCTTCATGCAAAGGTCGAGGTCATCCGGGTGAACTCCTCGGGTCCAGCCGTCTCCCGCTTCCTCTTCCAGAGTGTGGCCGGTGAACTCCAGCCAACGCTGATTGAACCAGTTGCAGCCCTTGTCGATGTCCGAGGTCCAGAACAGCACTGGCGAGGCGTTCGCCACGGTATCCAGGTGCTTCAGGAGCTGACGCTGCGCATCTTCGAGCAGGCGCCGTTCGGTAATGTCCTGCACCGTGCCCAGGGCCTCGACCGGGCGCCCCTCCGCATCGAAACGAACCTCGGCGCGTTCGCGCACCCACTTGACTTCGTTACCGGCAAGGATGCGATGCTCAAAGTCGTAGGACTTCCCTTCGAGTGCCGATTGCCATGCCGTCGCCAGGGACTCCAGGTCGTCCGGATGGACGCAGCCGGTGAAATCCTGAGCCGTTAGCGTCCGGCCGGGCGGCACGCCGAAGATCCGGTAACTCTGCTCCGACCACTCCAGCCGGTCAGCCGGGATGTCCAGAAACCAGCTGCCGACCTGGGCCACCGCCTGGGCGCGGTTAAGGTTCTCTTCGCTGCGCCTGAGTTCCGCCTCGACACGCTTGCGCTCCTCGATGTTGCGCACTGTCGCCAGCACCAGCGGTCGGTCGCCGATATCGGCGCGGCACATGTTCACTTCGAGCCAGAACAGGTGGCCGGCACTGTGTCGCCCGTGCCATTCGAACACCGGGTTCTCCCCCCGCCGCACCTGATCGAACCATTGCAGCGCATCGGCCTGAGTGTATGGAGGGACATTCGAGCTCAGGTCCGCCACCTGGCGGTCGCACAGTTCCTCGCGGGAATAGCCGTACAGTTCACACGCCCTGGCGTTGACGTCGAGGATCCGGCCGGTCTGCGGGTCATGCAGGAAGATCGGGTCGTTGACCCCGTCGAAGATCGCCTGAAAGCGCGATTCGCTCTCGAGCAGCCGCTCGGCAATCCTCGACTCGGCGGCCATCGCCCGCCGGATCAGGAGATACAGCAGGACTGCGGTGATCCCGATGAAGAACCACCCCTTGAAGGTCTGCATCCGCGCCAACGTCGATGCGTCCTGACCTACGAGCTGGTACAGAAGCGTGTCCGAAAACATGATCCACAGGGCACCGAAACCCGCATAGACCAAGGCGATCTTCGCCGCTTCGAGGCGGCGACGTTCGGCCGTGCCACTCCTCGCCGAGTCACCAATCATCCCGGTTCTCCCTTGCTTGCGCGGGCGCGCCGCGAACTGGAGGCCGCGCGATCAGAGGATCATTGCGTCAAATGATGGACGAGAACAAGGGAATATTGCGCGCTTCCCGTGATCGACCCGCGGCGACCGACCACGGCTCCGTTGCGTCGTTGCGTTTCAACCGGCACGACGCAGGCGGCGTGATACCCGCTCGATGACCGAGCCGCGTGCGGCCAGATCCGTCGCTCCGGCCTCCTCCGCCGCGGCGAAGAGTTCGGCATCGAATTCGGGCGCAAAGGCGATCAGGTCGACCTGCGGATGTCGCGCACGCAGTTGGGCGATATTGGCCAGCGCGTTGCGACCGGCAAGATCGATCACGATGCACGCCGGAGTCTCGCTGCTGTTCTTCTTCAACATCGTGGCGCCGTCCGCCTTCCACGCCGCTTCCAGCTTGAAACGCATGACCAGGTCGTCACACCAAAGCAATATCTTCATCCCGCCCGTCCTCACGCGATCAACAGTTCGCGCGCACGCGCCGCCGCCGCTTCCGGGAACGGCTGCGAACGCCGCGCGGCCGGATCGAGACAGACCACCGTAAACTCGCACACGGCCGCAATGTCGCCGCCGTCAGTGTCGAACAACTCATGCCTGAATCGCAGTACCTTGTCACGCATCTCGAGCACGCCGGTGCGCACCGCGACGGTGTCTCCAGGATACAGCTCCCTGCGATACGCGATATTCTGCTGCACCGCCGCCAGATGCACCGCGCCGCTGCGCAGCACCGACGCGGTCAGGCCGAGCATCGCATAGAACTGCCAGCAGGCTTGTTCGAACAGTTCGGTGTAAGCGCGCACATTGATATGCCCCATGTGATCCTTTTGCCACTCGTGTACCGTACCGCGCGCGGTTTCCACCATCTTCGCGGACCCCTCGTCCCCACCGGAACCCGCCCTGCCCAGATTCGACCCCATCAACTCCTCCTCCAGATGATTGAACACCCGGACGATAGCCCATCTCGCCAAATCCCCCAAACGTCGGGATACGCGCAGGCGTCACGCCTCAGGCGCTGCCGGTCGTCGCTATACTGCTCACGCATGACCGCCCTGATCTGGATCACCGCCGTCTTGCTCGTCACCGCCGGCCTCGCGGGACTGGTGCTGCCCGCGCTGCCTGGGCCACTGCTTGTGTTCGCGGGGCTGCTGCTCGCAGCGTGGGCCGAGGGTTTCGCCTACGTCGGGACCAAGACCCTGATCGTTCTGGGCATCATGGCCGCGTTGGCCTCGCTCGCCGACTACGTCGCGGGTGCATTCGGCGCGCGTCGCTACGGCGCCTCGTACCGCTCGGTCGCGGGCGCAGCCCTGGGCGCCATTGTGGGCATCTTCTTCGGCCTGCCCGGCCTGCTGCTCGGCCCCTTCATCGGCGCCCTGCTGGGCGAGCTCGCGGAGCGCAGGGACCTCATCGCCGCCGGGCGCGCCGGCTGGGGCGCAACACTCGGACTGGTGCTCGGCACCGCCGCCAAGCTCGCACTCGGCTTCTCGATGGTGGGACTCTTCCTTGCCGTGCGCTTCCTGTGATCGCCGATACGGCCGTCGCATTTCGAGACGCCCGTGAACAAGGACCCCTATTTTCCGGCCTTGAAGGTGTCGCACTGCCCCGGATCGCCGCTTTGCAGGCCGCGGCTGAACCAGTGCATCCGCTGCGCCGAAGAACCGTGGGTGAAGGAATCCGGCACCACGACCCCCTGCGCCTGTTTTTGCAGGCGGTCGTCGCCCACGCCCGCCGCAGCTGCCAGGGCTTCCTCGACGTCGCCCGGCTCCAGTACCTGCCGCGCCTTGTCGGCGTGATGCGCCCACACCCCGGCAAAACAGTCGGCCTGCAGTTCCATCCGTACCTGCAGCGCGTTGCCCTCGGCCTTGCCCGCCCTCTGGCGCGCTTCGTGCACCTGTTCCGAAATACCCAGCAGCGTCTGCACGTGGTGGCCCACCTCGTGCGCCACCACGTAGGCCTGCGCAAAGTCGCCCGGCGCGTCGTGCCGCTGCGCCAGATCATTGAAGAAGCGCGTGTCCAGGTACACCTTCTGGTCGGCCGGGCAGTAGAACGGCCCCATCGCCGCCTCGGCGAAGCCGCACGCCGACGCCACCGCACCGGAGAACAGCACCAGCTTCGGCGGCGAGTAGCGCTGACCCGAACTCTGAAACAGCGCCTCCCACACGTCTTCCGTGTCCGCCAGCACCACCGACATGAACTCCGTCAGGCGTTTCTCCTCCGGGCTCAAGGCGACCGCCTGTTCTTCCTGCGTCGGTGCCTGATTGCCTAACTGGTTCAGCACCACCGCCGGGTCCACGCCGAAGTACAGCGCCACCAGCACCAGGATGATCGCCCCGACGCCGCCGCCCGCCAGGCCCTTTCGCCCGACCCGCATTCCGCGCCGGTCCTCGATATTGTCGCTGCGTCGTCCGCGTTCCCAGCGCATGGTGGCTCCTTCATTTTGAGGCCGATAACAGCAAGTATTCCATAGAGCCTGTTGACTCACGTGTAATTCCCTGACCTCGGTGTTCGGGAAGCATCGACCGTGAAAAGCACCTGCAAGCAAACCGGTTCGAAAGACCCCATATGACTTACGGACAACGATCTGCAGGACCGGCGGGCCGGGTAATGGCGCCTCTACCCCGTCTCGAGCACGACCTCACCGGTTTTGCTCACGTCATGATCTTGAACCCGGTCACCCTCGCCCGCCAAATCACAAGCCCATTCTGCCCTTCATGGCGCATTGTTTCGTAGAGGTCGCGTGGACACCGGCCTTCGCACAAACAGAGAGTCAACTGCCCTCTTCGCTTATTTTTGCGCAATGACGAATGGGGGGCTGTGGTGCGCTCGCATCTTTCGCACGAAAGGCTGAAGCCCGCGCCAGTACTGGCGTTGTGGGCAGATGACAAAGCCCGGAGCGAGTCCGGGCTTTGAGGGTAATGGTGGACCGAAAGG
>DAOMNN010000005.1:31326-77331 GCA_035443825.1 Rhodocyclaceae bacterium | reverse complement strand
TCAGCGTCTGCGGGCGCTCCGGTAGCAGCTGCGCCAGCTGATTCGAGTCTCCATCCACCACACGCGGTCGAAAATCCACGACAGCCGGGGCAGCACGCCTTCGAGATGTCGGGCGGCGGCCGACCGCTCTTCCGCCCGTGCGCCGATCGGAACGACCCCCAGCGCGTCGAGCCTTTCGGCCAGTGTGGGATGTAGACCGTCACCCTCATCGGGATCGACAAATGTCGACCTGAGGAAGGCGTTGCTCGCCTCGGGGGAAGCACGGAATCCCGCGGCCATGCCGTGCCCCATCTCGCGATACGGGCGGATCGACGGGCGCGGCAGCACCGTGCTCTGCGCCATGACCTTCTCCCAGTAGTCCTCCGCCAGGAAGCGCTCCTTCAAGGCCACCTCGGTCAGCGCCTCGCCGACCAGTCCACGGCCGACCACGCGAGCTGCGGCGCGATCCGCCTCGAACTCCTCCAGCCGTGCAAGCTCCTGCGCAAGCACGAGGCTGCGCTCGGTCCAACGCTCCACGGTCGCCGACAGGCCTGCGGGCAAATCGTCCAGGCAGCGGGAGAGTGCGCGGAACCACCACGCACGCGTGTGGCATCCCCAGGCCCCCAGGCCCTGGCGCTGGTACGCGAGATGCGCAAACTCATGCGCCACGATCGCCACGAGTTGACGTTCGTTGACACTGTGGGCAAGGGGCAAGCCGATGAGCAGATGATTTTCCATCGGGCCGACGAGTCCCCAGCGGGGACGTTGCTGGATGGCCGCATTCATGCCGCCGGTCACCCACACGGAATCGATGCGCGCATTGCCGAAACGGGCGCCGACGCGATCGACGAGGCGATAGAGGGAACGCGCTGCGTCGCGCGGAAGCTCCACCCCTTCGGGTGGTCCGGTGACGACCGCAAGCCACGCCAGGCATCTGAATGCAAGCCACGCGAACAGCACCGTCCCGAGCAGCCACAACACCCCGAACGCACCCGAATCGCTGATGAACGCACCCAGTGCGCGATCCAGAAGAACGGCCGCCACAACCAGAAAGCCCGCAGCGAACCCCACGATCAGGGCCAGGCCCGCCAATGCATGAATACCAACCCGCCGGGCAAGACTCGAACGCGCTGCGGCCAACTCGGAAGATCTGATAGCCATCGGGGCAACGCCTCAAGTCGGTACGCGGTATGCGGACTATAACGCCATACGCCGCAACGCGAAACCGCATCGCGCCATTCGGCAAGGACGACACACACACCGCCGCTGCCACTGCGGCAGGAGGAGACCGGCCGGATGATCTTCAGGCCGGATGGCCCAAATGAATCCAGAATAACGTGTCGCATTGCCGCAACTAGCGTACAATGCCGTCACGTCGCGCGCCCGACCAATCGCTCGCGACATTTCTTCTGACCTTTTCCGGTCTCTTACCCCCGTCCGCCTTGATTGGTGTCTCTCTACTCGAGCGACAGGCTGTCGCTGGAGTTCATCTGCATGACGATTCAAAACACCTTCGCCGGTCTTGGACTGGCCGAACCCATTTTGCGTGCCGTTTCCGATACCGGGTACACCACGCCAACACCGATCCAGGTGCAGGCCATCCCGGTGATCCTGGCCGGTGGCGACCTGCTCGCCGCCGCACAGACCGGCACCGGCAAGACCGCCGGCTTCACGCTGCCGGTACTGCACCTGCTGTCCGGCAACCCTCCGCCCAACCAGAAGCCCGGGCGGCCGCGCTGCCTCGTCCTGACCCCGACCCGCGAACTCGCTGCCCAGGTGCAGGAGTCGGTCGAAACCTACGGCAAGCACCTGCAGCTGACCTCGATGGTCATGTTCGGCGGGGTCAACATCAATCCCCAGTTCCAGGCGCTCAAAAAGCGCGTAGACATTCTCGTGGCTACCCCCGGACGACTGCTCGATCACGTCGGCCAGAAGACGCTCGATCTATCCGGCGTCGAGATCCTGATCCTGGACGAAGCCGATCGCATGCTCGACATGGGCTTCATCCGCGACATTCGCAAGATCCTCGCGCTGCTGCCGAAGCAGCGCCAGAATCTCTTGTTCTCTGCGACCTTCTCCGACGAGATCCGCGAGTTGGCCAACAACCTGCTCAACAACCCGGGCTGTGTCGAGGTCGCGCGCCGCAATACCGCATCCGAGCTCGTATCCCAGTCCGTATACATGATCGGCCAGAAGCAAAAGCGCGAACTGCTCGCGCATCTGGTCAAGCAGAACGACTGGCAACAGGTGCTCGTATTCACGCGCACCAAGCACGGTGCCAACAAACTGGCCGAGTACCTCGGCAAGCAGGGCATCGCTGCAGCAGCGATTCACGGCAACAAGAGCCAGGCGGCACGCACTCGCGCGCTGGCGCAGTTCAAGGACGGCTCCCTGCCGGTTCTGGTCGCGACCGACATTGCGGCACGCGGCCTCGACATCGACCAGCTCCCGCACGTGATCAACTTCGAACTGCCGAACATTGCCGAAGACTATGTGCATCGCATCGGGCGCACCGGCCGCGCGGGAAGTACCGGTCATGCCATCTCGCTGGTGGACGTCGAGGAGACGCAGCATCTCGCCGGCATCGAGCGCCTCCTCAAGACCCGCATCGAACGCGCCACGCCGGTTGACTTCGTACCCTCGAAGAACCCTGAGCAAGATGCACCCAGGCCGCCGCTCGGGCGCGCAGGACAGGGCCGCACACCGCGCAGGAACAGCCCCGACTCATCTGCCCCTCGCGCACGTACGGGTCGCGGCGACCAGCGCAGCGGCCCGCGCCCGATCTCCGGTCAGCCCCCTCGGGCCCCACAGCGACAGGGTGAAGCGAACGGAAACCGGATCGACAATCCACGCGGCGAAGTCGACGGCAACCGCATCCAGCCCCAGCGCGCGGATGTCGATGGCAACCGTATCGCCCCCCGTCGCGGCACCCCCGACGGAAACACTGCGCCACGCCGGGGCGACGGCGATTCGCGCCGCGGCTCGAAGCCAGCGGCGCTGTTTTCGGCCAGACCGGGATCGCGCAATCGCTGAAAACACGCCTGGCGACCGCGATCCCGAGAGTTAGGCACACAAGAGCGCGGCCCGTCGATTCGACCGGCCGCGCTCTTTGTCGTGACGAGCCGCTGGCGCGAAAATGAACGGCTCGCAAAGAGCAAAAGGGACTGGAGTCAGTCTTCCCTGGTCATAATCCTCTGCCCCCCCTGGGAGCGATGTGAGTCACGAATGGGCGGTCTGGCCCGTGGCGACGGTGGGTTCGCGCCGCTCCCACATGAATGGCATGGCCGTGCCAAACTGCTGGGGGAGCGACGTCAGCCGCGATCGGGCAGAGAATCCGCGCATTGCCGCCCGCGAAAAGCAATCATCCGCCACACCAGCCCTTCGTCGATCGACTCCGGGCTCGACCCGGCCAGTCTTTTATATGTTTCGCATATGTCGTTGACATTTCTTGACTGCCTGTACGAAAATTCTTTTGCCATATGGCATTCAATTACCCGGAGGTTGTGTGATGAAACGACTGCTGCGCTCACTGATCCTTGCCCTCGCTCTGTCTCCGATGGCGGCCATCGCCACCGGCCCCGTCGACATCAATGCTGCGGACGCGGCATCCCTGGAGCAGGTCAAGGGCATTGGCCCGGCAAAGGCCAGCGCCATCGTCCAGTTTCGTGAGCAGAATGGTCCGTTCGCTTCGGTAGATGACCTGGTTCAGGTTCCCGGACTGGGCGAAAAGACGGTGGCGCAGATCCGCGACCAACTCAAGGTCGGTGCCGACGGCTCCACGAAAAAGAAATAGGCGTTGTGAGCGGCGGGGGCCCGCACCCCGGCCCCCGCCATGGCGTTGCCGCCGAGGCTGCGAACACTCGCCGTCGCAGGGGGACGCGGGGCGAGCGGTGCTCGATCAACCGGGGAGGAACACCACCTTCCCGGCGATCTCATGTCGCTGCAGCGGATGGCCGAAGGCGTGGCTGAGCCGGTCGGGTTGAAGCACTTGCTCGCAAGTCCCGGCGAGCACGCCGCCGTGGCCGTCGAACAGGATGATGTGGTCCGCATAGCGAGCAGCGAGGTTGATGTCGTGCAGCACCATGGCCACCGCACACCCGGTGCCCGCCTTGCGCCGGAAAAGTTCGAGGACCTGGATCTGGTAGTGGAGGTCGAGATGGTTGGTTGGTTCGTCGAGCAGGTAGAGGCGGGGGGCCTGTGCGAGCAGCGCGGCGATTGCCACCCGCTGGCGTTCCCCGCCGGACAGAGTCAGGATGTCGCGATCCTCCATGCCGGCAAGCCCCACGTCCCGCAGCGCCCCGCGCGCGATCGACTCGTCTTCGGCGCTCTCCCAACCCCAGCGCCCAAGATGCGGGTGGCGGCCAACCAAGACCGTTTCGAGAACCGTGGAGGAGAAATGGTCGGGCTGCTGCTGCGGCAACAGCCCCCGATAACGGGCCACCTCGCCGCCGACCCAGTCGCCAAGCGGTCGGTCGGCGAGGCGCACCGTCCCCACCGTCGGTGTGCGCAAGCCGGCAAAGGTGTGCAGCAAGGTCGTCTTGCCTGAGCCATTGGGGCCGAGAAGCACCAGACACTCACCGGCACCGAGGCGGAGGCTGAACTCGCAGCACAGCCAGCGCTCGCCGATCTGCAGGGCGAGTCGGTCGGCCTCGAGAAAGGATGAGGACACGGGCTGCATGTCAGCGACGGTGCCTGGAGAGCAGGAACAGGAACACCGGAACGCCGATCAGGGCAGTCAGTACGCCTACGGGCAGCTGAACCGGCGCGATGATGGTGCGTGCCGCGGTATCCGCCACCAGCAGCAGGACACCCCCCGCGAGCGATGCCGCGGGCAGCAGCAGGCGCTGATCGTTGCCGATCACGAAACGCATCAGGTGCGGTACGATCAGTCCGACGAATCCGACCGAACCAATCAGGGTCACCGCCACGGCGGTGAGCAGCGACGCGACCACGTACAACATGTAGCGCAGGCGCGGCACCCGTACACCAAGCGCAAGTGCCGTGGTCTCGCCGCGTGCGAGCACGTTCAGATCGCGCGCGAAAGGCAGGACGATGACGAGTCCGATCACCAGCACCACGGCCGCAGGCCACGGCCGGCTGGCACCCGACGCATCGCCCATCAGCCAGAACAGCATGGACTGAATACGGGTGTCGGGCGCGATCGAAAGCATCAGGGTGATCACCGCGCCGCAGCCGGCCGCCACGATCACGCCGGTCAGGAGCAGACGCGTCTGCGTCCACGAACCGTCTCCATGCGCCAGACCGAAGACCAGCAGCATCGCAGTGAGCGCACCCGCGAAGGCAGCGCCGTCCATGACAAGCGGCGACAGGCCGAGCAGCATCGCACACAGGGCGCCAACAGCCGCACCACCGGAGATTCCCAGGATGTACGGGTCGGCGAGAGGGTTGCGCAGCAACACCTGCATGAGCGCACCCGCCAAGGCCAGCAGGCCGCCGCAAACGAACACGGCAACCGCACGCGGCAGACGCAGGTGGCGCACCACGTCGACGGCCAGGCCCTGCTCCGACCCCAGGAGCGCGGCAAGGATCTGACGCACTCCAACGTCCACATCACCCGCGGAAAGCGCCCACACGAAGGCAAGCAGGCCCGCAGCCGCAAGCGACACGATCACCTTGATCGCGCGCACGCGGCCAGGCATTACACCCCCCCGGCGAAGACAAGGCGCAGCGTAGTCCATGCCCACCTGCGGCAGCCTCGCATCAGAAAGAGAGCCTCATGCCGATCGTCCATGTTCGCTCAAAATCGACAGGATAGATGACGTCGTCGGCGACCCACAGACCATTTCGGTCGCGCAACAGGTTAGACACTCCCGCCGACAACTCCAGATCCTTGAAACGGTGGCGATAGGTCACGTCGGTCGAACGGTAGGCCTTCTGCTTCTGCGATCCGGCATTTGCGAAGTCCGACGCCGCCCATGCACGGCTACGCCACGTCTGGGACAGGTGCAGGTTGCCCGCATCCGATACGCGCACATCGACGCCCAGGATCAGGCTATGCCGTGGAACGCCGGGCAGGTCCTTGCCATTGAAAGCGCCGCTGCCTTCGTCCTCGCGATCGACGATCGCTTTTGTCCACGCATAGTTCAAGGAACCGCTCACTCGGGGCATCAGTTGCATCGTCCCCTGCAGTTCGAATCCATACTTGTGTGACCGGTCAATGTTGGTGTTGTAACTGGTTAGCCAGTTTCCGGTGTCGAAATAGTAGATCTCGTTTTTCAGCCTCGCGTAGAACGCGCTGAGTTTCAACTGACTGGCCGCCGTCTGATGGTTCACGCCGAGCGTAAGCGTATGGGCCGTCGCTGGCTCGATGAATGCGTTGAAGGACCCGCCACTGAAGAAACGGTCGATGTCCGGCGCGTGGTAGGCCCGGTTCAGATTACCGAATGCGCTAAGAGTGTCCGAGATGCGGAAATTCGCTCCGAGATCCCATGCAAAGAGGCGAAGATCGTCCTTCAGACTTGCACCGGCAATGGGCTTGTACACGTAGTCGATGCGTGCGGTGCGAGCACCGGCAGACAGGATCAGGCGATCGAATTCGTACTGACCCTGCACAAACCACCCCAGATCGTTCTTCGACGTCTTGTCGAAAGCCGATTTGCGCACCCCGTCGAAGGTCTGCACGCCCGTATTGAGATGGACCGCACCGTCTGAATACTGAACCGAAATCTCGCTCGAGCGATACACGTAATCGGACTTGAAAGCCCAGTTCACGAATTCGGAACGCTTGTCCTCATGATCATGGCGGGCGATCAGACTCAGCGGACCCGCAAGCTGCAGCACGGCCCCCGCACCCCATGTGTCCGATCGGTACTTCTGATGCGAATAAGGTACGCCGCTGCTCTGCGACGGATCTGCGCGAAACTGGGCCAAGGTAAGCGGCTCGACGTAGCGCGTATCGATCCTGGCGCTGGACGCGTCCAGATCCAGCTTGAAGGACTCGGTCGCCGCCAGCGTTGCATCGACGCGCCAGCTCTCGGATTGCGATTCGTCGCGCTTGCCGGTCGCATCGCGCTTGCCGAATCCGTCATGCGAACTCCGGTCCGCGACCGCGGACAGCGACAGGCGATCGTGCGCGAATCCCGCCGCGATCGCTCCCCCACGCAGGCCATGGCTTCCGGCCTGAGCCTGGATCGTAACGCCCTCATGCGCACGCGTGAAAATGCTGATCGTGCCGGCCATTGCGCCGTCTCCATGCAGCACCGAACCGCTGCCCCTGGTGATCTCGATCCGCTCGACATCCGCCAGCGGAATCGAGCCGATGAGCTGCGGCACCATGTCGATGTTGTTGAGGCGGCGTCCGTTCAGTGCCACGACAAGATTCTGATGGCCGTTCTCGATCCCGTAGCCGCGCATGTCCAGACTCGGCGTGAAGCGATTGCCGTAAGAAGGAAGGACCTGGATGGAGGTGTGTCGCGACAGGTAATCGTAAAGGGTTGTGGCGCCCGAACGTTCAATCGCGTCACGCAGGTGCACCTCGGATGCGTACGGCGCGTCGACGTCGGAGATCTCGATGCGTGTCGCGGTGACCACGACTGCCTGGGCGACCGGCTCGTCGGCGAACACCGACGAGACTTGAAACGGAAATGCGGCAGCCACCGCCAGTGCGGAAGGGCCAAGACGAAGTTTCATTGTTATTGCTCCCTGAACCGCAACGTGCGTCCCCGCGCGCCACGGCAATGCCACGATTGGAAGCACACGCAAGGGAGTCGAACAGAGCAAGACCAAGACCAGCCCGTCGCCGCCACCCCGCGGCACTTCCGCCATTTCGTGTTCGGGCCGGTATCCGGGCTCGTGGGCTTTGCCTGCAGCTTGCTCAAGCTGCAGGACTCGACGCATCGCCTTCCCAAGCTTTCGCTCAGTGGCGTACTGGATGCGTCCTGCGTCCACTTACCGTTGCGGGGGCAGCACAGGCATTGCGGTTCCGGTATCCTTCACCGCGCACCTGTTTCCCGTTTAACCCTTCGGCGTGAGCCGCCGTCGGGCACCTGAAACACGTCTCACCCCGAAGGATGAGGTGCGAATGATAGCGTGTTTCAGGCCACTTCGGCACCTGCACGCCGTCACACCATGCAGGGGCACGCGGTCACATGAGCACTCACCTGATACTTGGCGGCGCCCGTTCGGGCAAGAGCGGATTCGCCGAACGGCTCGCCCGCGAACGCGGCCTGCCGACAAGCGTGATCGTGACCGCCGAGGCCCTGGACGCGGAGATGGCCCAACGTATCGACCGCCATCGCAATGATCGGCCCTCGCAATGGCGCACGGTGGAGGCGCCGCTTGCGCTGGTCGCGGCGCTCGCCGTCGAAGCGGCCCCGGAACGGTGCGTCATCGTCGATTGCCTGACACTCTGGCTGACCAATCTGATGGCAGGGAGCGATACGGAAGGGCAAAGATACGAGGACACGCTTGTTCGCGTGAAGCAAGAGCGCAGCGCCCTGACCGAACTGATCCCGCAACTGCGCGGAACCATTCTGATCGTCGCGAACGAAGTGGGGCTGGGGCTGGTTCCGGATACACCGCTCGGCCGCGTATTTCGCGACGAGGCCGGACGGCTGAATCAGGCGGTCGCGTCGGCATGCTCGCAGGTCACCTTCATCGCGGCCGGACTCCCGCTTCGGCTCAAGGGATGACGACGGCACGTTCGCAGGGGGACCGTTCGCCGATGATGCGTGCGCAAGTTCCGCAGATTTCTCCATCGGGGGCGAAATCGTTGCCATTCCAGCACATTTGTCACGCCGCCCCGTGCCCGCTCGACCTTATCATTAGTCCATGAAATCAGATGTATCGACGTCCGAGGCGAACGAGTCTCATCGCGCCCCGACACGCTGCCGGCACGGCATCAGAAGGCTCGGCGAGCTGTCGCGTCTCGCCTTCCTGCTCGTCGTGCTCGCCGCGTTCCCGGGGATAGTCCCGGCCTGGGCATCGGCCGTGGTGCTCCCGAGCGCTGCAGACGGATCGGTGCACATCATCGGGGAGGCAAGGGTCCTCGTCGATGCCGAACGCGATCTCACCATCGAGACTGTCCGCGCCCCGGAAGCGGTGGAACGTTTCCGCTCCATCGAAGCGGATTCCGGAGACATCAGCCTCGGTTACTCGAGCGCGCCGCACTGGCTGCGCTTCGACGTTCGCGCGCCCTATTCAGGCACGGCGCCGCAGAGGGGCCGCTGGTTCCTCGAAGTCGCCTATCCGGCGTTGGACAGGGTCGAGTTCTACCTTGGCGACGACACCGAACCCCTCGTCGCAGGCGACCGCGTTGCCTTCTCCACGCGCCCCGTCGCGCATCGCAATCTTGTGTTCCCGCTCGACCTCCTGCCCGGCGAATCCACGACCGTCATTCTGAAGGTCGAAACCGAAGGCTCCCTCACGATTCCGCTGGTGTTGTGGGACGCGAGCGCGTTCAATCTCAACACACAGAAGTCATACTCCCTACTCGCACTCTACTACGGCGCACTTGCCGCCCTGCTGCTTTACAACTTCCTGCTCTACCTGTCGATCCGCGACCGGCGCTACCTCGAGTACGTCCTCATGCTGTCCGGCATGCTGGTAGGGCAAGTCTCTTACAACGGCTTCGGCAACCAGTTCCTGTGGCCGGAGTCGACCTGGTGGGGACACATCGCCCTGCCCGTCGGCCTTGCCTTCTCGGGCGTCTTCAGCGCGATGTTCGCGCGCAGTTTTCTCGGCACCCGGGCGAGCGCCCCGTGGCTGGACAGGATACTGCTGGGTTTCGCCGCCCTGTTCGCGATCAATATCGCAGCGATGTTCGTGCTGCCCTATGTCTACGGTGCTGCGGCGCTGCCGGTCCTCGGCATTCTCTTTGCCCTGACTGCCGTCGCCAGCGGGGTGCGATGCTGGATGAAGGACGTTCCGGGTGCCGAACTGTACCTTCTCGCATGGACCGCCGTGCTGCTCGGTGCCGCAGTCGTGGCGGCGCGTTATCACACATGGGTTCCGACCAATGTATTTACCACTTATGCGATGCAGGTGGGATCCGCGCTGGAGATGTTGCTGCTGTCCTTCGCCCTCGCGAACAGCATCAATATCCTGCGCCGCGAACGCACGCGTGCGCAAAACGAGGCGCTCGCATCGCAGGCACGGCTGGTGCAGACGCTGCAGCGCTCCGAGCAGGTGCTCGCGCAGCGCGTCGCCCAGCGCACGCTGGAACTCGAACGCGCCAACGAGCAGCTGGAGCGCAACCAGGAACGGCTCGAGCATATCGCGCATCATGATCCCCTCACCGGCCTCGCCAATCGTCTGCTGCTCGACGACCGGATCGAGCACGGCATCACTCGCGCCCGGCGTCACAACGCCCGGATGGTCGTGCTGCTCGCCGACCTCGACGGCTTCAAGCCGGTCAACGACGAACTCGGCCATGCCGCGGGAGACGAGTTGCTGGTGGCGGTGGCAGGTCGCTTGCAGCACTTGGTGCGCGCCGAGGATACGGTGGCCCGGCTGGGCGGTGACGAGTTCGTGCTGGTACTCGAAGAAGTCTTCGATACCGAGGATGCGAACCGGGTCGCATCGGGTGTTGCCGAAGAACTTGCGAAACCGTTCCAGATCCGCGGCGGCAACGTGACCATCAGCGCGTCGGTGGGATTCGCGTTCTTCCCGGAGGACGGCAAGGACGCTGCCTCCCTGCTGCAGGCGGCGGACAAGGCCATGTACCACCAGAAGGAGCAGAGGCAGCTTGCCCGAATCACGGCAGCGAAGGACACGCCGACACTCAAGACCGGTTCGTGACTACGGTCGGACCATGGCAGGGGTGCGGCACCTGCAAAGGTACAATTGACGCGGCATCCGGGCTAACATCGCGTGCTCGTCGAAACCACCGGAGGCTACGGATGCAGCCTGCCATCTCCGCACCGGATACCGCCCTTCAGGGCGAGATCCAGCGTCGTATCGATCGCAAGACCAAGCCCGCCGGGGCGCTCGGACGTCTCGAGACGCTGGCGCTGCAGATCGGGCTCATCCAGCAGTCGACCTCGCCGCGGATCCGCCAACCGCACATCATGGTGTTTGCCGGCGACCATGGTGCGGCTCGGGCGGGCGTGTCGGCGTTCCCTCAGGAAGTCACCTGGCAGATGGTGGAAAACTTTCTCGCGGGCGGCGCCGCGATCAACGTGTTCTGCCGGCAGATGGGTCTCGATCTGAGCATCGTCGACGCAGGCGTTAACAAAGACTTTGGGCCCCGCACCGGACTGATCGATGCAAAGCTCGGGTACGGCACCGAGAACTACCTGCAGATGCCCGCAATGACTCCGGCGCTTGCAAAGGACGCTGTCACACGGGGGCGCTCACTGGCCCGGGCCCTGGCCGACAAGGGCTGCAACCTGGTGGGTTTCGGCGAAATGGGTATCGGCAACACCGCGTCGGCCTCGCTTCTGACCCACTGCCTGACCGGTGCCGATCTGGACGCCGTGACCGGTCGCGGTACCGGTTTGGACGATGAGGGACTCGTACGCAAGCGCGGCCTGCTGGCGCAGGCGCTCGCCCGCGGCGGCAGGCCCTCCGACCCCGCGGGCGTCTTGGCGGAATACGGCGGCTTCGAGATTGCGATGATGGCCGGGGCGATGCTCGGTGCTGCCGAGCAACGCATGCTCGTCGTCGTCGACGGCTTCATCGTTACCGCAGCCGTGCTCGTGGCTCACGCGATCGCACCCGCGATACTGCCTTATTGCGTGTTTGCGCATCGCTCCATGGAACCGGGCCATGCCCTGCAGCTTGCGCACATCGGTGTCGAGCCCCTGATGGAACTCGACCTGCGCCTGGGTGAAGGCACGGGCGCCGCACTGGCCTATCCGCTGATCGAAGCCGCGGTAAACTTTCTCGATCAGATGGCGAGCTTCGATTCGGCCGGCGTCAGCGACAGAAGAGCCTGATGCGCTACCAGATCGAGATCTTCTTCACCGCACTGGGGTTCTTCACCCGCATCCCGGTGCCCGCATGGGTTCCGTGGTCACCCGAGCGGCTGAACCATGCCGCGCGCTATTTCCCGCTCGTGGGCTGGATCGTGGGCGCCGTCGGGGCCGCAAGCTATCTCGCATTCGCGAGTGTACTGCCACACCTGCTCGCGGTGCTCCTGTCGATGGCGATCACGATCCGCCTCACAGGCGCCTTCCACGAGGATGGCTGGGCCGATGCCTGCGACGGTTTGGGCGGCGGTTGGGACAAGACGCAGGTGCTCGCGATCATGAAGGATTCGCGCATCGGCACCTACGGCACCGTCGGACTGGTGCTGATGCTGCTGGCGAAGGCTGCCGCCCTGGTCGAACTGGGCGCAAGCGGCAACACTGCCGTCGCGGTTGCGCTGCTGGTGGCCCATCCACTGTCGCGCCTGGCCTCGACGAGCCTGCTCCATGCCATGGCCTATGTGCGTGAGGACATGCAGTCGAAATCCAGACCACTCGCACACCGGCTGCGGCGGGGTGAACTTGCGACGGCCGGGGTTTTCGGGCTTGCACCGCTCCTACTGCTGGCCCCCATCGAAGCCGCCTCGGCACTCGTCTCCGTCATCGCCGTCACGGCGTGGGCGGCCCGCATCTTTGAGCGCCGCCTCGGGGGCTATACCGGCGACTGCCTGGGCGCCGCTCAGCAGGCGAGCGAACTCGGCTGCTACCTCGGAATACTGATGGCATGGAACTTCATCTGATTCGTCACCCCCGACCGGCCGTACCGCCGGGCGTGTGCTATGGCCAGGCGGATGTCGGATTGGCCGAATCGGCGAGCGAGGTCGCCACACGGCTGCGTCCACTGTTGCCCGCGACGTTTCACCTCCATGCCAGCCCGCTCGCCCGCGCTCGTCTGCTGGCGGCAGAACTGGGATCGCCGCTCCTTGACGATCGTCTCAAGGAGATGCATTTCGGCGCTTGGGAGCTGATGCCCTACACGGAACTCGGCGATGCGGTGGACAAATGGGCCTCGGATCCGCTCGGCTTCAGCGCACCTGGCGGGGAGTCCGCACTCGAAATGGCCGACCGGGTCCGCGACTGGCTCGATGAACTTTTCGCGACGCCACCCGACGCACCGGTCGTTATCGTCGCGCATGGCGGGCCGCTGCGTGTCATCGCGGGACACCTTCTCGGCGTGCCCCAGGAGCGTTGGCTCGGTCTGGATTTTGCCTGCGGGCGCGTCACCCGGCTGGACATCGAGGACTGGGGCGTCGCGCTGAAGTGGTTCAATCGTTAGGGCGTGTTGCGTTCGTGGGATAATCACAGACTATTTCGATTCGCGATGACATCCATGCATCCAGCCCTTCCCGATTTTTCAAGCGGTCGCGTCCTCGTCGTCGGCGACGTGATGCTGGACCGTTACTGGCATGGCTCCACCAACCGTATTTCACCCGAGGCGCCGGTGCCCATCGTACGGGTCGAGGGCGATGAATTTCGCGCCGGAGGCGCGGGCAACGTGGCGCTCAATGCCGCTTCGCTTGGAGCCGGCGCCGCGCTGGTGGGGCTGGTCGGGCGCGACGAAGCGGCAAAACTCCTGCGCGATCGCCTCGATGCGGGCGGGGTCACCTGCCATCTGCTCGAAGCACCCCAGCATCCGACGATCACCAAGCTGCGCATCATCAGCCGCCATCAGCAACTCATCCGGCTCGATTTCGAGGAGAGCTTCGCGGTGCTCGAGTCGGCCGGTATCGAGGCCGCTTTCGAGGCCGCGCTGCCCGGCTGCGGCGCCATCATTCTCTCCGACTACGGCAAGGGAACCCTGGCCCAGGTCGGCAGCCTGATCCGCGTCGCCCGGGAACAAGGAGCCGCAATCGTCGTCGACCCAAAGGGTACCGACTTCGGGCGCTATTGCGGCGCCACCGTGCTCACCCCCAACATGACCGAGTTCGAGGCGGTGGTGGGGCATTGCGCGGACGAGCAGACGCTGGTGGCTCGCGCCGAAGCCTTGCGTGAAGCGCTCGACCTCGAGGCACTACTCATTACCCGCAGCGAGCGTGGCATGACGCTGCTGCAGCGCGGACTGCCGACACTGAACCTGCCGACCCGCGCACGCGATGTGTTCGACGTCACCGGCGCGGGCGATACCGTGGTCGCAGTGCTCGGCGCGGGGCTTGCTTGCGGTCTGACCCTGGCAGACGCGACCTCACTGGCGAATGTCGCCGCCGGTATCGTGGTCGGCAAGCTCGGCACCGCCACCGTCAGCGTCGAAGAACTCGAACGTGCAATGCAGGCCGGCTCGGTCGGCTGAGATCCGGAAGAAGGGAACATCATGATCATCGTCACCGGCGGCGCCGGTTTCATCGGCAGCAACATCATCCACGGCCTGAATGCGCGCGGAATCGACGACATCCTCGTCGTCGACGACCTCAGCGACGGCCACAAGTGCCTCAATCTGGCCGACCTCCACATCCGCGACTACGCCGACAAGGACGACTTCCTGCGCAGAATCCAGGCAGGCGCGGACTTCGGTCCGGTCGAGGCCGTGTTTCACGAAGGGGCGTGCTCATCCACGACCGAATGGGACGGCCGATTCGTCATGGCTGTGAACTACGAGTACACCAAGGCGCTCCTCGGCTGGTGCGTCGCACGCCGGATCCCGTTGCTTTATGCGTCCTCGGCATCCGTGTACGGCATGGGCCCGGACTTCCGCGAGGCGCGAGAGTTCGAACGCCCGCTCAACATGTACGCCTTTTCCAAGTTCCTGTTCGACTGCCACCTGCGGCCCTTGCTGCCGAAGACCGAAAGCCAGGTCGTGGGACTGCGCTACTTCAACGTGTATGGCCCGCGCGAACAACACAAGGGCAGCATGGCGAGCGTGGCATTCCACTTCTACAATCAGCTCCGCGAAGGTGGCCGCGTGCGCCTGTTCGAGGGCTGCGACGGCTACGCGGCGGGAGAGCAGCGGCGCGATTTCATCCACGTGGATGACGTCGTCGCGGTGAACCTGTGGCTGCTCGACAACCCCGGGGTCTCGGGCATCTTCAACCTCGGTACGGGCAAGGCGCAAAGCTTCAACGATGTCGCACGTGCGGCCATCGCGTGGCACGGGAGCGGCGAGATCGACTACATCCCCTTTCCCGAGCATCTCAAGGGGCGTTACCAGAGCTTTACCGAGGCGGACATGAACGCGATGCGCACGGCCGGCTGCGCGCATGAATTCATGCCGGTCGAAGCCGGCGTGCCCCGCTATCTGGACTGGCTGGCCCAACGGGAACAGTGAAACCGATGCGCCGGATTCTCGTGGTGGGCCCGTCCTGGGTCGGCGACATGGTCATGGCGCAGAGCCTGTTCATGACGCTGAAGGCGGGTAGCGACTGCGAAATCGACGTGCTCGCCCCACCGTGGTCGCTACCCATTCTCGCGCGCATGCCGGAGGTGGATCGCGGCATCGCGATGCCGGTCGGCCACGGCCAGCTCCAGCTGGGTGTGCGCTGGGAACTCGCGCGCCAGCTGGCCACCATCGGCTACGATCAGGCCATCGTCCTTCCCGGCTCATTGAAGTCCGCACTGATCCCGCTGTTTGCCGGGATTCCGGAGCGCACCGGCTTTCGCGGCGAGATGCGCTACGGCTTCATCAACGACATGCGCATGCTCGACAAACGTCGACTGCCGATGACGGTGCAGCGTTTCGTCGCGCTCGGACGCGGGGCAAGCAAGCCGCTCCCCGACCCCTTGCCCCGGCCGCAACTCAAAGCCGATGCCGACAACCAGGCGCAATTGCGTCACCGCCTCGGACTGGTCTCCGATCGCCCGCCCGTCGCCTTCATGCCCGGCGCGGAGTACGGTCCGGCAAAGCAATGGCCGCTGCCCCACTTCGCGTCGCTGGCCGAAGCCCTGGTCGAGCGCGGCTACCAGATCTGGATTTTGGGGTCGGACAAGGACCGTCCCGCCGGCGACATCGTCGCGGCAGACTTGGAGGATCACGTTGCGAACCTGTGCGGCAAAACCCAGCTGGGCGAGGCGGTCGATCTGCTCGCGACGTGCCGCGCCGCCGTCACCAACGATTCCGGCCTGATGCATGTAGCCGCCGCGCTCGACGTCCCGCTGGTCGCGATCTACGGGTCGTCCGACCCCCGACACACGCCCCCGCTGTCCGAACGCGTCGCGATACGCTACCTCGGGCTGGAGTGCTCACCCTGCTTCAAGCGCGAATGTCCGCTCGGCCATACCGGATGCCTCACCGGGATCACGCCGCAGAGCGTCCTCGATGCCCTCGACGGACTCGCGATCGATGCGCCGCTGGCGGCGAGCTGACGGGCGGAGCCATGCGCATCCTCCTCATCAAGACCTCATCTCTCGGCGACGTCATCCACACGCTGCCCGCGCTGACCGATGCGGCCCACGCCATCCCGGGCATCCGCTTCGACTGGGTCGTGGAAGAGAACTATGCGGAGATCCCGAGCTGGCACCCGGCCGTCGACCGCGTCATCCCGGTGGCGATCCGGCGCTGGCGCAAGGCGGTGTTCCGAACCTGGGCGAGCGGCGAGTGGCGGCGCTTCACGCGCGAGCTGATCCAGGCGCATTACGACGCGGCCATCGATGCACAGGGACTCATCAAGAGTGCCCTGCTGACCCGCTACGCAACCACCCCGGTGCATGGGCTGGACGGCGATTCCGCGCGGGAACCGCTGGCGAGCTACTTCTACACGCACCGGCACCCGGTCGCACAGGGACGACACGCCGTCGAGCGCGTTCGCGAACTCTTCGCGCGCGCGCTGGGCTACCAGATTCCGGATGGTCCCGGATCCTACGGGCTTGATCGCGGGCGGGTCTTCGCGTCCGTGGACCGTCGGGCCGACCCCCCCCGACCCTACCTCGTTTTCCTGCACGGCACGACTTGGGAATCCAAGCATTGGCCGGAGGCCTACTGGCGCGAACTGCTGGAGCGCGCGAACCAGGCCGGCTGGGCAGTTCACCTGCCGTGGGGCGACGAGACGGAACGGAGGCGCGCACAACGCCTCGCTTCAGGACTCGCGCGGGTCGAGGTCCTGCCCCGGCTGGCGCTGGCCGGGATGGCGGCCGAGCTGGCCGGCGCCACCGCCTGCGTGGCGGTCGACACCGGATTGGGTCATCTGGCCGCTGCTTTCGACGTGCCGACGATCTCGCTGTTCGGCCCGACGAATCCGGATTTCACGGGCGCCTGGGGGACGGGTCAGATTCACCTCGCATCGAATTTCGCCTGCGCACCCTGTCTTGCCAAGCAATGCAATTACCAGCCGACGCAAGCCGATCTGGCGCAGTTCGACCCGGAGGGCGAATCTCCGCTGTGCTTCACGCGACTGAATCCCGATCGCGTGTGGGATACCCTGTTCCCGCTTCTGCACTCTCCCGCACCCGGCCGCGCGACGAACAACGCCATGGAAGCTCCCTGATGCAACTTGCCTTCTGCCTCTACAAGTTCTTTCCGTTCGGAGGCCTGCAACGCGATTTTCTGCGCATCGCCCGCATCTGCCAGGATCGGGGACATGCCATTCGCGCATACGTGATGGAATGGGAGGGTGACACGCCGGACGGCTTCGAGATCGTCCGAGTCCCGGTAACGGCCCTGATGAACCATCGGCGTTACGCGAAGTTTACCCGCTGGGTGCAGTCAGATCTGGCGCAACGGCCGGCCGATCGCGTGATCGGCTTCAACAAGATGCCGGGACTCGACGTCTATTACGCCGCCGACCCGTGTTTCGAGGAGAAGGCACGCACGCTGAGAAAACCCCTTTACAGGCTCAGCCCCCGCTACCGCCATTTTTCCGCGTACGAGCGGGCCGTGTTCTCGCCCGAAGCGAAGACGCAGATCCTGTCAATATCGAGCGTGCAACAGGCGCTGTTCCAGAAGTACTACGGGACACCTGCGACACGCTTCCACCCGCTTCCGCCAGGGATCGCTGCGGACCGACGCGCACCCCCGAATGCGGCCGAGATCCGCGCAGGATTCCGTCGCGAGTTCGGACTTGCCGACGATGACTTGCTGCTGGTGCAGATCGGATCGGATTTTCCACGCAAGGGACTGGATCGTACCATCGCGGCGATGGGAGCACTGCCTGACCACCTGAAACACCGCACGCGTTTGATCGCGCTCGGCGCCGACGATCCCAAGCCGTTTCTGGAGCAGGCGCGTGGGCTCGGCATCGCGGACCGGATCTCGATCCCGGGTGGACGGGACGATGTGCCACGTTTCCTGCTGGGTGCAGAGCTGTTGCTGCATCCCGCTCGACACGAGAACACGGGCACCGTACTGCTCGAAGCCCTGGTGGCCGGATTGCCGGCACTCGTCACGCAAGTCTGCGGCTACGCGCACTACATAACCGAGGCAAATGCCGGCCGGGTCGTCCCGGAGCCATTCGAGCAGGCGACGCTGGACCGCTTTCTCGCCGAGATGCTTGCCGACCCGGAGGCGCGTTCCCGCTGGCATGCGGACGCACTGGCTTTTGCCGCCAGCGCGGACCTCTACAGCCTGCCCGAACGGGCGGCAGACGTCATTCTCCGAAGTGGTTCATGATGTTCGCGCGGATCGACGAAATCCACCTGGAAGCGCCTTTCGCGAGGCTATGGGCCGGGCGCGATCCGTTCGAGATGGCCTTCGCACTCAGCGGTGAAGTGGTTCGCGAGATCGAAGGTCGGAAGACGCTGCGCTTCGAAGCGGATGGTCGCGCCTATTACGCCAAGCTTCATCGCGGAATCGGATGGCGTCAGATTCTTGGCAATCTGTTGCGCCTTCGCCTGCCGGTGCTGGGTGCCGGGTCCGAACTCCGGGCCATTCGCGCGTTCGACACGCTCGGCATCGACACCATGACCGTGGTGGCCTACGGTGAGCGCGGCGCGGGTCCGGCCAACCGCAAGTCCTTTCTCGTCACGGAAGCACTCGAACCAACCGTCGACCTCGATGCGTTTACCCGTGAGTGGTCACGCGAACCGCCCGCTGCGGCGCTGAAACACGCGCTGATTGCCAGGCTCGCGCGAATTGCACGGCGCATGCACGAAGGCGGGGTCAATCATCGCGATTTCTATCTGTGCCACTTCCTGCTGCACACGGACCCGACGCCCGAGCCCGAATCCCTTCGCGTTTCGGTCATCGACCTGCATCGCGCCCAGATCCGTGCGCACACCCCGGCTCGGTGGCGCCACAAGGACCTCGCCGCGCTTTATTTTTCGGCACTCAACATCGGCCTGACGAAGCGGGACCGACTTCGTTTTCTGCGCGACTACTTCCCGAGCCGCTTGCGCGACACGCTGGTTCGTGAACGACGCGCGCTGTCGGCACTGGAAAGGGAGGCTGCGCGCCTACAGCGCCGCTACGAGCGCAAGTTCGCCAACCGCCCCGCACTGCAAAGATGACGTCCTGGACGCTCGCACCCGAACTCACCGACGCGGAGGCAGGACGAATGTTCGGCTCGCTCGATGCCGTGTTCGCCCTGAAGGGCGAACGTGTCGCACGCGATCCCCTCAGCGAAGTCCTGCGGGTGCGCATCGAAGGAAAGTGCTATTACGTCAAACGCTACACCGGCGCCGGAAAAAATGTGTTGCGGCGCTGGTTGGGGCGACCGCGCGTCCGGGCAGAATGGGAGAACCTCATGGACTTCCGCGCGTGGGGAATTCCGACTGCCACCGTCGTCGCCTACGGACTCGAACGGCGCTTGGGCGGTTTCTCGCGCGGCGCGATGATCACGGAGGAAGTTCCGGATACCGTCGATCTCGCGCACCTGGCGAAAACAGACGATGCGCGCCTGAAAGATCGCGGCTGGGTCGCCGAGGTATCGCGCCAGGTCGCGGCGATCACGCGTGCGATGCACGATCGCAACTTCGTTCATAACGACTTGAAATGGCGCAACCTCCTCATCACCAACGGACCGCCCCGGGTGTACCTGATCGACTGCCCCAGCGGCGAGTACTGGCAGGGTCCGTTTCTCCGCTACCGGATCATCAAGGACCTGGCCTGCCTCGACAAGGTGGCGAAATACCGGCTGTCACGGACACAACGTCTGCGCTTCTATCATCAATACACGGGGCATCGGCATCTGACCGATTCGGACAGGGCCCGGATCGCCAGCATTCTCGCTTTCTTCAAGGGACGCGAATGAGCAGGACAGAACATGCGCAGGGCAAGGAAGTCACCATTCTCGTGCCGAATTTCAGGACGCCCGATATCACCCGGATCTGCTTCCGCCTGATAAGAAAGCATACGGATCCCGCGCGGGTACACGTCATCGCAATCGACAACGACTCGGGAGACGCTTCGCTCGACTATCTGCGTTCCCTGAATTGGATCGAGCTGATCGAACGACGTGTCGAGTTGCCTGAGCCTCCACCGCTGTCCCACTCACGTGCGCTCGATGCGGCGCTCGAACGGGTCAGGACGCCTTACGTGCTGTCGATCCACACGGACACGTTCGTGAAACGCTCCGATTGGCTCGACGTACTGCTCGACCCGTTCCTCAGCGATCCCTTGGTGGCCGGCGTCGGCTCGTGGAAGCTAGAATCGAAATCACGCCTCGAGCGGTTCGGCCGCAGGCTGGAACAGATGTGGAAGGTGGGCGTGTTCAGGATCACGGGTCGCAGGGGTTACCGCGCCGAGCGTTTCGATCCGGCCCTTCACTATCTCCGCAGCCACTGTGCGATGTACCGGATGGACGTCATTCGAGCGCTGCGCACGGGTTTCTCGGACGAAGAAGAGGTCGCCGGGAGCGTGATGCACAGGAAGATGGTGGCTGCCGGTTACCGGATGGTCTTCCTGGAATCGGCACAGCTTGGGCGATACGTCGATCATGTCAATCACGCGACCATGGTCCTCAATCCGGAACTGGGCATGATGGCGAAAACGATCCGCACCGGTAACCGCAGGATCCAGGCGAAGCTGCGTGGCATCGATGCCGGCGGGATCCTCGCCGATGACAGCCTCGATGCCTGAACCGACGAGACCCGTAGACGCCGACGTGCCTTTGGTGACGCGGGAGACCTTGCGCGTCGCGGGGCGCACGCCGGAACTGCCCTTCCGTATCGCACTCGACGACGGAAGCGAGTTGCGCGCGACACGCATGCTGCGCAGTCTGCCCGGAAAGCGCATCGTCGCGGAGGGCGAACTCGGCGACCGCCAGGTCCTGGCCAAGCTGTATATCGGAGACAGCAGCGCAAGGCACTGGGCGCGCGAGCGCGACGGAATCGGGCACCTCGTGCGTGCCGGACTGCCCACCCCGGGATTGATAGCGGCCGCACCGCTTGCCGCAGGCGGCCACGCAATCGTCACCGAGTTCCTGGCGGGTTCCGAAACCCTGCTTCAAGCCTGGCAGCAGATTGCCCGCCCGGCTCCCGGATCGGATGCATGCCACCGCATCCTGGAGCCGGCGTTCGCGTTGCTGGGCCGAATGCATGCGAGCGGAATCACCCATTCGGATCTTCATCTCGGCAATTTCCTGAAGCACGAGGACAGGCTGTACGTGATCGACGGCGATACCGTTCGCCAGCGTGCGGCGTCGACGCTCGATCCGGAGCAGGCCCGCGACAATCTTGCCCTGCTGATCGCGCAGCTTCCGATGGCATGGGATCTCGCACTGGAGCCGCTTATTGCAGCATATGCACTCGGCAACCCCTCGCTCGGTGCGGCACTGTCCGAACTGAACCCCGGCATCGAACACGCCCGCTTGCGGCGTCTCGCGGACTACCTCGGAAAGGTGCGTCGAAACTGCTCGCTCTTCAGAATCGAGAAGAGCTTCAGGCGCTACGTCGCTCTCTTTCGTCCATCTGCAGCCGAGATCGAGACACTGCTCGAAGACCCTGATCGTGGCATGGAAGACGGGGACCGACTGAAGAGTGGCAGGACATGCACCGTAGCACGCGTGCGCGGAACGACACGCACGCTGGTCATCAAGCGCTACAACCTCAAGAACCGGGGGCACGCCCTGTCCCGACTCTGGCGGCCGAGCCGAGCGTGGCATTCATGGGTGGAGGGAAATCGCCTGCGTCTGCTGGGCATCCCGACTCCAGCGCCGCTGGCCGTGATCGAGGAGCGCTGGGGCCCCCTGCGTGGCCGCGCCTGGATGATCACCGATTACTGCGCCGGACCGAATCTGGCTGACCATCTGCCCCCTGACTGCGAGCCCCCTCCCGGCGAGGCTGGAGCGATCCGCAGTCTCTTCGAAACCCTCTTCCGTGCGCGAATCAGCCATGGCGACCTGAAGGCCACCAACCTGCTCTGGAGTGAAGGCGAACTCTATCTGGTCGACCTCGACGCGATGCGCCAGCACCGCTCGGTGATGGCCCATCGACGCGCCTGGCGCAGGGATCGCGCGCGGCTACTCAAGAACTGGCCGGCCGGCAGCGCACTGCACCGGTGGCTCGATGCCAACCTGCCGCCGGCAGATTAGGGCGTGTTCTCATTCTCCGGGGCGGTCGCTGCCCCGGGAGACTGCCGGATCACCCCCCGGAGCTTCGGCATCGTCGCGAAACTGCAGCGCATGCAACCTCGCGTAATGCCCCCCCGCCGCCAGCAGTTCGGCATGGCTGCCACGCTCCACGATCCGACCCTTGTCCATGACCATGATCATGTCGGCCTTTTCGATCGTTGACAGGCGATGCGCGATCACAAGCGTCGTGCGTCCTTTCATCACCTGATCGAGCGCTGCCTGAATGTGCCGTTCAGACTCGGTATCGAGCGCGGAGGTGGCCTCATCGAGAATCAGGATCGGGGAATCCTTGAGCAACGCACGGGCGATCGCGAGGCGCTGACGCTGACCGCCCGACAGGAGCACACCGTTTTCGCCGACGAGGGTATCGAAGCCTTGGGGCAGACGGTCGATGAATTCGCGCGCAAACGCCGCTTCTGCCGCGCGCATGATGTCCTCGCGCGGCGCCCCCGCCAGGTCGCCGTAGGCGATGTTGTTGGCGACCGTATCGTTGAACAGCGTCACCTGCTGGGTGACGAGCGCAATGTGGCGACGCAGGTTGCGCAGGGTGTAGTCCTCTACGTCCACTCCGTCGATCAGAATGGCGCCCTGCTCATGGTGATAGAAGCGCGGAATCAGGTTCGCGAGCGTCGACTTGCCGCTGCCCGAGCGCCCGACCAGTGCCACGATCTGACCCGGATCTATGGAGAAGCTGACGCCATCGAGCACACGCTCCTCCGTTCCCGGATAGGCGAAACTCAGATCCGAAACCTCGAGTCGCCCCTCGACGCGGTCGCGCTCGACCGTACCCCGGTCGACTTCGGGCTGCTCGTCGAGTTGCTCGAAGATGCTCTCGGCGCCCGCAAGGCCCTTTTGTATCGTGGCACTCACCTCGGACAGCTGACGGATCGGTTTCGGCAAGAGGCCCGCCGCGGTAATGTATGCGACCAGATCGCCGGCCGATGCATCGCCCCTCAGCAGCAGAACCAGGAAAAGCAGTACCGCCATCGCTACGTAGTTCACCAGTTGCAGCGCCGGGGTGAAGGTCGCCGAAGTGCGGACCATGCGCAATTGCTTGCGCATGTTCGTATTGGAGGCACCCCGGAAGCGGGACGACTCGTACGGCTCGCCGCCGAAGCTCCTGACCACACGGTAGCCATGGATGGTCTCGGAAGCGACGTGGGTGACATCGCCCATCGCGGTCTGGATAGCCCGACTCAGTTTCCGGAACTTGCGGCTGGCACTGTTCACCATCACGGCAATCAACGGCAGGATGGCCACCATGACGAGCGTCAGCTTCCAGTTCATCCACAACAGATAGCCGAACAGGAAGAGCACGGCCAGCCCTTCCCGCACCACGGTCTTGATCGCATCGGTCGCGGCACCCGTCACCATCGTCACGTTGTAGGTGATCCGCGAGAGCATGTGCCCCGAGCTGTGCCGATCGAAGTACCCGTTGGGCAAGCGCAACAGGCTGTCAAAGAGGGCGACGCGCAAGTCGTTGACCAGCCCCAGCGAGACGCGGGCCAGATAGTAATTGCCCAGATACGACCCAATGCCCTGCCACAACGCGATCAGTACGAGGAGCAGCGGCATCCCGTACATGAGTTGTACCTCGCCCACCAACGGCATGACGGTCGGCGCACCGTCGGCGGCTCCAGTCAATCCGTCCACGAAGTACTTCATCATGCCCGCGAGCATCGGCTGCGCCGAGGCGAACATGACGTAACCAAGCAGGCTGATCGCGAAGAACCCGATGAAAGGCCGAACGTAACCCAACAAGCGAAGGTAGATCTTCAGCGACGAAACGGTGGGTGCCTTGGCTGGATTCATCAACTTGTCGTGAGCCTGGACGATAGTCGCAGGATGTTACCATGCCGGCCGTGGGACACTTGGGGCGCCTTGCGGGGCGATACAATGGGCGCTTTGGCTCGACAGGCCGGCAATTGATCAAACTCGAATACCAGGATTTTCTGGCCTTGCGTGAAGGCGCCAAGGTTCTCGAAAGAGATCCGACCGGCGACAAGGTCCTGCGCCTCGCTGACGGAACCTTTATCAAGATGTTCCGTCGCAAGCGACTGATCTCGTCTGCGGCATGGTATCCCTACGCCCAACGGTTTGCGGATAACGCCGCCGCGCTGGCCGGGCTGGGCATTCCCAGCCCGCGGGTGATTGCCGTCTACCGAATTGCCGACATCGGACGCGACGCGGTCCATTACCACCCGCTCGAAGGCACGACCCTGCGCGAGTTGTGGCGCAACGGCCTGCCCCCCGAGCGTGAGCGCAAGCTCAAGAAGGCGTTCAACGTCTTCGTCGCGCACCTGCACGATCTTGGCGTCTATTTCCGCTCCCTGCACCTCGGCAACGTCATCGTCACGCCGGAAGGCGAACTGGGGCTGATCGACATTTCGGACCTGAGGGTCCATCGACGGCCGCTTGGCCGGTTCCTGCGCGCACGAAACCTGCGTCGCATGGAGAACACGGTCGGCGACTGCGACTGGCTCGACCATCAGTTGCTCCTCGAGTCCGCTCGCGGTGCGCACAAGAAGCGATGAACGTGACGCCGACCGAAGGAAATCCCGGAAAGATACCACCGTCCGACGCCACACCCGGCGCGACGGCCACCGGACTTGGCAGTGGCGCGGGCTGGCAGTTCGCATACGCGATGCTTGGGCATCTGCTTGGCGGCAAGCTGCGCTTCCGGCACGGCCACCTTCCACCGGCCGAACATGACGTTCCAGATGATTTTGCAGGCGTCGGCGTCGCCGCGTCCGAGGACCCGACCGTCGACGACTTCATCCTTGAGCGCCTGAGCGAGCTCGGCGTCCGCGGTGTGCGCCTGGACTTCACCTACGGTGATAGCGAAAGACCGGCGGGCAGATTGCTCGCCCGCCTGTGCGATGCGTCCTTTCGCGTCATGCTGCACCTGGTGCAGCCATTCGACGCGGCATCGCGAATGGATACCGCCGACGCCGCACGCACGTGGAGAAGATTCGTCAGTGAGACCCTGGATCGCTACGGTGCACAGATCGCCTGCGTAGAGATCGGGTCGACGGTCAATCGCAGGCGCTGGGCCGGCTACACCCTGAATGGATTCCTGGCAGCGTGGGCGATCGCCCACGAAGAGGTCCGAAGGCGCGCAATCGTTCTCGCCGGCCCGAACGTCACGGACTTCGAGCCACCGTACAACGTCGGGCTGCTTGCGATCATGAAGCGACGCGGGCAGCTGCCCGACATCCACACCGACAACCTGTTCTCCGAGCGGTGCACCGAACCGGAACGATACGATCACAAGATCCTCGGGCACCGCCTTGCACCCCTCATAAAGTACAACCTGGTCAAGAAGGCTCGTCTGCTGCAGCGTATCGGCGAGCAGGCCGGAGTGCCGCGCCTGCAGTCGCCCGCAGCATTCTGGACGTTGCCGCGCATCGAACGGATCCTGCCCGACAGCGAGCAGAAGCAAGCCGACTATCTGGCACGCTACATGATCCTGTGCGCAGCCTCGGGAGCACTCGAACGCGCATGCTGGGGCCCGCTGATCTGCCATCGCGAGGGCCTGATCGACAATGGCCCCGAACCCTACCCCGTGCTCGAACGCATCACGCACTATGCGGGCGTCAATGGCAGCGCCACGGATCTCCGTCTGCGCCCGGCCTTCCACGCCTTTGCAGGTTTTGCCCGCCTTATCCCGCAGTCGACGTATCAGGGACGACTGAATCGCGGGCAAGGTCTGGAGGTGCACGCGTTCCGCAGCGCACAGCACCTCGTCCATGCAGTGTGGACGATCAACGGTCGGGCGGCCGCACTCGAGGACCTCTACGAAGCGCATGACATCGACGCTGCGCAGTGGTCAAGTCGGGACGGGGGGGCGCTTGACGATATACCCACGCTCGCGAGCGAGGCGCCACTGTATGCGCGCTGGCCGGCAACACGTGATGTCGGCATCCGCGCCTCCGCTGACCTCGCCGCGGAGGTACGCATTCACAGACATGGCCCGGGCCAGCATTTCTTCTGCCGCGACGGCGAGTGGCAGGGCATGGTCCTGGCGAAGGATCGCGCGGAGGCGGACATGCTGATCGATGCACTCCACCCCGAGCGCGTGCAGCCCACCGCAAGGGACAGAAGTCTGCGCCACGCGCGCAACGCGATCTGGACCGTTGACGACCCGCGCACGCCCGGCGCGAAACTGGTGGTCAAGCAGCCGGTCCGGTTCAGGGTGCACAAACGCCTGCTCGACCGTTTCAAGCCATCCAAGGCACTGCGCAGCTGGAACGGCGCGAACGAGTTGCTGCGTCGTGGAATTGCCACTGCGACGCCGGTCGCATGGTTCGAGCAACGTTCGGGCAGGGACCTGACGCGCAACTGGTACGTCTGCGAGTACGTCGAAGGGAAGCTGTCGGTACGCAACCTGTTTGCCGCCTATGCCAGGGGTGCAGAGGAACACGCAGGAATCGGCCGTGAAGAGGCATTCGCGCAGCTGTCCGCATTCCTGCTGCGGATGCACGCCCGCGGAGTGTTCTTTCGCGACCTTTCGGCCGGCAACATCCTGGTCAGAAAGCAGGGCTCGGGGGAACTCGAGTTTTTGCTTATCGACACCGCGCGCGCGCATTTCTTCGCTCACGGTCTTCCGCTGCGCAAACGTCTTGCGGACCTGGTTCGTACCTGCAACAAACTGGATCACGAAGGGCGCGAACGCTTCATGACCATCTACCTGGGTGCACTCGGTCGCAGATTCACCCACGCAGGCCGTTTGTCCTTTCTCCTGTACGATCTCAAGGTCCGCGCAAAGCGGCGCTTTCGGGGAAGCTGGCTGCGCCGGCTGACCAGCTGGTGACCACACGACAAGGATTGACATCGGGCCGAGGCATCGGAATCGAGGCACGGGCCGCCGAACCGGCGGGACTGAACCCGAGGACGCTGCCCGCCGAAACGAATACAGACATGCTATCCGGATCGCGTATACTCATCCCGGGCACCCGCCAGACACCGTAGCGCCCGAGTGGTGCGTAACGGTTCCCATCCGCCTGCCCTGC
Source organism: Rhodocyclaceae bacterium (assembly GCA_035443825.1). Lineage (GTDB taxonomy): Bacteria > Pseudomonadota > Gammaproteobacteria > Burkholderiales > Rhodocyclaceae > DAOMNN01. The sequence goes on along the minus strand of DAOMNN010000005.1, from coordinate 49,983 downwards.
CGACGAAGGGTGGGAGAGGGTATGGATCTTCGGCTTGAGAGAGCGGGGCCATCCTCAACACAGCAGGGCGACGCTTCGTTTAAGCGCCAGTTCTGCCGGGAGCGCGGGAAGAAATCATGCGGGTAATGCTGGTGGTGATGGATGAGCGCAGAGCCATCCTCGACTGGTTGTACGAATCGATTGCGAATGGCCTGCCGGAATGCCGGATCTTCCGCCTGACCAGTGACCAGCAGGAGAACCTCGCACGGTTCTTCAAGGATCATGACCCGGCCGACTACGATCGCATCGTGATCTTCTCGCGGCTCAAGCGCCTGATCGGGCAGGAACGCCTGCTGCGTCTGGTGCCCGGGCTGGTCTTCTTCGAATACGACGTATGGCAGAACTACATGCCGGAATGCGACTACCACGGTCGCTACTCCCGCTTCTATCGCAGCGTTCCGGGCTGCCGGGTAATCTCCTCCGGGCACCAGGTCGCGCAGCGACTGCGCGGGGAAGGGATCGACGCTCGATTCGTGCCCAAGGGCTTCGACGATCGTGCAATTACCGACACCGGACAGGAACGGGACATCTTCGCAGCCTTTCTCGGCAGCACGAAGAACGAGTTCTACGCCCGCCGACGCGCAATGCTGGACGCGATTGGCGAGGCGTTCCCCATTCTCGTGACCCGTACCGAATCGGGCGACGACTACGTCGCCACGCTGAACCGGATTCGCGTGTTCGTGAGCGCGGATTCCGGCATGTCGGAGTACATGCTGAAGAACTTCGAGGCACTGGCCGCGGGCTGCGTGCTCCTGACCGAGGACCAGGGCGCCGACGAGAACGAAGTCATCGGCTTCCGCGACATGGAAAACGTCGTCTTCTACCGGAGTGCCGCGGAAGCGGTCGAGAAGCTGCGAATGCTCGAGAGTTCACCTGAGCTGTGCGCAAGATTGTCCGAGGAGGGCAAGCGCTTCGTTCGGGAGCGCTTCGCCTTCTCGCGCATCGGTCCCCTGGTCGCACAGGAGATCGCCGCATCGATGCCGCCCCAGGGAAAACCTGGCACGATCGACCGTCTTCTGGCGAGAATCCGCTATCGCTGGATGCTGCCGGGGGGCCGTGCTCGGTAGCACGTTCCGGACCAACGTGGGGGCCGACGGGAAGCGCCGACCCGCCATGGTCAATGGTGGTGCACGAAGCGGCGAGCAGAGACGCCCGCCGACCACACCAACGCCGGTCAGTCCGCCACGCCGGACTGCGCGGCTGACGGCAATTCGTAACCAAAGAGCTCGAAATCCCTGCGGAAGCGCGTGACGGCGAGCCGCAGGGTCTCAGCGTCGTAGGGCTTCAGGAAATCCATGCCATGCGATGCCTTGTTCTTGTGAGGCACGTCACCCAGGACCGGCAATCGTTCACGCAGGATGCCCCAGTCCTCACCGAAGCTCTCGAGTTTGCCCACGAACCCGGGCAGCAGACCTGCTGCATCGCTGAGAAACCACGCTTGAGAACGCAGGTGGCGATCGAGCGCCTCATCCTGAAGTTCGGCGACGCGGCGGACGAATGCTTCAAACCGCATGCCGTCGTGCATCCCGTGACAGCTGAAGATATTCCTCCGGGCCCCGTCCTCGGCGCGAACGATCTTGTTCATCCAGGCGGAGTACAGGCGCGCGAGCGGATGGCGCACGAAGGCGAACACGAACAGGCCACGCGCAATTTCCTCACGAATCCTGGCATGTGACAGGTGGGCACTGTTTCGGGATTCGAATGCCGCAAAGGACTCATTCGGTTCCCGAGCGCCGCTCATGTCGAAAAGTGCCTGCCTGATCGATCGCGTGGCAACTTTTGGAATCTGAATGTAACCGAAACCCTGCTCCCTGAAATGCCACAACTGCGGTCTGGAGCGCCTGATCTTGTATCGCTTGCGCGCATCCAGGAACGCGTCCTTGAGATTCATCACCATACCGGCTCCGCGCAGAATAGTTTTTTAAAACAATGGATTATACACGCATGGCAAAAAGCCGCCCAGCAGCCCTGGATGAACGGCCAGACGGGGCGTTCCGCCAGGCGAGACCACGATTTCCAGCCGCACCGATGTGCGCGCCCAACGCCGTTCGCATAGCGCTTGCCCTGCCCGTAGCACGCACATAATCGGTCGGCGCGTATACTGCAGCCCTTTAATCGGATGCGCACGTTCCTGCGCTCGGCTCCAGGGGCGAGCAAGCACGCGAGCGATGCGCGGCGCCGGGATGAATGAGTACCACGGAGAAGAGCGAAGTCAGTCGACTCATCGCTCACAGAGCCGTTCATGACAAGTCACTTTATGCAGTACTGGCAACGGAGAAGGAGAAAACTGCTCAGACGCCTCGGGCCTGCCTGGAGCCGATTGAAGATTGCCTACCGCTGGCGCTTGCGAACGACTGCGCCTTTGCATGGCAGAGACAATCAACTGATCGTCTCGCTCACCTCCCACGCGAGGCGTTTTCCCACCCTGCCGCTGACACTCAAGTGCCTGCTCACGCAAAGCATCCGTCCCGACCGCTTGATTCTCTGGCTCGCAGAAGTGGACAAGTCCGCGCTTCCCGAGTCCGTGGAGTCACTGCAGCAGGACGGTCTGGAGATCCGCTACTGCGAGGATCTGCGCTCGTACAAGAAGATCATCCCGTCACTTGCCAGCTTTCCCGAGGCGGATATCGTTACTGCCGATGACGACGTCTACTACTGGTCGGACTGGCTCAAGGAACTGGTTCTGGCTGCGGAGCGATTCCCAGGAGACGTGGTGGCGCATCGCATGCACAAGATGCTGGGCACCGGTGAGGCCGTTCGGCCGTACCGGGAGTGGCCCAAAAAAGTCAGCGACCAGACCCGGGATCGCTACAATTTCGCAACCGGAGTCGGCGGTGTGTTCTATCCGGCAGGATGCTTCTATCCGGATGTCCTGAACCGGAGCGAATTCATGCGACTTTGCCCGGACGCTGACGACGTCTGGCTTTACTGGATGGTTCGCCTCAATGGCTGCTACGAACTGCACTCCGGAACCAGAAGAGAGCCGGTCAATTGGCTTGGAAGCCAGGCCGCCGGCCTCTGGAAAAGGAACAAAACCGGCAATGACGTACAGATCCGAGCCATGATCGAGACTTATGGCCTTCCATAGGGCGTGCCCGTCCGATGATGTCGATGGATAACATGCTATGCGGGTACCGACTGGCATTCAGCGCACTGGGCCTTGCGTTTCCCGCGGTCTGGTTCCTTTCGGTCGACGCCGCTGATTGGCTGGCCCGCGCAATGTTCCTGCTGTTCCTGGTGGGGATCGCCGTCGGCAACCCTTCTATTCGCCTGGACAAGGTGGTGCAGGTCTGCGCCCTGCTGGCCACGGTGATCGTAATCGGTTATTTGTGGCACCGCCTTACAGTGCCCGAAGCCCTGTTCGGAGGATCAGGCGCGAAGCGGTTCTTCCCCGCGTTCTGTTTCTTTGTGGTCGTTGCGTATGGCGCGACCGCATGGCCCAGGCTGTCGCCGTTCCTGCTGCTCGCAAGCGCGGCCGCCGGGCTGCTCATTTATCTCCTTTGGTTCGTGCCGTCCGATCATTGGGTGGCGGCCTGGCAAGGCAAGCGCGTGGATTTCGGATTCCGGAATGCGCAGCACGCCGGAATCGTGTTCGCCGGCGCACTCCTGGCAGGACTCTTCTTCCTGCCTCGGGCAGTTCGCTCGGTCCCGCTCAAGGCACGCATTCTGATTGCCCCCTGCCTGACCGCGTTCGTCGTGCTGATGTTGTGGGGCAGTCTTGTGACCCAGGTGCGCGCGGTATGGCTGGGCCTCGTGATCTCGATGTGCGTCTCACTGCTGATCGGCGTCGCCTGGTTTCTCCTCGGGCATCGCACCGTGCGCGGACACCGCAAGCGCCTGGGTACCGCTGCCGCCGGTCTGATCGTGCTGCTCGCATCGGGTCTGTATTTCTTCGACGCGGATCAGCGCGTGATCAAGCGATTGTCAGTAGAGGAGATCAGCATCGACGCGGTGACTCGGGCAGCCCGCTTCGAGGACGAACCCCTGACCAGCACCGGCGTACGAATCGCTTCCTGGGCAGCCTCCCTGGAGTGGATTGCCGAGCGGCCGGTCCTGGGCTGGGGAGGACGGTCCGCATCGAAGCTGATCAACGCATCGCCGCATTTCGACGAGCGCTTCAAGGAGCGCTTCGGACATCTTCACAATTCCTACCTGGAATCCATGGTCACCGTCGGCGGGGCGGTGGTGTTGTGCATGCTCGTGATCGTGGCACTGGTGGGATGGCGCAGCGTGACGACATGGCGCCAGGGGCTGATGCCCACCGATGTGTTCCTGTTCGCGTGGGCTTTCTTCGCTTTCTGGGTCACGGTCAACATGTTCGAGTCGTACGTGACGGCCGACTCGGGCTTCTATATCAACGCATTGATGGGTGGCTTCGTGTATTCGTTCTGCCTGCGCCGGCAGGCGTCCGCCGCCTGAGCGCCGCTGCGTCGTGCCGACCGCAGCCGACCGGCCGCTCACTTGTACATGCGGATGTTCCACCCGAGCATGCCTGCCAACCCGCCCGAGCCCTTCGCAACGCGGCCGCACCCTACGAAAAGACGGGACCTGAAACTGGCGCAGCCCATGAGAATCGACAGCGGCGCAAGCAGCACGTTAACCGTCCCACGCAGGATCTGGCGCAATGACTTGCGGATGCGCTTGACGACGATCGATTTGCCGATGCGCAATCGCTCCGACAGCGCCTTGCTCGCCGCGGATCTGAACACTCTGCGCAAACGATAGGACACCTGCTGCCGGGCGCACGGAACCGGTTCGCTGACCAGCGCTTTGTTGGTCCATAGATGAACGCCGCCACGCAGATGCGATCGCAGAAAAAAGTCGTAGTCCTCGCCTCCCGTCAGCGAGAATCGTTCGTCGAAGCGCAGCCCCCAGTCGCGGATCAGGGTCGCGCTGAAGATCACGTTGTTCGTGTAGGGAATCTTGACGGCCTCGAGTTCCGCATGTTCGGTGGTAAACGGTGGCGGCGTCCCGCCTCCGCACTCGAGCGGGACGTAGCGCACCGCACCCTGGACGGCGTGTGCTTCGGTCGTCGCGATGACGTCGTGTAGGTGATAGAGCCAGTCCGGATCGGCAGTCTCGTCGTCATCGAGAAAGGCGACATAGTCGGCCTCGATCTCGAGGGCGTGCGCAATGATCCGGTTGCGAACCTCGGCCAGCCCCTGGCGCGGCTCGGTGACATAGTGCAGCGGCCATGGGAATCTGTCCTGCCAGGCGTTCACCACCTCTGAGGCCATGCCGTCAGGATTGTTGTCGGCGACCACGACGACGACACGGCAGTGCGGATGCGGCGCCTGGACTGCCAGAGAGGCCAGGCAATCGTTCAACGGATCCTTGCGCCGGAACGTGGCCACGCCGACCAGCACCAATGGCAGCGTCATCGACCTGGTCTCCGCAAGTCGGCCGCTTCCACGATCACAGGAACGCATATCCGAACAATCTGAAGTCCTGCTCGTACCTGGCCTGGGCAATCTCGAGCATCCTCGGTGTGTAGAACTCGCGAAAGTCCTTGCCGTGTGCTGCCTTGTTCGAATGGCCGACGTCACCGAGCGCCGGCAACTGCGCCCTGAGCCGTTCCCAGTCTGCGGCGAAAGTCTCCAGCCGACCGATGAAGGACGGAACCGGGCCCTGTTCGTCGGCAAGAAACCAGCTCTGCGACCTGAGATGTCGATCACATTCCCGGTCGTTCAATTCGCATACGCGTTGGACGAAAGCCTCGAACGAGATGCCGAAGGAAATGCCGTGACAGCGAAAGGTGTTCTTGTCACCCAATCGCTCGGCGTCGACAATCTTGTTGAGATAGGCGGAGTGAAGCCTGCCCAGCGGATGGCGGACGAACGCGAACACCAGAGAACCGGCAGTCAGTCGTCGGGCCTCGGCCGGCATCACGCTGACGCTGCAGCGTGCCTTGAAATCCTGGAACGACTCGCCCGTTCGGTGCAGACGTTCGGAATTCAGAAGCGCATTGGAGATCGATGTCGAGGCCACCTTGCGAATCTGCATATATCCGAACTGTTCTTCCGGAAAATGCCAGAGTCGTGGCGCCTCCCTCTTGATCTTGTAACGCTTTCGCGCGTCCTCATACCATTCCTTCAGCATCCTTCGAGTCCCTTTTCAGGAAATCCGGTCGCGGCAGCGTCCACGTTACGCGGTGACCTTGGAAACGAGCACGTCTTCCATGATCAGGTACTGCAGATCCGAGCCGAAGAACATGTTCAGCGCATCGGTGGGCGAGCAGATCATGGGCTCGCCGCGACGATTGAGCGACGTATTGAGGACGACGCCATTGCCGGTGAGCACTTCCAGCTCCTTCATCAGGTCGTAATAGCGCGGATTGTGTTCGCGTTGGAGCACCTGGGCACGGGCGGTACCGTCCTCATGCACGACCTCGGGCACACGGCTCCTCCACTCCTCGGCGACCTCGAAGGTGAAGGTCATGAACGGTGCAGGATGGTCCGTCTGGAGCATCTGCGGGCCGACCGTGTCGAGCATGCTGGGGCAGAAGGGGCGCCAGCGTTCGCGAAACTTGATCTGTTGGTTGATGCGGTCGGCCACGCCGGCGGCGCTGGGGCAACCGAGGATGGAGCGGCCGCCGAGGGCGCGCGGACCGAACTCCATGCGGCCCTGGAACCACGCGACCGGGTTGCCGTCGGCAAGAATACTCGCGATCTTCTGCGGCACGCCGTCGATCAACTGCCATTCCGGCTTGGCCGGATGCCGGGCGCAGGCCGCGATCACGTCTTCGTTGCTGTAGGCGGGTCCGAGATAGACGTGCTCCATCTTCTCGACCGGCACGCCGCGTTGCACCGACACGTAGGATGCGGCCCCGACCGCGGTACCGGAGTCACCCGACGCGGGCTGAACGTAGAGTTCTTTCACCTCCGGCCGGGCGATGATCTTCTGATTGAGCTTGACGTTGAGCGCACCGCCGCCAGCAAAGGCGAGCTTGCCGGTTTCGCGCAGGATGTCGCCGAGGTAGTAGTCCATCATCTGCAGCGACAGATCCTCGAACAGCTTCTGCATGCTCGCCGCGTAGTGGATGTAGGGGTCGTCGGCGATATCGCCATGGCGCATGGGGCCCAGCCAGTCGATCAGCTTGGGTGAAAAGTAGTATCCCTTGCCCTGCTCCTTGTAGCGGCGAAAGCCGATCACGTTGGCGTAGTCGGTGTTGACGGTCAGCTCGCCATTCTCGAATTTCGCCAGGCGCGAGAAGTCGTAGCGGGCGGCATCGCCGTAGGGTGCCATACCCATCACCTTGTACTCGCCGTCGAGCATCTCGAACCCGAGATACTCGGTGATCGCGCCGTACAGGCCGCCGAGTGAATCGGGGTCGTAGAATTCCTTGATCTTGTGGATCCTGCCGTGCTCGCCGTAGCCGAAGAAGGTGGTCGCGTACTCGCCCTTGCCGTCGATGCCGAGGATGGCGGTCTTCTCGGTAAAGCCGGAGCAGTGGTAGGCGCTGGACGCATGGGTGAGGTGATGTTCGACCGGCACGATTTCGGTCTTCTTCAGGTCGAAACCGAGTTGCTGCAGGCACCACTCGATGCGCTTGCGGTAGCGATGATAGCGCCGGTTACCCATCAGGATCGCGTCGAGCGCGCGGTCGGGCGCATACCAGTAGCGCTTGGCGTACTGCCAGCGAGCCCTGTCGAAGATGCTGATCGGTGCGAAGGGGATCGCCACCGCGGTGACGTCCCCGGTCTTGATGCCGGCGAAGTCGAGGCAGAACCTGGCCGACTCGTAGGGCATGCGCCCCTTGGCGTGCTTGTCGCGCACGAAGCGCTCTTCCTCGGCTGCGGCGACGAGTTTGCCATCGATATAGAGAGCCGCAGACGGATCGTGCGTAAGCGCACCGGACAGGCCGAGTATGGTCAGGGACAACGGATTACCTCGTGAGGACCGTACCGATCGTTCCGACCGGAATCCATCATGAAAACAGCGGATTATACACTCGCCGGGCCCGCCCCTGAACGCGTCAGTGCGCCTGATCCCAGTTGTCGCCGGAACCTACTTCGACCAGCAGGGGCACGGCCAGCTCGGCGACGCCACTCATCAGCTTCGGCAATTCCTCACGAACTCGATCGAGTTCGTCCTTTGGCACCTCGAGCACGAGTTCGTCGTGAACCTGCAGGACCAGGCGCGACTTCAGCCCCGATCCCTTCAGCCAGCGCCGGACCGCAATCATCGCCTTCTTGATCAGGTCGGCTGCAGTACCCTGCATCGGCGCATTGATGGCCGCACGTTCCGCGGCCTGACGGCGGCCGGCCTGCTGCGCCCGCAGGTCGGGCAGATACAGGCGGCGGCCGAAGACGGTCTCGACGTAGCCGTGGTCCTTCGCTCCGGCCTTGGTCTCGTCCATGTAGCGAGCGACGCCCGGATAGCGCGCGAAGTAGCGGTCGATCCAGCCTTGTGCCGCGGCACGATCGATACCCAGGTTCTTCGCCAGCCCGTGGGCGCTCATGCCGTAGATCAGTCCGAAGTTGATCACCTTGGCGTAACGCCGCTGCTCGCTCGTGACCTCGCCCGGGGTCACCCCGAACACCTCCGCCGCGGTCGCACGATGCACGTCCTCACCCTTGGCGAACGCATCGAGCAGGCGTTCGTCGCCGGAAAGATGCGCCATGATGCGCAGTTCGATCTGCGAATAGTCTGCCGATACGATCACGTGGTCGCGCGGTGCAATGAAGGCGGCCCGGATGCGGCGCCCTTCCTCGGTGCGAATCGGAATGTTCTGCAGATTCGGATCGGAACTCGCCAGCCTGCCGGTCACCGCAACCGCCTGCGAAAAGCTGGTGTGCACCCGCCCCGTTTTCGGATTGACCATCCGCGGCAGCTTGTCGGCATAGGTGCTCTTGAGTTTTGCCAGTCCGCGGTGTTCGAGCAGCAGCTTGGGCAAGGGATAGTCTTCGGCCAGGATCTGCAGCACCTCCTCGTCGGTGGAGGGTTGCCCTGTGGCGGTCTTCTTCACCACCGGCAGCGCCAGCTTGCCGAACAGGATTTCGCCGAGTTGCTTCGGCGAACCGAGGTTGAATGGCTGACCCGCCACTTCGTGCGCCTGCCGCTCCAGCTCGTGCAGCCGCCGCCCCAGCTCCTCCGAGTGCTGCGCAAGCAAAAAGGCGTCGATCAGGACGCCGGTGCGTTCCATCTCGAACAGCACGGCCATGGTCGGCAATTCGATCTCACGGTACAACGCGGCGAGTCTCGCTTCCGGTTCGAGTTGACCGGACAGGGCACGGTGCAAGCGCAGGGTGACATCCGCATCCTCGGCCGCATATTCGGTCGCACGATCGACCGCGACTTCATCGAAGCCGATCTGCTTTGCGCCCTTGCCGCACACTTCGACATAGGTGATGGTCTTCAGCCCCAGATGACGGCTGGCGAGCGAGTCCATGTCGTGCGACTTGTCGCTTTCGAGGACATAGGATTCGAGCAGTGTATCGTCGGCGATGCCACCGAGCCGGATCCCATGGTTGGCGAGCACATGCGCGTCGTACTTGAGATTCTGTCCGACTTTGCGATGCGCGTCGGATTCGAGCCAGGGGGCAAGTTTCTCGAGTACCTCCTGCATCGGCAATTGCTGGGGCGCATCCGCGCCGCGATGCGCGAGCGGAAGATACGCGGCCTCTCCCGGCACGACCGCGAACGACATGCCGACGAGTCGCGCCTTCATCGGCTCCAGGCTGGTGGTCTCGGTGTCGAAAGCGGTCAATTTCGCCCCCGTGATACGGGCCAGCCAGACGTCGAAATCGTCCCAGGACAGGATCGTGACATATGAGCGGTCGACGGGGCCTTCGATCAATGGGACCGGACTCCGTTGCTCTCCCGGATCACCGGAGTCCGGCCCCGTCGATTTCTTGCCCGTCGATCGCTGCCCGTCCCCGTTCCCGTCGATGTCACGCAACCAGCTCCTGAACTCCATGCGCTCATAGAGCGCCCGCAAGGCCGCCTTGTCGTCCGCGCGTGCAGGAAGATCCTCCGGCCGGACGGGAAGATCGAGGTCGGTCGCAACCGTCACCAGCTTTCGCCCCAGCGGCAGGAAATCGAGATGCTTGCGCAGGTTCTCCCCGACCTTTCCGCCGATCTTGTCCGCATTGACGACGAGATCGTCGAGCGTGCCGTATTCGGTCAACCACTTGACTGCCGTCTTCGGGCCGCACTTCTCCACACCGGGCACGTTGTCTACCGTATCCCCCACCAGCGCGAGATAGTCGACGATGCGTTCCGGCGGGACGCCGAACTTGGCGGTCACGCCATCGACGTCCAGGACCTCGTCGTTCATGGTATTGACCCAGCGCACACCCGGACGCACCAGCTGGGTGAGATCCTTGTCGCCAGTCGAGATCACGACCTCCCACCCGACTTCCAGCGCCTGACGCGTGAGCGTGCCGATGACGTCGTCGGCCTCGACCCCGTCTATCATCAGCAAGGGCCACCCTTCCGCCTTGACGCCCTCGTGCAGCGGTTCGATCTGGGCCCGCAGATCGTCCGGCATCGGCGGGCGATGGGACTTGTATTCGGGATACCATTCGTCTCGAAAAGTCTTGCCCTTGGCATCGAAGACGCAGGCACGATACTCTGCCGCGTACTCGCCCTCCAGGCGCCGCAGCATGGACAGCACCCCACGCACCGCGCCGGTCGGCTCGCCCGCGGAATTGCGCAGATCGGGCAGCGCGTGAAAGGCGCGGTACAGATAACTGGAACCATCGACGAGCAATAGGGTGGGCATGGACGACATTCCTGCAGGCGAAACCCTGATCGCACATCTGCACTCAAACACAATGCGGATGCACACTTCAAGAACAAAACCGGGAACGACATGACCGCGAAAGAAAAACTCCCACGCAGCGCCCCCAACAGCAACGCTCCGAAATTCAACGCGCGCGAATCCTGGCGAATCTTCGGAATTATGTCAGAGTTCGTGGAGGCGACCGAACGGCTCAACGCGATCCGCCCTGCCGTGTCGATATTCGGCAGCGCACGCACGCCGCCGGACCATCTCTATTACATGCTCACCGAAAAGATCGCACGGCAGCTGTCGGACGCCGGTTTCTCGGTGATCTCGGGTGGCGGACCGGGCATCATGGAAGCGGCAAACAAGGGGGCCTATTTCGGCAAGAGCCCGTCAATCGGGCTGAACATCCAGCTCCCGATGGAACAGGGGGCCAACCCGTATCAGGACATCTCGCAGACATTTCAGCATTTCTTCGCGCGCAAGTTCATGTTCGTGAAGTTCGCCGCAGCCTACGTCGTCATGCCGGGGGGATTTGGCACCCTTGACGAACTGCTCGAGGCGATGACTCTCATTCAGACCGGGAAGAGCCGCAAGATCCCTGTAATCCTGGTGCACAGTCCATTCTGGGACGGCCTCCTGGACTGGTTCCGCAGGCAACTTGTGGCCGAACGCATGATCAACGCCGAAGATCTCGACCTGGTTCAGGTAATCGACAAGCCTGAAGAAGTCGTCGAGGCGATCTTCAAGCATTACGAAACACGAGGTTTCCTGCCGCTGCCCGAAGAACACGAACTGATGCTGAATCTGTAGTCGCCCGCAGGATCGGCGCATGCGTCGTCTGCTAGAATCGTCATAGTTTACGGAGAGAACAATGCGCCGCTCGCTTTTTGTATTGCTGTTTGCACTTGCCATGCCGGTTGCCGCCCAGCAACTGCCGCAGCTGGAACCCTTGCCCGAACCGCCGCCACCGCCTCCGGGCATGACCGACGATCCATTCGAGCCCGAGGTGACGATCCTCAAGCGCGGCGAGGACGAGGTAATGGAATACCGGATCAAGGGCCGGCTCTACATGGTCAAGGTCACCCCTCCGCATGGCGTACCCTATTTTCTGGTGGACCAGAAGGGCGACGGCGTGATGGTTCCCTACCGCGATGCGTCGCCCGCACTGTCGGTTCCGATGTGGGTGATCGGTTCCTGGTGAGGCTGACGGGCTGACTGCGCACCGATGTCGGTTTTCACTTCCGTCTCGGCCGAGAAGCTTTCGGCCTGGCTCGGGCACTTCGCCATCGGGCGTCTGGTCGAGCATGAAGGCATTCCTGCGGGAGTCCAGAACACCAATTTCTTCATCACGACGACGCTCGGACGCTACGTTCTGACCCTGTTCGAATCCATCCCGCGCTCCGAGTTGCCCTTCTACCTGTACCTGATGGCACATCTCGCGCATCATGGCCTTCCGGTGCCCGCCCCCATTGCCAATCGCGACAACGAGTATCTCGGCACCCTGTGCGATCGACCCGCAGCGCTGGTGGCGCGACTGACGGGAAAATCCGACATGCATCCCACCGCGGGCCGATGCACCCGTCTCGGCGCGATGCTGGCGGGCCTGCATCTGGCCGGGCTGTCTTACGGGCGCAGGCAGGACAACGCGCGCGGCATGCGCTGGCGCGAACTGACGGGTGCGAAGGTGCGCTCCCATCTCCCGGCCGACGAACGCGAGCTACTCGATACCGAACTCGCGTTCCAGGCGCAGCAGGATCTCGAGGCCTTGCCGCATGGCGTGATCCATGCCGATCTTTTTCGGGACAACGTGCTTTGGGACGGTGAGTACATCGGCGGCGTGATCGATTTCTACTTTGCGGGAAACGACGCACTGTTGTTCGACGTTGCGGTCACCGTAAACGACTGGTGCACCACGCCCGACGGTGAACTGGACCCCGTGCGGGCTGATGCACTGCTCCTCGCCTACCATGCGGAGCGCCCCTTTACGCCTCATGAGCGAGTATGCTGGCCCGCCATGCTTCGCGCAGCGGCGCTGCGCTTCTGGCTGTCGCGCGCGGAAGACTGCCATCTGCCCAAACCTGGTGAAATGGTTCAGGTCAAGGATCCGGGCGAGTATCGCGACATCCTGAAGGCCCGCATCGCCCGGACACATCCCCTGCCCACCGCCTGACAAGGCCGTGCGCCGGGCCGGCTCAACCCCTAACGAACGAAAGCAGAGTCCGACCAATGCAAGCTCGACAACTTCCCACCCATCGCGGTCTGGCGTGGCTCCGCGAGGGCTTCCTGCTGTGGCGCCGCAATCCGGCATTGCTCACCTTCGCCTCGTTCGGCTTCATCCTCATGCTGGTGGTAGTCAGCGCCATACCCCTGATCGGACAGCCGATCGCCTCGCTGCTGATGCCGGTGTTCTCGCTTGGCGTGCTGAACACCTGCCGTGCCATCGACGAGGGGCGCAAAGGCGGTCCGGATCTTCTTTTCTCCGGCTTCAAGACCAATCTGGGAGCGCTCGTCACCATAGGCGGCATCTACCTCGTCGGAAGTCTGCTGGTGCTGCTGCTGACGACACTCATCGATGGCGGTATGCTGATGAAGTTCATGACCGGTGCGGAAGGATTCGACCCTGAGACGGCGGACCTCTCCGACCTCAGCCTTACCCTGATGGTCGCAATCGCATTGTCGACGCCGGTCATGATGACCTACTGGTTCGCACCGGTGCTGGCGGGCTGGTGGAATGTGTCCGCACCCAAGGCGATGTTCTTCAGCTTTTACGCCTGTGTGCGTAACTGGCGCCCTCTCGTAGCCTACGCACTGGCCTTTGCGCTTTTCGGCATACTGCTGCCGGGCATGCTGATCGGAACACTTGGGGCAGCAATTCCTTTCCTGGCTACCCTGTTCATGCTGATGCTTCCGCTCATACTTTTCCCGGTAATGTTTGCCAGCTTCTACATCAACGCGCGCGACGTATTCGGTCCGGGCATCATCGATGAACGCATCGACGACTGAAACCGAACCGCTCGGCCTGCTCGGCGGCACTTTCGATCCGATCCATGTCGGCCACCTGCGGCTTGCCGAGGAAGCGCGCGACGCACTGCAGTTGTCTGGGGTCCGTTTCATCCCCGCCGGCGATCCGCCGCATCGTGACAGGCCGATTTGCTCCGCCATGCACCGCCTCGAACTGGTGCGACGGGCGGTCATCGGAAATCCGGCGTTCAGTGTCGATGACAGCGAGATCCTGAACGAGGGCAAGAGCTATACGGTCGTGACGCTCGAGCGCCTGCGCGCCAGCCTCGGACCGACACGCCCGCTGGTACTGATCCTCGGGGCTGACGCGTTCCAGGGTTTGCCGGGCTGGCATCGCTGGACGGAACTGATCGACCTCGCGCACATTGCGATCGCCAACCGCCCCGGTATCGCGCCTCACGGCCGCCGCTGGTCCGGCGCACTCTCGGACGAACTGGACCGTGCGTTGGGCGAACGCATGAGCGTCGACCCCGGGCTCCTTCGGCAGACTCCCGCCGGTCGCGTCGTCCCTTTCGACATGACGCCACTTGCGATCTCCGCGTCGCTCGTCCGGGATCTCGTCGCTTCGGGGCACAGCGCACGTTATTTGCTACCCGATTCGGTTCTCGACTATATTGCCCGGCACAATCTTTATCGTTGAGCCCATGAATATCCGCAAACTGGAAGGTATCGTCGTCGCAGCCCTCGAGGACATCAAGGCCGAGGATATCGAGGTCATCAATACCTCGAAACTCACGCCGCTGTTCGATCGCGTCATCATCGCCAGTGCCGACTCGAATCGCCAGACGCGGGCGCTGGCGCGCCACGTCGAAGAGAAGGTCAAGGAGGCGGGCGGGGAGATCATCGGCATCGAAGGCGAAGACAGCGGCGAATGGGTACTCGTCGATCTTGCCGACATCGTGGTGCATATCATGCAGCCTGCGGTGCGCAACTACTACAAACTCGAGGAGCTGTGGACCACGACGGCGTCCTCGCGCCGCAAGCACGCTACTCCCGGCAAGGGTTCGTCCGGGACCCGATGAAGTTGTTCGTCGTGGCCGTCGGAACACGCATGCCTGCCTGGGTAGACGCAGGGTTCACCGAGTTCGCGCGGCGCATGCCACGGGAGATGGCCATGCAACTGATCGAAGTGAAGGCCGAACCCCGCAGCAGCGGAAAATCGGTCGAAGCACTAATGGCCGCGGAGGCGGGGCGCATCGAAGCGGCACTTCCGCCGCGCTGCCGCAGAGTCGTGCTCGACGAAACGGGGAGCGACCTCACCACGGCTGCACTCGCACAGCGCCTGACGGCCTGGCAGGAAGGCGCGCAGGACGTCGCACTGATCGTGGGGGGACCCGACGGACTTGCACCGGACGTCAAGCACAGTGCGCATGAAACCCTTCGCCTGTCCAGCCTGACGCTCCCGCATGCACTGGTCCGGCCCTTGCTGGCCGAAGCGCTCTATCGCGCCTGGTCCGTGACCAGGAATCATCCATATCATCGTGAATGACCGCATGAACAATCGATCCAATCGCATCTACCTGGCTTCGCGAAGTCCACGTCGGCGCGAACTGCTACGCCAGATCGGGGTACAGTTCGATCTGCTCGTCTTCCGTGTCGGCGAACGCGGCGAGGATCACGATGTGGATGAATCGCCGCTGGCCGACGAAACGGTCGAGCACTACGTCGAGCGCCTTGCGCTCAGCAAGGCCGACGCCGGCTTCAGGCGACTGCGCTGGCGCCAGTTGATGCTCCGTCCGGTGCTTTCTGCCGATACGGCGCTGGCGCTCGACGACGAGATCATCGGCAAGCCGTCCTCCGCCGACGAAGCGAGGGCGATCCTGGAGAGACTGTCGGGACGAACCCATCGCGTGTTCACCGCGGTGGCCATGTGCGACGGGATGCGCACCCGCAGCCTGGTCAACGTCAGCGAGGTCCGCTTCCGCACCCTCGGCGATACCGAGATCCGTCGCTACGTCGCGAGCGGGGAACCCATGGACAAGGCGGGTGCCTACGGTATTCAGGGCCATGCCGCAGTGTTCGTCGAGGAGATCAGGGGAAGCTACAGCGGCATCATGGGCTTGCCGCTGTTCGAAACAGCCCAGTTGCTCGAGACCTTCGGTTATCCTGTCCAGGCATGATCGCTCCGTCTCGTCACACGGATTCGCCATGAGGTAGGTACCGGGATGGTCAATGCGCAATGGCAGACGTCGCATTGTCTGCCATTGCGCATTTCCCATTCAGCACGGTCCATATGAGCATCGAATTCCTCGTAAACTTCACGCCCCAGGAAACGCGGGTCGCACTGGTTGAACAGGGTGTCGTCCAGGAACTTCACGTCGAGCGCACCGCCAATCGCGGCATCGTCGGCAATATCTACCTTGGCCGGGTGGTCAGGGTCCTCCCCGGCATGCAGTCCGCCTTCATCGACATCGGGCTCGAGCGCACCGCATTCCTCCACGTCGCGGACATCTGGAGCGAACGCCACAATGGGGAGACCGGCCGGCCGATCGAACGCATACTCGCCGAAGGACAGAATCTGACCATCCAGGTCCTGAAGGATCCGATCGGGACCAAGGGCGCGCGCCTGTCGACCCAGATCAGTATCGCCGGGCGCCTGCTCGTCTACCTCCCGCAGGAACACCACATCGGAATCTCTCAGCGGATCGAGGACGAGGGCGAGCGGGAAGCCCTGCGTGAACGGCTCACCCGCCTCGTGCCTGAGGACGAAGCGGGTGGTTTCATCGTCCGCACCATGGCCGAAAGTGCGTCCGACGCCGAGCTCGCGGCCGACATCGCGTATCTGCGCAAACTGTGGTCGGAGATTCACGCCAGCGCAGCCGGGCGAGTCGCGCCCTCGCTGCTGCATGAGGACCTCGATCTTGGCCAGCGCGTGCTGCGCGATCTGGTCACCGACGACACGACCCGGATCGTCATCGATTCGCGCGAAAATTACCAGAAACTGACGGCGTTCGCTGCCGGCTACAGCCCAAAGGTGTTGCCATTGCTGGTGCATCACGCCGGCGAACGCCCATTGTTCGAACTGCACAGCATCGAGGACGAGATCGAGAAGGCGCTGGCACGCCGGGTCGAACTCAAATCCGGCGGCTATCTCATCATCGACCAGACCGAGGCGATGACCACCATCGATGTGAACACCGGCGGCTTCGTCGGGGCGCGCAACTTCGACGACACCATCTTCAAGACCAACCTCGAGGCGGCCCAGACCATCGCACGCCAGCTACGGCTGCGCAACCTGGGCGGCATCATCATCATCGACTTCATCGACATGGAGAATGCCGAGCATCGCGACATGGTGCTCGACGAATTCCGCAAGGCACTGGCTCGCGACCACACCAAGATGAGCGTCAACGGCTTCACCGCGCTCGGCCTGGTCGAAATGACCCGCAAGCGCACGCGCGAATCGCTTGCACATCTGCTGTGCGAACCCTGTCCCACCTGCGAGGGCCGGGGCGAGGTGAAGACCGCGCGGACGGTGTGTTACGAGATCCTGCGCGAATTGCTGCGCGAAGCCCGCCAGTTCAATGCACGCGAGTTCCGTGTGCTTGCATCGCCCGACGTCATCGATCTGTTCCTCGACGAGGAGTCCCAGGCGCTGGCGATGCTCTCGGATTTCATCGACAAGAAGATCTCGCTGCATCCCGAGGCCAGCTATACCCAGGAGCAGTTCGACATCGTCCTGCTATGAATGACCCACAGACCACCGTCGCTGCAGAGCCCACCCCGGAGCGTTTCTCCAACCCGCTGCTGCGCCATGTCGCTGCGACGCGACCCGCTTTCCTGAGCGTCACTCTGGTCGGCTGCCTGATCGGCCTGGCCACCGCCCATGCCGATGGCGTCACGCTGCATCCCCTTGCAGCCGTGGCGACGATCCTGATCGCACTTGTCGCGCACGCCGGCGGCAACGTGATCAATGATTATCACGATGCGGTCAGCGGCGCGGATTCGGGCAATGTCGGACGGATATTTCCCTTCACCGGTGGCAGCCGCTTCATCCAGAACGGCGTGATGACCACGCGCCAGACCGCACGATTCGGATACGGACTGCTCGTGCTGGCGATCCCCGGCGGACTGTGGCTGGCCGCGATGTCCGGATGGGGGCTGATCCTCATCGGCATCGCCGGGCTGCTGCTCGGCTGGGCCTACTCGGCACCGCCGCTGCATCTCGTCGCACGCGGCCTCGGCGAGGTCGCGGTCACCGCCTGCTGGCTGCTGGTGGTGGTGGGCGCGGATTATGTGCAGCGCGGCGAGTTCGGATGGACACCGGTCGCAGCCGGGCTATCCTTTGCGCTCCTCGTCGTGAACCTGCTCTACATCAACCAGTTCCCGGACCACGACAGCGATGCTGCCGCGGGCAAGCGCACCGTGGTCGTCCGGCTCGGCCCCGAATCCGCCAAGTGGGGTTACTTCGGGATTGCCGTCGCGGCCCATGCCTGGGTGATCATCCAGATCGGCCGTGACAACCTGCCACAGGTATGCGCCGCTGCGGCGATCACGCTGCTGCTGTCCTTCAACGCCGCACGACAGTTGCGCGAACACGCTTCAGAGCCTGCGGAACTCGAAACGGCGATCAAGCTGACGATTGGCGCCGCCGTGCTGCATGGCCTCATCATGGCGGCAATGCTCGCTTTCAACTGGCGCTGAGCACGAACTCAACCGACGGATCTCCCCATGATCGGACGCATCAGAGGCACCCTCCTCGAGAAAAATCCACCCCAGATCGTCGTCGACACCGGCGGTGTCGGCTATGAGATCGACGTGCCGATGAGCACATTCTACGGTCTGCCTGCCACCGGACAGCAGGTCGCGCTGTATACGCATTTCGCGGTACGCGAGGACGGCCATTTCCTGTACGGTTTCGCCAC
>DAOMNN010000005.1:3651-31226 GCA_035443825.1 Rhodocyclaceae bacterium | reverse complement strand
GGCTACAACGAACGCGAGGCGCTCGGCGCGATGAAAGGGATCCCGGAGGACACCGGCGTATCCGAAGGAATCCGCCTCGCGCTTCGAAATCTTTCGAAGGCCTGACCGAATCGGCTTTCAAGGGCTAAACTTCCACGATGATCGAGACCGACAGACTCAGCGCACCGGAGCGGATCGTCACCGCACAGACGGTGGACCGTCACGAGGACGCGATCGAGCGCGCGTTGCGCCCGAAGCGGCTGGACGAATACGTGGGGCAGGCGAAGATCCGGGAGCAGCTCGAGATCTTCATCCAGGCTGCGCGCAATCGCAGCGAAGCACTCGACCACGTCCTGCTGTTCGGCCCGCCGGGCCTCGGAAAGACCACGTTGGCCCACATCATTGCCGCCGAAATGGGCGTCAATCTCCGCCAGACCTCAGGGCCGGTGCTCGAGCGGGCGGGTGATCTCGCCGCACTGCTGACCAATCTGGAGCCCCACGACGTTCTCTTCATCGACGAGATACACCGTCTCTCGCCGGTGGTCGAAGAGATCCTCTATCCGGCGCTCGAGGATTTCCAGATCGACATCATGATCGGCGAAGGTCCCGCCGCACGTTCGGTCAAGCTCGATCTGCCGCCCTTCACCTTGGTCGGAGCGACGACCCGCGCCGGAATGCTGACCAATCCGCTGCGCGACCGTTTCGGCATCGTTTCCCGTCTCGAGTTCTACACGCCGCAGGAACTGGGCTTCATCGTGGGCCGCTCGGCGCGCCTGCTCAACGTCCGGATCGACGACGAAGGCGCATTCGAGATCGCCCGGCGCGCGCGCGGAACCCCACGGATCGCGAACCGCCTGCTGCGCCGGGTACGCGACTATGCCGAAGTGCGTGCTCAAGGGCACATCACCGCACCCGTCGCGGATGCAGCCCTGGTCATGCTCGACGTGGACCACCTCGGACTCGACATCATGGATCGCAAGCTGCTCGGGGCGATGCTGGAGAAATTCGGGGGCGGACCGGTAGGACTGGACAACCTCGCCGCGGCGATCGGCGAGTCGACCGACACCATCGAGGACGTACTCGAGCCGTTCCTGATTCAACAGGGTTACCTGCAGCGCACGCCGCGCGGGCGCATGGCGACCGCAGCGATCTGGCGGCATTTCGGCCTTGCCCGGCCGGGCAGCGACGACGACCTGTTTCCAGGACCTTGACCCACCCCCGCGATGCGCACGTTCCAGGCCTTCGTCATCATCCTGTGCCTGATCGGCGGCATTTATCTGCTGCAGGGCCCCGAATTCTACTGGCCCGACCGCTGGGATCCCTCGCAGGCGACCTTTCTGAGCGGCCTGTCCTCGCGCCTGCTTGGGGCCGCCCTGCTCACCACCGCCTGGCTCGGAGTAATGATCGGCCGCCAGGCCGGTCGTGCCGACGGCAAGGCCGCACCGCGAGACTGGCAACTTCGTTTCTTTGTCCTGCTGATGCTGGTGATCGGTCTCATCAGCGCCGCCTTTCACCTTGGCGAGTACGGCCCCAACCCGGAGTCCAGCGCGCACTCGAAATCGCGCTGACGAAGCCGGTTCGCGGCTGACGCCGCTCCTACGCGGACGGCATGGCCGTGGCAGGCTGCTGTGGGAGCGGCGTCAGCCGCGAAAGAGATCCATATCGATTGCCCTGCCCGTACCCAGCCGTCAGCCGACCTCCACCACCAGCCCCTTCAGATATTCGCCTTCGGGCACGGCCAGTCCGACCGGGTGATCCGCGGCCGCAGACAGGCGGTGGATGATGCGCGCGTCGGCGCCGGCATCGCTCGCAGCCCCGGCAACGATCTTCTGGAACAGTTCGACACCGATGCCACCGGAGCATGAGTAGGTCATCAGGATGCCCCCCGGATTCAACAGACGAAATCCGAACAGGTTGATGTCCTTGTACGCACGCGACGCGCGCTCGACGTGGGCTGCCGAGGGGGCGAACTTGGGCGGATCGAGGATGATCAGATCGAAGCGCCGGCCCTCACCCTTGAGCGTGCGCAAGGCCTCGAACACGTCCGCCTGCAGCCACTGGGCACGTTCTGCGTCGAGTTGGGGATTGTTCGTCATATTGCGTCGCGCCGCATCCAGCGCAGGCTCGGACGAGTCGACCGACAATACCGACGCCGCGCCGCCGGCAAGCGCCTGAAGGGAGAAACCGCCTGAATAGCAGAAGCAATTGAGCACCGCGCGGTCGCGCGCAAGCAGGGCGGTGAGGCGACGATTGTCTCGCTGATCGAGATAGAACCCGGTCTTGTGCCCGGAGACGACATCCACCTCCATGCGCACCCCATTCTCGTCTATAAGCAGCGGGCCTTCAGGGAGTTCACCGTATATGCAGCCGGTGACCGGGCCAAGGCCCTCGCGGGTTCGCACCTCCGAATCGGAACGCTCATATACGGCCGCACATCCCGTCGCGTGCACCAGCGCAGCGACGATCGCGTCCCGCCACTTCTCCGCGCCGACGCTGGTGAGCTGGATCACAAGGACGTTACCGAAGCGGTCTGCGATCACACCGGGCAATCCGTCCGACTCGCCGTGAATGAGGCGTACGCCATCCTGCCCTGCGAGCAGCGGGTGCGCTGCGCGACGCGCCACCGCAGCCGCAATGCTGCGCTTGAAGTAGGCATGATCGATCGTGACATCGCCGGCGAAGGTCCACATCCGCGCCCGAATGGCGGACTCCGGTGACCATGCGGCACGTCCGAACAGCCTGCCATCGTCCGACAGCACCTCCACCGTGTCTCCGGCGCGGACACGCCCCTCGATCCGTGCGACGGACCCGGCGAAAATCCACGGGTGGCGCCGCAGGACGGAACGTTCCTTGCCAGGTTTCAGGAAGAGTCGCGCCATGATGGGAGGGGGTCGGAATCGATCAAGCGCACCATTGTAGACGCAGGGCGGCGGCGCTCCCGCGCTTTTCGGCGTTGCCCCGCAACGAAGTCATGCGCTTCGATCCTGGTGCACCTTCATTCCGGACCACCGGCGACGGCACTCGCCTCGCGCCGGGAATGTGCTTGACCTCGAACTCGACCATGGCAGTAATGGGCGCGTGCGACCGGCTTACTTCTCTCCCGGCACCTCATCGTGCGGGTCGAGCATGAAGCGCACCCGGTCTGCCGTCTGCAGCAGTTCGGGCAGATCACGCGAACGAAGCAGGGAGCCGAAATGAGCCAGTGCATGCGTCGTCACGTAGAGGTGTCCGTTGGGTCGCTTGCTGATCCACCCGAGTTCCACCAGCCGGCCGATCTTGCGTCGCACGGTCTCCCTGGGCAAACCCGTGGCTGCGGCGATTGAATATGCGTTACAAGGCCGCAGCGGACAATGGTAGAATCTGTATCGCCATCCTCATCGGAACCGACGCCGTCCGGAAACTCTCCACAATTCTCGAGTACGCCGATGTTGTGAAGGGCGATCTCGCCAAGCAGGAGGGGCAGGAGAATGTCATGCTCGAATTCGTCATAGAGGCGCTTGAGATTGCGCATCTCATGACGGGCCAGAATCACAGCAACGGTGCGCAGTGCACTTCGCGTGAGGCCGGTTTCGGCAGCTTTCGTCCGGGTTGGAAGTGCGGTCTGGTCGGTCATCTCATTCGAGCAGGATCGGGAAGCTGATGGCGCTCCGTATTGCGACGCCCATCCGTGCAACCCGAAGCAATGACTCGTTACAAATGGATTCAACTCCGGAGAATAACTGAAGCATATACGCAAACACTGATACCCGCTGCCCGAGTTGGGGAGAAATATCGCGGGGTCATTCTGACCGCACGATGCGAGGACCCGCGAAAATCGCTAGCGCTTTCGCGCGCGCGGATGGGCGGCGTCATAGACGCTGGCAAGATGCTGGAAATCCAGATGTGTATAGACTTGCGTGCTGCGGATGGATGCGTGTCCGAGCAGTTCCTGAACCGCCCGAAGATCACCGCTGGATTGCAGGATATGGCTTGCAAAGCTGTGTCGCAGCATGTGCGGATGAACATGGACGCCCAGCCCGCAACGCCGCGCCCAGCGCGCAAGTCGCGACCGAATGGCGCTCGTGCTCATGCGCTGGCCGGTCCTCGCGACGAACACCGCCCGTTCGTCCGCCCCGGCATGGGCATTGCGCAGCGCAAGCCACTTGTGCGCGGCGGTGACCGCCGCCGATCCGACCGGGACCGCGCGCGTCTTCCCACGCTTTCCGGTGACCGTCACCAGACCGGCGCTCAGATCCAGCCCCTGGTTGACGTCCAGAGCGGCAAGCTCGGCGACTCGCAGGCCGGAAGAGTAGAACAGTTCGAACATTGCCCGATCCCGCACTTCCAATGGATCCGCGGGCTCGACATCGAGCATCGACCTGGCCTGGTCGGGCGACAGCACTCGCGGCAATCGTTGCGGTGATTTCGGCGCGCGGATGCCATCGACCGGGTTGATTGCCAGGCCCTGATGCCGGACCAGCCAGCGAAAAAAGCCGCGCCATGCCGAAAGCGTGCGCGCGATTGACCGGCCCCCGAGCCCCTCGCCGTGAAGGCGGCCGACGAACCGTCGCAGATCGTGAGCGTTCAGCGCGGAGACAGGACGGCTTGCGGCCAGTCGTGCGAGGCGTTCGAGATCGCGCCGATAACTCTCCAGAGTCAGCGCTGCGGCCCGCCTCTGCGTCGCAAGGTAGTCCAGGTAGGCAGCACCGCCGTCGGGAAGAAGGGCTGCGACAACTGGAACGACGTCCTCGCGACGCATGCTCAGCCCAGTTGTCTTCGCAGCGCGGTAGCCGCGATGTCCCCGATCCGGGAAAGGTACAGCGTGCCCATTTCGGGGTAGAAACGTTCGGCCTCCTCACTCCCTAGTGCCAGCAGACCGAACACCTGCGCATCTCGTCGCAGCGGGATCAGTGCGACCGAGCGCACATGCGGCGCAGCCTCCCCCAACCATTCCAGAACCTCGAGGTTTGCCGGTGCCCCGCAGTACGGCTGGTGCATGTCCCCGGCCAGGAACAGCACCGTCTCACTGACCGGCTTGAAATCTTCGTCCTCGCGCGACAGCACGCTGTTCCAGATTCGCATCCCGACGTGGGGAACGGCGAAATCGTCCACGAGGCTCTGGAACATCGCATAACGCAGGGCCGGATAATCGTCGGCTTCGAGCAGAGCCAGCGTCAGACGGTGCACCTTCTCGCCGATCTCGTCGTTCTCTTCGCCGAAGCGGATCAACTCGGCAAGCTTGCGCTCGAGCAGTCGAATCTTGTCGCGCAACGCGTGAAGCTGGCGTTCGGCGAGCGTGATCGCCTGGCCGCCATGCGGGTGCGGGACGGTGATCTCGGCAAAAATCTCGCCGTGCTGGACGAGAAAATCCGGATGTTCCCTGAGGTAAGTTACGACGTCATCGGCATTCATTGACAAGGGAGCTGCCCTCCACGCTTGATTCCTGGAATCGGGCGGGACCGCTCACGCGATCTCGATCTCGCCCTCGAAAACCGTTACCGCCGGACCTGTCATGAAGACCGGGTGCCCCGGTCCCGCCCAGCCGATCTGCAATTGGCCGCCGCGTGTTTCGACCGCGACCGGCGACTCGAGCAAGCCCCGCAGGATACCTGCAACAGCCGCCGCACACGCTCCGGTGCCGCAGGCCAGGGTCTCTCCTGCGCCACGTTCGAAAACGCGCAGGCGAATGCGCTGCGCGCTCAGCACCTGCATGAAGCCGGCATTGACCCGCGCAGGAAAGCGCACATGGTTCTCGATCAGCGGCCCGAGTTCGGCCACCGGCGCCGCATCGACGTCCGTCACCACCTGCACCGCGTGCGGATTGCCCATAGATAACGCGGTGATCGCGATCCGCACATCATTCGCGAGTTCAAGCGACTGTACGACATCGTCCGAATCGGAATCGAACGGTATCCGCTCAGGATCGAGTACGGGAACCCCCATATCCACGGTCACGAGCCCATCGTCCTCCAACCGGGGCACGATGATGCCGGAGCGCGTCTCGACCCGGAGCTCGCGCTTCGCGCTGAGTCCGTGCCGGTGGACGAACTGAACGAAACAACGCGCGCCGTTGCCACACTGCTCCACCTCGCCCCCGTCGGCATTGAAGATCCGGTAACGAAAATCCACGCCGGCCGCAGCCGCCGCTTCCACCACCAGCACCTGGTCACAGCCGATACCGAAGTGGCGGTCCGCAAGAAAACGCACCTGCGCGGGGCTCAGTTCGACCTGCTGGCGAACCGCGTCGATGACAACGAAATCGTTGCCAAGACCGTGCATCTTGGTAAAGCGCAGGCGCATCGAAGTCCCTTTCGGCAGCAAGTATTGCGTATGCCGTGAATTCTCCCCCACCACACCAGGTACGTCCAGCAATCACCGCCGGCAGCCGCGCGCGGGCGTCCGCGGGGTATGTGACAATGCCAGCATGAACGCAATTCCCCCGACGCGCCTGCGCATTCCGCTGACAGCCTGGATTCTGGGCCTGTGCGGCATCGTCTGCATGATCGCCGGGCTGCTTGTCGTGGCAAGCGACCTGGGGTCGATCCATCCGATTCTCGCCGACAGCGGGACGGGCATCGCACTGATTGCCTCCGCAGTCGCGCTGATCGGCAGCGCCGCCTTTCCGATCGCACTCGCAAGACTTGCGGACCGCGATCAGGCCGTGCGGAATGAACGCACCCGGAAGGGCGAATCGATCTCCCGTCGTAGCGACTTTCGTTAATGAGGGTCGGCCTTGCCTTCGTCCGCGGCGGGCACCCCGGACGGCCGTTTGTACCGATCATAGCCCCACATGTATTGCGAAGGGCACTCGAGAATGAGGCGTTCGAGCTCGCGATTGATCGCGACACAACGCTGTTCGAGCGTGCCCGTGATCGGGGTGACGGGTGCGGAAAAGCGCAAGATATAGCCCTCTCCCCTGGGCAGACGTTCCGCCCACATCATGACCGTGCTCACGCCGTCCATCTCGGACAGGCGCGCGGCAAGCGTCATCGTCCACGCCGGGCGGCCAAAGAAAGGTGCCCACGCGCCTTCGCCCTTCTTCGGCACCTGATCGGGCAGTATCACGACCATCTGACCAGTCCTGAGTGCTCGCACCAGTCGCCGAAGCCCTGAAACATCCGCAGGGGCGACACTGAAGTTCTCACGTGCCCGCCCCTCCTGCATGAAGGGCAGCAGCGCCGCCTGGCGTGGCGGGCGGAAAAGGGCCGTGATCGGCCAGCGGCTACACAGGTATTGACCAGATATCTCGAAACAACCGAGATGCGGCATCAGCAGGAGGATGCTCGCGTTGGCTTCACGCAGGCGCTCGAGCAGGTCCAGCCCCTCGACGCGCACTACGCGCGACAGGACCTCGCGATGCGGGCGCAACCAGACGAAAGGCAATTCCAGCATCTGCCGCCCGGACTCGGCTATGACCGCGTCCAGCAGGCGCTTGTCGTAAGTCCCGAGCGCCTGCCCGAGAAATTCGAGCACGCGTCGGCGATGCCCGGGCGAGCACCACCACACGATGCGCCCCACACCGCCCCCGAGGACATGAAGCCAGGACAGCGGCAGCAAGGAAAGAAAGCGGAACAGAAGGCGTGCCGGCACGATCGGTCACTTCGGCAGCGC
Organism: Rhodocyclaceae bacterium; assembly: GCA_035443825.1. Lineage (GTDB taxonomy): Bacteria > Pseudomonadota > Gammaproteobacteria > Burkholderiales > Rhodocyclaceae > DAOMNN01. Next base: position 23,657 of record DAOMNN010000005.1, on the reverse strand, counting down.
ACTTTGACCGCCGAACCCAAAAGGATATAATTATGGCGTAGCCGCCGAGTTAATTCGACAACTTGCAGGGCGGATGTGAATGCAGTCGTGGCCCGAGGCCGTGACCGGACACAGCAAATACTGCTAAAGCGTCGCCCGCTCGACGAAATCCCCGGAGCCGGCCACGCCGGACCAGCCGGGGATTTCTGTTTTCTGGAGTCGTACGATGAGCAAGGAATATCTCTTCACCTCGGAATCGGTTTCCGAGGGTCATCCCGACAAGGTCGCTGACCAGGTTTCGGATGGCGTTCTCGACGCCATTCTTGCGGAGGACCCGAAGTCCCGTGTGGCGTGTGAAACGCTGGTTTCCACCGGCCTCGTCGTGATCTCGGGCGAAATCACCACCACGGCACACCCGAACTACAAGGAGATCGCGCAGGACGTCATCCGCCGCATCGGTTACGACGATTCGAACATCGGCTTCGACTACAAATCGTGCGCGATCCTTACCGCGATCAACCGTCAGTCACCCGACATCGCCCAGGGCGTCAACGAGGGCGAAGGCCTGGATCTTGACCAGGGCGCCGGCGACCAGGGTTTGATGTTCGGTTACGCGTGCGACGAGACCCCGGCGCTGATGCCGCTTCCGATCTACTATGCGCACCGGATCATGCAGCGTCAGGCGGAACTGCGAAAGGACGGCCGACTGCCCTGGCTGCGTCCCGACGCCAAGAGCCAGCTCACGGTGAAGTACATCGACGGCAAGCCCGTGGCGGTGGATACGGTCGTCGTGTCGACGCAACACAGCCCTGAAATCTCGCATGCGCAGATTTCCGAAGCGGTGATCGAGGAGATCATCAAGCCGGTGCTTCCGCCCGAGTTGCTCAAGGGCAAGGTCCGCTACCTGATCAACCCGACCGGGCGTTTTGTCGTCGGCGGGCCGCATGGCGACTGCGGCCTGACCGGCCGCAAGATCATCGTCGACACCTATGGCGGTGCCGCGCATCACGGCGGCGGCGCATTCTCGGGCAAGGATCCGTCCAAGGTGGACCGTTCCGCATCCTACGCCGGCCGCTATGTGGCCAAGAACATCGTCGCGGCAGGCCTTGCGGCGAAGTGCGAAGTCCAGGTCGCGTATGCCATCGGTGTCGCCAGGCCGGTAAGCCTGATGGTCGACACCTTCGGTACCGGCAAGATCTCGGACGAACTGATCGTGGAACTGATCGGCAAGCATTTCGATCTCCGCCCCAAGGCGATCATCCAGACACTCGACCTGCTGCGGCCGATCTATTCGAAGACCGCGACCTATGGGCATTTCGGACGCGACGAGCCGGAGTTCACGTGGGAGTCGGCCGACAAGGCCGCCGCACTTCGGGCAGACGCCGGACTCTGACTCGAGCGAAGCACGCCGAACCGGCATCGGATAGCGACAGCGGCCGCCCTGCGGTCGCTGTTTTCGTCCGCCATCCGGGTTAAGCTATCGCCAGCTGACCTTCATCCTCCCCAATGCTCGTTCACGCCCTGTTCTTCGCTCTCGGACTTGCCACCTTGGTGGCCGGCGCGGAATCCCTCGTCCGGGGAGCATCGAAGCTCGCCCTGTCGATGGGCGTGTCACCGCTGGTGGTCGGCCTGACCGTCGTCGCCTTCGGTACCAGCGCCCCGGAGATGGCCGTATCGGTAGGCGCATCGCTCGGCGGCAAGCCTGACCTTGCAGTCGGCAACGTAATCGGCAGCAACATCGCCAACATTCTCCTCATCCTCGGCATTGCCGCCGTCATCGCGCCGCTGATGGTGGCCGAGCAGATCATCCGCCAGGAGATTCCGGTGATGATCGGGGCCTCGGTGTTGATGGTCGTGATGGCGCTGGACGGCAGCATCAGCCGCTTCGAGGCCGCCGTATTGTTCCTGCTGGTCGTAGCCTACACCTTCTTCCTGATCCGCCAGTCGCGTCGCGCATCGGCCGACACGACGAGCGACTACGCCGCCGAGATGCCGCTCGATGCTCGCTGGGACCGCCACTGGAGCGTGCAGTTGCTGCTCATCGCGATCGGTCTCGCAGCACTGGTGCTGGGCGCACACTGGCTGGTCGAATCGGCGGTCGCCTTCGCCAGGCTCTTCGGCGTCAGCGACCTGGTGATCGGGCTCACCGTGGTGGCGGTCGGTACGTCGATGCCCGAGATTGCCACCTCGCTCATTGCCGCCCTGCGCGGTCAGCGTGACATTGCGGTCGGCAACGTGATCGGCAGCAACGTGTTCAACATCTTCGCCGTGCTCGGCGTCACCGGGCTGGTGTCGGCAGGCGGTATCCCGATTTCGGAAGCGGCACGCAACTTCGATCTGTGGGTGATGCTCGCGGTCGCGTTCGCCTGCCTGCCGATCATGCTCACGGGGCGCGAAATTGCACGCTGGGAGGGGGCGGTGTTCCTCGCTTATTATGCCGCCTACACCGCATGGCTGATCCTTGCCGCCCAGCAGCACGCCGCGCTTGGTGCGTTCTCCAGCATCATGCTCGGTTACGTGATGCCGCTCACGGTGATCACGCTGATCGTCAGCATCGTGCGCCACAATGGCAGCGGCAAGACACCCTCGGCGGATTGATTTCGCGCAGAACGCCGCTACTGTATAATTCGATTTTCCGAGGAGCGCTGCAAGGCGTCGGGACGCCAGTCTCGCCCCCAGGCTCGGAACCCGCCCGGAACGCTTCCGCGCGGTCTGCGAACGGCGCTCGCCTGACCAACCCTGCCGGGTTCGGGATGACGGGTGAGCACTGACCAGCACAATCCCCTCCCCCCCGGCCATAGCATGGAGCTTCGCATGAACGCTGTGGCTGATTTCAAGGACTTCGTGGTCGCCGATCTGTCGCTTGCCGACTGGGGCCGCAAAGAGATCCGTATTGCAGAAACCGAGATGCCCGGCCTGATGGCCATCCGCGAGGAGTATGCAGCGAGCCGGCCGCTCGCCGGCGCGCGCGTTACCGGTAGCCTGCACATGACCATCCAGACGGCGGTGCTGATCGAGACACTGACGGCACTCGGCGCCGAAGTGCGGTGGGCATCGTGCAACATCTTCTCGACCCAGGACCACGCCGCCGCGGCGATTGCCGCCGACGGGATCCCGGTGTTCGCCGTCAAGGGCGAGTCCCTGTCCGACTACTGGGACTACACGCACCGCATCTTCGAGTGGCCCTCGAACGGAAACGAGAAAGTCTATTCGAACATGATTCTCGACGACGGCGGCGATGCGACCCTGTTGCTCCACCTGGGCGCGCGCGCGGAACAGGACCCGTCAGTGCTGGACAAGCCCACCTCGGAAGAGGAGCGGGTGCTGTTCGCCGCGATTCAGGCCAAACTCGCGACCGACCCCGGCTGGTACTCCACGCGAATAGCGCATATCAGGGGTGTCACCGAGGAAACCACGACCGGTGTACACCGTCTCTACCAGATGCACGCGAGGGGTGAGCTGCGCTTTCCGGCAATCAACGTCAACGACTCGGTGACCAAGAGCAAGTTCGACAACCTCTACGGTTGCCGGGAATCGCTGGTCGACGGCATCAAGCGTGCGACCGACGTGATGATCGCGGGCAAGATCGCAGTCGTATGCGGTTATGGCGACGTCGGCAAGGGTTCGGCCCAGGCACTGCGGGCACTGTCGGCCCAGGTATGGATCACCGAGATCGATCCGATCTGCGCGCTGCAGGCCGCGATGGAGGGCTACCGCGTCGTCACCATGGAGTATGCCGCGGACAAGGCCGACATCTTCGTCACCGCGACGGGCAATTATCACGTCATCACCCATGAGCACATGGTGAAGATGAAGGACCAGGCGATCGTATGCAACATCGGACACTTCGACAACGAGATCGATGTCGCATCGATCGAGGGCTACGAGTGGGAAGAGATCAAGCCGCAAGTGGACCACATCATCTTCCCGTCGGGCCGCCGCATCATTCTGCTCGCCAAGGGCCGGCTGGTGAACCTGGGCTGCGCCACCGGGCACCCCAGCTATGTAATGAGTTCGTCGTTCGCGAATCAGACGATCGCGCAGATCGAGCTCTTCGCGCACACCGACAAGTATCCGATCGGCGTGTACACGCTGCCGAAGCACCTTGACGAGAAGGTGGCGCGCCTGCAGCTCAGGAAGCTCAGTGTGAAACTCACCGAACTGACCGACGCGCAGGCGGCGTATATCGGGGTTCCGAAGGAAGGACCCTACAAGTCCGACCAGTACCGATACTGAGACGCCGCGTGCCCCGTCGCAGACACAGCTCTGCGGCGGGCGCCGCAAGCGTTCTCAGCGGTCCTGGCAAAAAAAAGCCGAAGAGACCCACAGACCATGGCGAAACTATCGATCCGTCATACCCGCCCGGAGGACATTCCGGAACTGATCGCGCTGCAGAAGCGCTCGTATCCGCCCGAGATGCCCCCGTGGTCGCGCACGAAGTTCGAGCAGCAGCTCGAAACCTTCCCGCAGGGGCAGATCGTGGCCGAGTCCGGTGGGCGCGTAGTCGGATGCGCGAGTTCCCTCATCGTCCTGTGGGACGACTGGTACGACACCCACACCTGGAAGGAGATCACCGCGGCGGGCACGTTCGACAGTCACAACCCCGACGGGCGAACGCTCTATGGAGCGGAGGTCTTCGTCGACCCCGAGATCCGGGGCAAGGGACTTGGCCACGCGTTGTATCAAGGCCGGCGAAAGCTGTGCAAGGCGATGAACCTGAAACGCATCATCGCCTGCGGCCGCCTGCCCGGCTATCACAAACATGCCGGGGACATGTCACCCGAGGATTACGCCAAGAGGGTCGTCTGGGGCGATTTTCGCGACCCCGTCCTCGGATTTCAGCTCAAGGAAGGTTTTCACTACTGCGGGGTGATCGAGGATTACCTTCCCGAAGATCGCGAATCGTGTGGAAACGCCTCGCTGATCGTGTGGCTCAATCCCGATTACCGTCCAAACCGGCCCACCCGCATACCGGAGAAACCGATCCTATGATTGTACGAATCGCAGCAGTGCAGTACCTGCTCCGCCAGATTCACGACTGGTCGGGCTTCGAGAACCAGGTACGCTTCGTGGTCCAGGCCGCCGGGGATTACCGCCCTCATTTCGTCCTGTTGCCGGAGATCTTCACCACCCAGTTGCTGTCGTTCATGGACACCCGCGAGATGCCCGAAGCGGTGCGCAACATGAACGACTACACCAGCCGCTACATCGACCTGATGAGCGAGCTGGCGCAGCACTGGCGGATATTCCTGGTCGGCGGCAGTCATCCCACCTTGCGTGACGGCCAGCTCTACAATACCGCCTACCTGTTTACGCCCGAGGGGGAGGTCTTCGAGCAGGACAAGATCCACCGCACGCGCTGGGAGCGCGAGATGTGGGATACCGCCGCGGGCGACCAACTGCGCGTGTTCTCCACGCCCTATGGCAAGATCGCGATTCTCATCTGTTACGACATCGAGTTCCCCGAGCTGTCGCGGATGGTATGTGAAGCCGGGGCCGATATCCTCTTCGTCCCGTCCTGCACCGACGATCGCCAGGGCTTTCTGCGCGTGCGCTACTGCTGTCATGCCCGCGCGATCGAGAACCAGGTCTATGTGGCGATGACGAGCACGGTCGGCAGCCTGCCGGTCGAGGGCCTGGGCGTGCACTACGGCCAGGCCAGCATCATGACCCCGTCCGACTTCCCGTTCTCGCGCGACGGCATCGCGGCCGAAGGCACACCCAATGTGGAGCAGATCATCATCGGCGACGTGAACGTGGACAACCTCACGCAAAATCGCGTCAATGGAACGACTATCCCGCTTTACGACAAGCGTCACGACGTCTATGACAACGAGGTCGAAGTCATTGAGATCAAGTGATGCCATCGACCGGCAGCGAGCGGAGTCGACAGCATGTCTATGAAATCCTTCCATAGCCGCAGCCAGCGCCCCGCGCCGGCACGCCCTGACGTGCGACCGCCGCCGCATCGGGCGTCGGGCATGTTGCGTGCAGATGCATTGCTGGTCGCGCGCAAGCTTGTCGAGTCTCGCACGCGTGCCCGCGAGCTGATCGAAGCCGGACTGGTCAGCACCGAGACGGGCACGGTCACCAAGCCGGGACAGCTGCTGCCCGAATCCGGACAGCTGTCGGTTGCCGAGGACGAACGCAGCCGCTTCGTCTCGCGCGGCGCGCTCAAGCTTGCCGCAGCGCTGGCACGCAGCGGCGTGAATGTGCGCGGCAGGACCTGTCTCGACATCGGACAGAGCACCGGCGGTTTCACCGACTGCCTGCTGCAGGCGGGCGCAGCGCGTGTGGTCGGGGTGGACGTCGGGCATGGCCAGCTTCATCCGCGCCTGCGCAGCGACGAGCGCTGCGTCACACTGGAGGGGATGAATGCCCGCTACCTGGTCGCAGAGGACCTCGGCCACCACATTCCCGCGACAGGTTTCGACCTGATTGCGTGCGACGCGAGCTTCATCTCGCTCTCGCTCCTGATGCCACGCTGGCCGGCACTGCTCGCACCGGGGGGTGACATCCTCGCCCTGGTCAAGCCTCAGTTCGAACTCGGACCCGAGGCACTTGGCAAGAGCGGGGTCGTGCGCGATCCCACCGCTTACGCCGAAGTCGAACGCCGCATCCGTGCGGCGGCCGACGACGCCGGTCTGGTCGTGCGCGACTGGTTCGATTCGCCCATCCGCGGCGGCGGCGTAGGCAACACGGAGGGCAACCGCGAATTCCTGATCTGGATGAAACATCGAAAACATGAACAAGACTGAACTGTCGATCGAATTCTTCCCGCCGCAGACACCGGAAGGCGCGGAGAAACTGCGTAGTGCGCGCGCCCGGCTCGCAGTGCTTGCACCCGAATTCTTCTCGGTCACCTATGGTGCGGGCGGCTCCACCCGGGAGCGCAGCTTCGCCACCGTGGCGGAGATCGTGGCAGAGGGTTTCGAGGCCGCACCACACCTGTCCTGCATCGGCTCCACCCGCGACAGCATCCGCGAGATACTGCGTGATTATGCGAATACCGGTATCCGTCGCATCGTCGCCCTGCGCGGGGACCTGCCCTCGGGGGTCGGTGCTTCGGGCGAGTTCCGCTACGCGAACGAGTTGGTCGAGTTCATCCGCAGCGAGACCGGCGACCGATTCCTGATCGAAGTCGCGGCCTATCCCGAATGGCACCCCCAGGCGCGAAGCCCGCGCGACGACCTGCTCGCGTTCAAGCGCAAGGTGGACGTCGGTGCGAACTCGGCAATCACCCAGTACTTCTACAACTTCGACGCATACCGTCATTTCGTGGACGAAGTGCGTGCACTGGGCATCGACATCCCGATCGTTCCCGGCATCATGCCGATCACGAGCTTCTCCCGACTGGCGCGCTTCTCGGATGCTTGCGGCGCCGAGATCCCGCGCTGGATGCGGCTCAAGTTCGAAAGCTTCGGCGACGACAGCGACTCGATCCGCGCATTCGGTTTCGATATCGTCACCGAACTGTGTCAGCGCCTGATCGAGTCGGGTGCGCCGGGACTGCACTTCTACAGCATGAACCAGGCCCTGCCGACCATCGAAATATGCCGTCGACTTGGCCTGACCGCCTGAACCGGTTCCCGACAGCGTACAATCACAAACCAGACGGGCAAGAATTGACACTGCACGGAAACCCGGCATCCGATCGGCGCCGCGTGCAAAGCGTCACCGAATTGCTTCGACAGCGTCACAGACAAGGCACTTCTGCCTGCATAATCCCGATTTGTTACCCAATTCGGGGAAATCTGCAGAGATGGCGGCGATGACGGAAACTTCCACGTACTCCGGACTGGTTGCGGAATGCCGTGCTGCGCTCTTGCGCACGCTCGAAGCGTTTGCGCGCAATCTGGGCTACGCGCGACCGGACTGCCTCGCTGCGGTCAAGGATGCCGCGGGCGAAAGCTATGACGAGCTGGCCGGACTGCGTGGACGCCGGGGATTCGAGCAGGCACGCGGCCTCACCGCATCGCGCATCAGCCTTGTGCACGAGCACGACTTGAGCTTCACGCTCGAACTGAGTGATCTCGAGCGTCGCCTGCGTGAATATTGCGACGTCAGCCTGGGACGCCTGCACCTGAGATTCATGACCTTGCTGTCGCAGGACGACGCCGTCGCCGAACAGCTTCCGGTGGGCCCCGAAACCGTTTGCCGCAGCCTCCGCGCCCTCGCTGAAAGCGCCGGACTCGACGGCGACGAACGCCTCGAACTCGTCGAGCGCTGCATGCCCACGCTCGGCGATCACCTCAAGACGTTCTACCAATCTCTCGATGCACGGCTCGCCAGCGCAGGCATAGAAATGAAGCCGCTCGGACGACCGGCACAGAGCGCTGCGCATGCAGATCCGGTCGCGCCGGCCCGGACATCGGAGACCACCCACCAACCGATCACTGCCGAGGCGGCAATAGCCGAGGCCGGCGCCGCGCCGCTGGCCGGGCTGCATCGCGCACTGCTCAAACGACGCACCTCGCCATCCGATGCCCCCGTCACGGTCGACCCCCAACTCGCGGCATCGATCGTCGCCCAGATTCGAATGTGGCTGTCGGATCAGCAGCAGTCGGGCGCACAGGCGCCCCGAATCGGCGCGAGTGGTCTCGGCCAGTTTCTCGACCCGATAGCGGCGGCTGCGATCGAAGCGCTCGAGCTCGTATTCGACGGCATCGCCGTGGAGAGCAATGTTCCGGACCCCGTCAAAAGCATCATCGCAAGTCTGCAGATCCCCTTTCTGAAGTTGGCACTGAGCGATGACAGACTGCTTGCGGATAAGGATCACCCCGCACTACCCCTCATCGATGCGCTGGCCATGGCGGGCAACAGCCTGCCCATGCAAGTCGACGCACATCCCGGGTTCGAGCGACTTGCGGCGCTCACGCGCAGCCTCGCGCAAGTACCCGAATTGCACAAGCAGGATCTGAAAACCGCGCTCAGACAGGTTCAGACATTCATCGACGAGCGGCGGCGGATGGCCATGGCCGCGGCCGAGCCCGCGCTCGGCATCGCGGCCAAGGCGGAGCGAAGGGAGGCGGCCCGCCTGTTCGCGTCCAGAGCACTGGGTGTGCTCATGGACGATGACACGCCGGCGGCAATTCGTTACTTCCTGCGCAAACACTGGGTGCAGGTGCTGGCCCGCACGCTATACAAGCACGGCGAGAAACATCCGGACTGGCGCGCACAGCTCGAGATCGCCAACGAAGTGGTGATGAGCGGACGCGCCGGCCCCGATGGCCGCATGCCGCAGGAGCAGGTCGAGGCGCTGCCGGGCCTGATCAGCCGTATCGAGAGCGGTCTCGCGACCCTCGGTCTCGGACAACAGGCGCGCGATGCCGCAATGGCCGATTGTCGGGAGCATCATTCGGCCCTCATCGCAGGACGTCCGCCCCAGATCGCATATGCCTCGACGGCCGCACCGGACCGCATGACGCTTTCGCGAGCGCGCGAGCTTCCCGAACTGCTGATGCTGCACCATACGGGCTATGCCGCGCCCAAAGCGCATGCGAGCAATCTGCACGCGGCACTGTCTCCCGGGACCTGGCTGGAACTGGAACTCCCCGATGACAGCAGGATGCACGGCTGCATCGCCTGGGTCGGCCAGGGCCGGAAGATCGCCCTCATCGCCGATCCGGACTCCGGGCGACTGCTGATCGCGACCATGAAGTGCCTGTCGGATCTCCAGCGCGAGCAGCACTTGTACCTCAGAAACGTGGCTTCGCTGACCGAAAAGGCTGCGAACGCAGCCCTTCAAGGCATGGGAGGCTGAGGCGCACCGACCAGTCCGGACCCCGGAGGCTCAGCGTCGCGTGCCCGAGCCTCCCAGTAGCGACCCCAGCAGTCCGCGCGCGATCTGCCGTCCGATCGAGCTGCCGATCGTCCGCGTGACGGTCTTGGCCGCGATCTGTGCCAGGCCGTCGCGCCGCCCGCCGCGAGGACCGGTCGAGCCGAACAGGACGTCGGACAGCCCGCCACCGCCGGGTGCGGCTTGCCCCGACGCGCGCTGCGCCTCCTTCGCACGGGCTTCTTCTTCGGCGCGTGCCGCCGCGGCCTGGGCCTGCTCACGCAGCATCTCGTAGGCCGATTCGCGGTCGACGTTTCGTTCGTAATGCCCGAACAGGACCGACCCCCGAATCGCAGCGTCGCGCTCCTGCGCGGTCATCGGCCCGAGGCGCGAACCGGGCGCGATCACGAAAGTCCGCTCGACCACATCGGGTCGGCCTTTCTCGTCCAGGAACGACACCAGCGCCTCTCCGACACCGAGTTCGGTGATCGCCTCCGCCGCATCGAATGCCGGATTCGCACGCATGGTCTGGGCTGCGCTCTTGACCGCACGCTGGTCGCGCGGCGTGAAAGCGCGCAGCGCATGCTGGACACGGTTACCCAGCTGTCCGAGCACGCTGTCCGGAACGTCGAGCGGATTCTGCGTGACGAAATAGACCCCGACCCCCTTGGAGCGGATCAGGCGTACCACACGCTCGATCTTTTCGATGAGTGCCTTCGGAGCGTCCTTGAACAGCAGATGCGCCTCATCGAAGAAGAACACGAGCTTCGGCTTCTCCGGGTCGCCGATTTCCGGCAGCTGTTCGAACAATTCCGCCAGCATCCATAGCAGAAAGGTCGAATACAGCTGCGGCGAGTTGTACAACTTTTCGGCGCTGAGCACGTTGATCACGCCGCGCCCTGCGCTGTCGGTCTGGATCAGATCGGCGATGTCGAGCATCGGTTCGCCGAAGAAGCGATCGCCTCCGGCCTCCTCGAGGCCGAGCAGACCGCGCTGGATCGCCCCGATCGAAGCTGCGGAGACATTGCCGTACTCGGTCGTGTAGCTGCGTGCGTTCTCGCCCACGTGCTGCACCATCGCGCGCAAGTCCTTGAGGTCGAGCAGCAGCAGTCCGTTATCGTCGGCGATCCTGAAGACGATCTGCAATACGCCGGTCTGGGTGTCGTTCAGATTCAATAGCCGCGACAGCAGCAACGGTCCCATGTCGGATATCGTTGCACGCACCGGATGGCCGTTCTCGCCATACACGTCCCAGAACACAACGGTGTTGGTCCTTGGCGTGAACGTATCGATGCCGATTGCGGCCAAGCGCTGCATCAGGCGTTCGGACGCCACACCGGCCACACCGATGCCCGAAAGGTCGCCCTTGATGTCCGCGACGAACACCGGCACCCCGATGTCGGCAAAGGATTCGGCCATCTTCTGCAGGCTCACGGTCTTTCCAGTGCCGGTCGCCCCGGTAATCAAGCCGTGCCGGTTTGCAAGGCGCGGCAGGAGGTGAAGTTCCTTGTCTCGGGTTCGGGCGATTAGCATCGGAGCAGTCATTGGGCGCACCTCGGAAAGCAACACATCATCCGCACATTACATCACGCGTCCGGGGGTCGCAGGGAGCCGCCGACCTCTCGAACGCGCGGAGATCACACTCGCGCAGGTGACCAGAGTCGAATCATTGTCAGTTCGCTTCTGGCGGTTCCGACGAATCAACGTGTGAATCGAAATTCGCACAGGCTCACACACGCCTCGTAACGCGCCACGCAGGGTTCGCAGGCAGGACCGCGACACACGTTCTTCTGGCATGCGAACAAGGTGTCACCGCACGTGCGCGTGCAGGTATTCCAGTCGTCCTGCCCGGCGGACGGCGACGCCAGCGAGGGGCGATCGACGATCTCGCGATAACAGGCCGGCAGATCGAAACTGCGGACCGGCCCCGGAATCCGGCGCCATTCCTCCCCGAGGAAGGTCAGATCTGACTGGATCGAGGCAATATCGGCTTCCCCAACCAGTCCCGAACGGACCAGTGTCGTCAGCCCCCAGCAGTCCGCCCGCCGGGCGTCCACATCGGTGCGCGGGCCGATCGGCGACATGCCGAGATTGAGCCGCGCGCACTCGGACGCGTAGAGAAACAGCCGAGTCAGCGGCTGAATCCGTGGCAACACGTCCGGGTTGTAGCGGATGACCGCACGCCCTTCTTCGACGCGCGTGGCGAACGTCGCGTCGAGTCCCGGATCGAGTATCGATCGCACCGCATTTCCCGACGCGTCCACGCAGCCGTCATAGGTGGTCTGCATCTGAGCCAGGACGCTGCCCGACAGACTCAGTCCGATGCAGGCGAAGAGCACCATCAAGCGCTTGAACATTCAACCTCCTCCCGGAGAATTGGCGATGGACATCGAATGTGCCCATACTACAACACCATGCGATCAAGATTCTCGGGTGATGACCGCATCCACCCCATCCCGACCGACGATACATGCAGCATGAATGCATCGACCCCTACAGTATCGGCAACCGCCAGGAGGATGGTACGGCTCGCCGCAATCCTTGTTGCAGTGCTCGTATTCGGGTTCGCCGGACTTCATGCCGGCATCCGTGTCGTCGGCGTGCTGCTGCTGGCACAGATGGCCACCAGTCTTTACCGCGGATTCCGTCCGAGCCAAAGTGAGACGGCGGGTGAGTGCTCGACCTTCACCGGCCTGCCTGCGATCGTGATCGGCTTGCTGTGCGGTGTCGTCGGAGTCGCAATGCTGTGGAGTCCTCGATTCGTACTGGCGGCACTCGGAATCCCGCCACCGTAGGCCGCCATGCCATTGCCCCGGCGGCGGCCCGCTTGATAAGCTGTCGCACACGAACCGAACCGTGACCGCAGCTGCGCGGTACCGTCGGGAGCAAATCGCATGCAAGCCAAATCTCATTGGGAACACGTCTACTCGAGTCGATCCACGGAGCGGGTGAGCTGGTTTCAGGAGCACGCAGTTCATTCGCTGCGACTGATTCGGGATACTGGCGCGCCACGCTCGGCTGCGATCATCGACGTCGGCGGGGGCGCCTCAACTCTGGTCGACGATCTTCTGCAGGCAGGTTATTCGGACGTCACGATCCTGGATCTTTCCTCGGCGGCCCTTGTCGCTGCGAAAGCCCGCCTCGGAGCACGCGCCGACGCCGTACAGTGGATCGAAGCGGACATTACCGCTGCAACCCTCCCCGAAGCCCGCTACGACATATGGCACGATCGCGCCGTGTTCCACTTTCTCACCGACCCGGCCGATCGACAGGCTTACGTGCGGGCGGTGCTTCGCGCCGTACGCCCGGGCGGACACGTGATCGTCGCCACCTTTGCGGAGGACGGACCGACCGAGTGCAGCGGGCTGCCGGTCATGCGCTATCGGGCCGACGAGTTGCATGCCCAGTTCGGCGAGCCCTTCATGCTGCTGCGGCACGAGAAGGAGGCCCACCAGACCCCGTTCGGCACGATCCAGCAATTCGTCTATTGCTATTGCCGAAAGGTCGCATGAGTCGCCCGACCGCACCGAGGCGGCGCCTGTCAGGTCCGCCCTGTATAATGCGCCCTTGTTCGTTCACCGGCAGTTCGAGGAAGTCATGGCGGGTCATTCCAAGTGGGCAAATATCCAGCATCGCAAGGGTCGTCAGGATGCCAAGCGGGGCAAGATCTTCACCAAGCTGATCAAGGAGGTCACGGTTGCCGCGCGCATGGGCGGTGGCGACCCGAACTTCAATCCGCGCCTGCGCCTCGCGATCGACAAGGCCAAGGCCGAGAACATGCCGGCGGAGAACATCGACAGGGCAATCAAGCGCGGCACGGGTGAGCTCGAGGGTGTGAGTTACGAGGAAGCACGCTACGAGGGTTACGGTATCGGCGGGGCCGCAGTGATGGTCGACTGCCTCACCGACAACAAGACCCGTACCGTTGCGGACGTGCGGCACGCTTTCTCGAAGCACGGCGGCAACATGGGCACTGACGGTTGCGTCGCCTTCCAGTTCACCCATTGCGGTCAGCTGTTGTTCTCACCCGACGTCGACGAGGATGCATTGATGGAGGCTGCACTCGAGGCCGGTGCCGAAGACGTGGTGGTGAATGACGACGGGTCGATGGAGGTGATCACGGACCCCAATGACTACACTGCCGTGAAGGACGCACTGGTGAAGGCCGGCTTCACCGCAGAGTTCGGTGAGGTCACGATGAAGCCACAGAACGAGACCGAGCTCGCCGGAGAGGACGCTGCCAGGATGCAGAAGCTCCTCGACGCGCTGGAGAATCTCGACGACGTGCAGCAGGTCTATACCTCGGCGGTATTCGCCGACTGAACGGCAAAGTCTCACAACGTCGGCACTCCCGAAGCGGAATGCCGCATCCGGTCAGTGCGGCGGTGCCGGGCGCCGCCGCCTGCCTTCCAGCGGAGTCGTCCGGTCATGCCCCCACACGTGCTTCAAGCCGCAATGCCGATGCTTTTCGTGCTCCTCTGGAGTACCGGATTCATTGGCGCGAAGTTCGGACTCCCATACGCTGAACCCCTGACCTTTCTGTCGATTCGCTACGCGCTCGTCATCGCACTGATGACCGTCATCGCACTCGCGACGCGCGCCCCCTGGCCACGCGACTGGCGCCAGGCGCTGCACATCGGCATGACCGGTATCCTGGTGCACGGGATCTACCTTGGTGGGGTTTTCACCGCCATTCACAACGGGCTGTCGGCAGGCATTGCCGCACTCATCGTCGGCATGCAGCCGTTGCTGACCGCGCTCGGCGCGGGCTGGCTGCTCGGCGAGCGCGTGAGTGTCGGGCAGTGGGCCGGACTCGCACTCGGTTTCGGAGGCGTTGCGATCGTCGTCGGCAGCAAAGGCGGTGTCGGCGCCGCTTCGCTTGCCGAACTGGGTCCGCTCATGGTGCCCATCGTCGCCGCGCTGTTCGGCATCACCATGGGAACGCTTTACCAGAAGCGCTACTGCCCGGGTTTCGATCTGCGCACCGGTTCGGTAATCCAGTTCATTCCGACATTGGCACTCACGGCCCTTGTGGCAAGCCAGACCGAATCGATGCAAATCGAATGGAGCGGCGAATTCGTGTTCGCGCTCACCTGGCTGGTGCTCGTGCTCTCGCTCGGCGCGATCAGCCTCCTGAACCTGCTCATCCGCAGCGGCAGCGCAGTCAATGTCGCCAGCCTGTTCTACCTCACGCCACCGACCACGGCCTTGCTCGCGTGGCTGCTTTTCGACGAGACGCTGACCGGATTCGCGCTGATCGGCATGGCGATTGCGGTCGCGGGCGTGTGGATGGCGCGCAGGTAGGCGAAAATAAACAGATGAACAGCGCGACCCACAGTATCCCGACCCGCATCCTCGGACTCGACCCCGGTCTGCGGATCACAGGATTCGGCGTGATCGACAAACTTGGAAGCCGGATCCGCTACGTCGCCAGCGGCTGCATCAAGACCCGTGACGGCGAGTTGCCGGGCCGCCTGAAGACCCTGCTCGACGGGGTGAGGGAGGTGATCACAACCTATTCGCCCGATCAGGTCGCGGTCGAAAAGGTTTTCGTCAACGTCAATCCGCAATCCACCCTGCTGCTTGGCCAGGCACGCGGTGCAGTCATCTGCGGCGCGGTTTCGTGCGACCTTCCGGTGCATGAATACACCGCACTGCAGGTCAAGCAGGCGGTCGTCGGTTACGGCAAGGCGAACAAGGAACAGGTACAGCACATGGTCCAGCGACTGCTGGAACTCGAGGGCAATCCGAGCGCCGATGCCGCCGATGCGCTCGCGTGCGCCATCTGCCACGCCCACGGAGCACAAGGTGCCATGGGCGCGCTTGGCGCCCGACGCAAGGCCGGCCGCATCCTTGTGGCACGCTGAACCACGGCGATCAGACCTTGGGCATGCGTCCGAGCAGATCGAACTCGCCGTTGGTGCACAAGGCCTGCTCGACTGCGGACATTACTGCTTGGGATCGACAGTGCAGAATCATCGGACCCGTGAGGGAAACGGCATGACGAGATCGCTCGATCGTGCGGGGCGGCGCTTCGGCCCGGCACTCGGCATGAAGCAGGGCAGTCCATGAGCTTCGACCGGGCGGGGTCGCGGCATATTCTGCTCGCGACGATCTTCCTGATCCTCGGCTATGGCTTCCTCGCCAGCCCGGAATTCAACGAGATCGCCGCCGGCGTGGCGATCTTTCTGTTCGGCATGATGTGCCTGGAACAGGGGTTCAAGGCCTTCACGGGCGGCACGCTGGAACGCCTGCTGGAGCGGACGACCAACCGGCAGTGGAAGAGCTTCGTCTTCGGCGTGCTGGCCACCACACTGATGCAGTCGAGTTCGCTCGTATCGGTGATCACCATTTCCTTTCTCAGTGCCGGTCTGCTCGGTCTCGCCCAGGGAATCGGCATCATCTTCGGGGCCAATCTCGGCTCGACCACGGGCGCCTGGCTCGTGGCCGGGTTCGGGCTGAAGGTTGACATTGCCGCCTACGCGATGCCGATGATCACCTTCGGCGTGATTCTCGTCTTCAACAAGTCGACGACCCTGAAGGGCTTCGGCTATGCGCTCACCGGACTCGGATTCCTGTTTCTCGGCATCCACTTCATGAAGGGTGGCTTCGAGTCCTTCGGACAGACGATCGACCTTGCCGCGTATGCCGTTCCAGGTGTTGCCGGGTTGCTCATCTTCACCCTGATCGGGGTCTTCGCAACCGTGGTGATGCAGTCGAGCCATGCGACACTGGTGCTCATCATCACGGCACTGGCTGCACAGCAGATCACCTACGAGAACGCGCTCGCATTGTCGATCGGGGCGAACGTCGGCACTACGATCACCGCGCTGCTGGGGTCAATCAGCGCCAACATCGAAGGTCGGCGCCTTGCGGTGGCACACGTCATATTCAACGTGACCACGGGCGCCATCGCACTCCTGTTCATCCGCGGTTTCGTAGCGGCCGTGGAAACCGGCAGCGCCTGGCTCGGCATATCGCCCGACGATCACACGCTCAAGCTCGCACTGTTCCATTCCATGTTCAATCTGGCGGGCATCGCGTTGATGCTGCCCCTCACCAGCCGCCTGGTCGTCTTCCTCGAAACACGACTGAAACCGAAGCCGCGTACCGTCAGCACACCCAAGTACATCAATGACGGAATGATCGACATGCCGGATGCCGCGCTCGAAGCCGCGCGCAAGGAATTGCAGCACCTGTTCACAAACGTCTTCGACATCATGGCGCTGGTGCTGCATACCGACCCCGCTCGCCTGCGCAAGGGCGACGGACTCGAAGTTCTTGCCAATGCACCCGAAAGGGTGCGTACGATCGACGTCGATGACTACTATCAGCGTCGGGTCAAGCCTCTGCACGGAAGCATTCTGGATTTCCTCGCGCGCGTGCGCACGCAAGGGCCGCAGTCGCGCCATGCCTTCATCCTGCGTGCCTCGAGTCAGCAACTGCTGGAGGCGCTAAAGGATCTGAAGCACCTGCAGAAGAACCTCGTCCGCCATCTCGTTTCGCCAAATCCCTATCTGCGCAAGGAGTACGTCGCCATTAGGCAGCACCTTGCCCTCCTGCTCCACGAGTTGCACCAGATGGCGAATGACCCGGAGGCCAACGTGACCCTGACCCTCGATGTCCTGCGCGTGCGCAGCGAGGAAAAGGACATCGTCGCCAACGGCACCCTCGACCAGCTCATCCGCGAAAAGCGCATCAGCGTCGAAAGTGCCACCTCCCTGATGAACGACAGCGCCTACGCACGCCACATCGCCAGCAACCTGCTGGCAATGGCGCGGGCAGTTTTCAGTCCACTCGAGACCGTCCGCCACGAGATCGAGCGCGAACTGCATCTCGACAAGCACGAGATTGCCGCAATACTCGCCGACTCGCCCAGAATGGCCGAATCACACGAGGTCACGCGCGATGAAACTCGGTAAGCTCACGAACCGGCTGGGCGACCTGCTTTCGGCAGACCGCCGGCATCAGCGTGAGAAGCGCAACAAGCTGAAAGAGCTGCTCAAGCTGATGAAGAAGCAGCAGAAGGCGCTCGAACACGAATTGAAGCAGGATCTTGACTCCGAGAAACGGGCAGGAGTCGAACTCAAGCTGCAGATCCTCATCGAGCAGCGCAAGAAAGGCGTGCGCTTGTTGCGGGAGTTGAGCGGAAAATCCTGACGCCGGTTCCGACCGTCATGGCACGGCGGCTGCTCCGGCATCCCGTTCCGGAGGAGCGAGTTCCTTCAGCAGGCGTCCCGCGACAAGCCCGTTCACCAGCCCGAATATGGTTGCAGCCAGCGCGAACACGGGCGCCAGATAGAAGATCCCGTCATGCGGGACCAGCCATACGCGTGCAAGCGCGAGCTGCCCGCCGATGTGCGCAAAGGCCGCAAGGATGCTGAGCGTCACGGGACCAAACCAGCGCGTGGGCAGGTGCATCGCAAGACCGAGCATGATCAGGCTGGCGGTCTGGCCGGCAAGGCTCAGAAAGAAACCCGGCGCGAAGAACTGACCCAGGAGCAGGCTTCCCGCGAACACCCTGAGCAGTGCCACCCATACCGCGTCGCGCCAGCCCCAGCGCATCAGCACGATCAGGATGACGATGTTCGCCAGTCCCGGCTTGACCCCCGGCAGCGGCAGGGGGATCGCAGCCTCCGCAACCGACAGTACGATCGCTGCGGCCGCAAGTCGGGCGATGCGTCCATCGTCGGCCGTCGGCCGGATCTCAATAGTTGAGGGAGTCATAATCCGAAGCTCCGCCGCCGAGCATCAGGCTGACCTCGTTCGGAGCGCAGATCGCAGCCGCTCCGGAGCGGGTCAGCCAGCCCTGGCGCACGCAGTACTGACGCGGCCCGGGGTCGGATGCGACACGGGCGCGACCCGGCTCGATTTCGATGCGCGTAAGCCCAAGCGGCCCCGGCACCTCGATGACCTGGGATCGCGAAAGACCCGCTTCGGCAAAGATCTCGCCCCCGGCTCGAATCACCACCTTGTCGGGTGCGCCACCGCGCCACAGCATCAGCATCGACAAGACACACACCATCGTCGCAGCGCCAAGCGTCAGGAAATCCCCGGGCCGAAGCAGCGCGATCCACTGCGAGAAACGCTCCCGATTCACCTCGTCTGATCCGTATCCCTTGTATCGGAAACCCGGCGCGCAGCAGAGCGATGGCGCACCAGCACGCGTGCGCTGTCCTCGAAGCGCTGTCCGAGCCACTCGGCGATGTACACGGAGCGGTGCTGCCCACCGGTGCAACCGATCGCGACCGTCAGGTAGCTGCGATTGTCGCGAGTGTAGCTCGGCAGCCAGTTGGCCAGAAAGCGCCGGATGTCTTCGGCCATGCGCCCGACCTCGGGCACCTTCTTCAGAAAGTCGATCACCGGCTGGTCGCACCCGGTGAGCGGCCGAAGCTTGGGATCGTAATGTGGATTCGGCAGACAGCGCACGTCGAACACCAGATCGGCGTCCAGCGGGATGCCGTACTTGAATCCGAACGACTGAAACATCAGGGTCAGGCCTTCGGCCGGTTCGATCTTGAGGAAGTCCTTGACCCACCCACGCAAGGTGTTGGGATGCAGATCACTGGTATCGATGTTGTGTCCGAGCTCGGCGATCGTGGCAAGCGCATCGCGTTCCTTCTGGATGGCTTCCGCAAGCGAGACCTCGTCACTGGCGAGGGGATGTCGCCTGCGCGTTTCCGAGAACCGCGCGATCAGCGTTTCGTCTCGCGCGTTCAGGAACAGCATGCGCAGGTCAGCCACCATCTGCCGTACCGTTTCGACCTGCTGAGGCAGGGCTGCGATGCTGACTCCCGAGCGCACGTCGACCGCGACGGCAATGCGCTTGTAGCCGGCACCGCGCAGGTGGGTGACGAGCTGCGGCAGCAAGGTGGCCGGGAGGTTGTCCACGACGTAGTAGCCGGCGTCCTCGAGCACGTTGAGCGCGATGCTCTTGCCGGACCCGGACAGGCCGCTAATCAGGACGATCTGCATGCGTTGAGCTCCATGACGCGCAGCATGGCGGCGCAAGGCACATTATGGCGAAAGTCGCACTGGATGTCCCGATGCGCAAACCCGAACGACGACCCTGAAGGGGCGTGAGGCCCAGTCGAACTTGCCCTCACGGGTCTCAGGCAGCGAGGATCTTTCCACCTTCGCAGCGTGCCACGCCAGCCCTCAGCAGGTCCGCCACCAGCCATTGCGCGAGTTGCGATGAGGAAAGCCCGAGGAAGCGCGCGTTCGCCTCGCGGTAGATGGGTACGTTCGC
>DAOMNN010000005.1:0-3551 GCA_035443825.1 Rhodocyclaceae bacterium | reverse complement strand
TCGGAATGGGAGTGGGTATTCACGAGGTGCGTGAGCGATCGTGTTCCGACAACCTCCCGCACCAGCGCCACCGTCTGGTCGGCCTGGCTGCGGTAACCGCTGTCGATTACCGACGCCTCTGCACCGTCGAACAGGACGATGCTGTTCGAGGACAGCCAGCCGCGCTCGATCACCCGGATCGAATCCGGAAGACGTGGGGAATCGCTCACTCGCTGCCGTCTCCGACCAGCGCCGCCACGTTGGCCGGCAATGGCTGCACCTTGTGTTCATCCTTGACCGGGGGCGCCGCTACCGGCACGCCCTCGATCTCTTCGGCAGTCCGGCCGCAGCCGAGGCAGACACCGGTATCCCAGTCGATCATGCATACGCCAACGCACAAGGGGTCGCTCATGCGCGCCCCGCCGCAGGGGTCGCCGCATTCCCGACCACGGCGCGACGACTTTCGATGGCCGCGAGCACACGCAGCTTGTCGGCGTCGCACAGGCCGCTCCAGCGCGCGATCTCGTCGATGTTGCGGTAACAGCCTTCGCACAGGCCGGTGTCGCCGTTCATGCGGCAGATATTGATACAGGGGGAGGCGATACTCATGTGTCCTTCAGGGAAAGCAATGCAGAATTCGCTTTGTCAGCAAATCGTCCGGTCAGTTCGCGCTGGCGGCCTTGCTCCGCTTCGCCAGCACCGCACGTGCGACACGCGACGCCGGTTCGCGGCCCAGCCGTTCGCTGATCCACGCCGCGACATCGACCAGCTGGTCGACATTCACGCCGGACTCGATCCCGAGTCCGTCAAGAAGCCACACCACATCTTCGGTCGCAACGTTGCCGGACGCGCCGGCCGCGTAAGGGCACCCGCCCAGACCGGCAACCGACGCATCGAATACCGAGACCCCCATCTGCAGCGAGGCGAAGATGTTCGCCGTCGCCATGCCATACGTATCGTGATAGTGGCCGGCGAGACGCCCGACAGGCACGCGTCGCATGACCGCCTCAAGCATGCGTTGCGTCTTCAGGGGGGTGCCGACGCCGATCGTGTCGCCCAGGCTGATCTCGTAGCATCCCATCTCGAGCAAGGTTGCGGCGACGTCGGCCACCGCCTGCGCGGCGACCTCGCCCTCATAGGGGCAGCCGAGCACGCACGAAACGTAGCCGCGCACTTTCACGCCGGCCGCCGCTGCGGCCTCGGTCACGGGGCGGAAGCGGTCGAGCGATTCGGCGATCGAACAGTTGATGTTCTTGCGACTGAAGGATTCGGAGGCCGCGCCGAACACGGCCACCTCCTCCGCGCCGGCCGCCCGCGCTGCCTCGAATCCCTTGAGATTCGGGGTCAGCACCGGATAGGAGACACCGGCTCGCCGCGACGCCAGGACGCGTGTCAGCACCTCGCTGTTGTCGCCCATCTGCGGCACCCATTTCGGCGACACGAAGGCGGTCGCCTCGATCGCGCCAAGTCCGGCGTCGGCGAGCCTCTCTATGAGTTCCACCTTCACGTCCGCGGGCACGACCTGCTGTTCGTTCTGCAGACCGTCGCGCGGGCCTACCTCGACGATCCGGACCTTCGAGGGCATGTTCATCGCTGCCTCCTCAAGCCTTGGCGGGCTCGAAATCGAGCAGTTCGGCGCCGTCACCCACCTGATCGCCGACCGCGAAACGGAAAGCCTTGACCGTGCCGGCCGCCGGCGCGGTGATCGTATGTTCCATCTTCATCGCTTCGAGGATCAGCAGCGCGGCTCCCTTTTCGACCGTCGCCCCCTCGCGTGCGACCAGCGCGATGACCTTGCCCGGCATCGGCGCGAGCAGGCCGCCTTCGGCGCCACCGCCCTCGCCCGAGTGGTACAGCGGATCGACGTTGGCAAGCTGCCAGGTGCGTCCGTTGAGGAACACGTGCCGCTTCTCCCCAGCCGCGATCACCGTCGCGTCCATTCGTCGGCCGTCCAGTTCGACCCGCAGCAGACCGCGCGAATTCAGCTCGCCGCGCGCGTGCACCGTGCGCTCGTCTACGCTCAACGCATAGTCGTCACCACGATAGGCGACCCGCAGCGTCTTCTGTACTTCCCCAAGGCGAAAGATCATGTCGCGGTGGGCCGTCGCATTAAGGCGCCAGCCGTCGCGCGCATGCCAGGGAGACAGCGGGTCCGGGTCGCGCCGGGCCGACTCGACGGCCCGGCGGCGCTCGCGCAGCAATTCGGCCAGCGCCGCAATCTGCCAAATCTCGACGGGCGTCTCGGCACCCTCGGGGAACAGGTAATCCTTTTCCCGCTCGATCAGGCCGGTGTCGAGGTCCGCCCCGGCGAATGCCGGACATGCGACAAGGCGCGAAAGGAACTCGATGTTGTTCGACACGCCAACGACACGATACTCGGCCAGCGCCTGGAGCATGCGCGCCAGCGCCCGCTCGCGGTTGATGTCCCACACGATGAGTTTGGCGATCATCGGATCGTAGTGCGGGCTGATCTCGTCGCCCTCCTCGACGCCGGTGTCGACGCGCACATGCAGGCTCTCGTCGGGCGGGGCCAGATGGATCAGCTTCCCCGTAGACGGCAGGAAGCCGCGGGACGGGTCTTCCGCGTAGATGCGTGCTTCCAGCGCATGTCCGCGCAATTGCAGCTGCTCCTGCATGAGCGGCAGCTTCTCGCCGGACGCGACGCGCAGCTGCCACTCGACCAGATCGAGGCCGGTGATCATCTCGGTGACCGGATGCTCGACCTGCAGGCGCGTGTTCATCTCCATGAAGTAGAAGGAACCGTCCTGGTTGGCGATGAACTCGACCGTACCGGCGCCGACGTAGCCCACCGCCAGCGCGGCATCGACGGCCGCCTTGCCCATCGCGGCGCGGCGCTCGGCAGTCATGCCGGGCGCAGGCGCCTCCTCGAGCACCTTCTGATGGCGCCGCTGCACCGAACAGTCGCGCTCGAACAGATAGACGCAATTGCCATGCGTATCACCGAACACCTGGATCTCGATGTGACGCGGACGCACGAGGTATTTCTCGACCAGGACATGGTCGTCGCCGAAGCTCGATGCCGCCTCGCGTTTGCACGAGGCAAGCATGTCGGCGAAATCCGCCGTGCGCTCGACCAGCCGCATTCCCTTGCCACCGCCACCGGCCGCGGCCTTGATCAGCACGGGGTAGCCGATGCGGTCGGCCTCCGCCTTGAGCAGTGCCGGGTCCTGATCGTCGCCGTGATAGCCCGGCGTAAGCGGCACGCCGGCCTGCTCCATGAGCTTCTTGGCTTCGGACTTCGAGCCCATCGCACGGATCGCCGACACCGGCGGACCGATGAAGACGATGCCCGCACGCTCGCACGCATGACAGAAGGCCTCGTTCTCCGACAGGAACCCGTAGCCGGGGTGAATGGCCTGCGCGCCGGTGCTCCTGGCCGCCTCGATGATCTTGTCGATGACGAGGTAACTCTCGCGCGCCGCGGCCGGGCCGATCAATACCGCCTCGTCGGCAAGACGCACGTGACGCGCATTCGCATCGGCCTCGGAATACACCGCCACGGTGCGCACGCCCATGCGCCGTGCGGTCTTGATGACCCGGCAGGCGATCTC
>DAOMNN010000004.1:62684-80462 GCA_035443825.1 Rhodocyclaceae bacterium | reverse complement strand
AAAGAAGTCGCGCGCCCAGAACGCACGCAGGTAGAGGTTGAGCCGGCGCTGGCAATCGACGAACAGGGTGCCACGCCGCTCGCGCTTGAGCACGCCACGGCTATCCTCCGTCTCCAGTCCGAAATAGGCCGTCTGGCCGGGCAGGTCGCGCCGATAGGCCTCGGCGCCGAAGTCGACCCAGCGTCCCAGCCCGGACAACGTGAGCTTGGCGAGCAGTTCATCGAGGCAGCCGAGCATCGGGCGCAGGCCGCGCGGTGCCTTCGAAGCGAGCCGGTGCAGGAGATTGAGGTAGCCACGCAGGAGTTCCGGATCGCCCATGCGCCGCGCCGCCGTCGGCAGGGTCGCGAACACCAGTGCGATCACCGCCCCTGAGGTGAGCGACGCGAGCCTCATCACCGCGGCAATACAGTCGCGGATGATGTCCTCGCCGCATTCGCGCGCGACCGCGGGCATGTTCTCGATATAGGACAGGAGCAGATCCGGGCCGCGCCCGAGGCGCGCCAGGCCACGTGCGCCCTCCAGCCAGTCCTTGAGGCCCGCCGGTGATAGACTGCGCGCCGCCTCGGCGAAGCTGGCGTCGAGCGTGTCGGCGAGCGCCGGGGCAACGCGCAACAACTCGTCGCGGTAGTCCTCCAGATCGACGCTCATGGCTGCGCGTCCCAGGTCCGGTCGGTCAGCCGAGAATGGTGTCGACCGCGGCGCTGAGCGTGTCGCGCATGTCCGGATCGTCGGTGATCGGACACACCAGGGCCATCTCGGCCGCTTCGCGCGGCGCGATGCCGCGCACGATCAACTGCCCGGCATAGACGAGGAGCCGTGTCGAGATGCCCTCGTCCAGCCCGTGGCCCTTGAGGTTGCGCGAGCGCTGCGCGATCGCGACCAGTTTCGCCGCCACGGCCGGATCGACACCCGCTTCGTGCGCGACGACCTCGGTTTCGATGTCCGCCGCCGGAAAATCGAAATCCATCGCGCCGAAGCGCTGCTTGGTCGATTGCTTGAGATCCTTCATCAGGCTCTGGTAGCCGGGGTTGTACGAGATCACGAGGTGGAAACCCGGATCGGCCTGGACCAGTTCCCCCTTCTTCTCCAACGGCATGACGCGGCGGTGGTCGGTGAGCGGATGGATGACCACGGTCGTGTCCTGACGCGCCTCGACGACTTCGTCGAGGTAGCAGATCGCACCGATCCGCGCGGCCGTCGTCAGGGGGCCGTCCTGCCAGCGCGTGCCGTTGATGTCGAGCAGGAAACGGCCGACCAGATCGGATGCGGTCATGTCCTCGTTGCATGCGACCGTGATCAGCGGACGCCCGAGCTTCCACGCCATGTACTCGACGAAGCGGCTCTTGCCACAGCCTGTCGGCCCCTTGAGCATGACCGGCATCCGGGCTGCGTAGGCCGCCTCGAACTTCCCGATCTCGTTGCCGACCGGCCGGTACCAGGGCTCCTGGCGGATCTGGTATTGCTCGATATCGACGCTCATGACATGGCCTCCGCTCGCTGTCCGTAGCCCGGATTCAGACGGTCTTGCCGCGGTAGATCACCATCGCGGCACCCTGCGACTGCTTGAAGTTGTCGTAGCCGACCAGGCGCACGTGGTTGTCCGGATTGGCCGCATGGCACGCCTCGGCTTCGCCGAGAATCGTGTCGACGTCGGTTTCGCCGAACATCGGCAGCTTCCACATGTACCAGTACGAATCCATCAGATACTCGGGCTCGGTGTGCTCGATCGCGGGGTTCCAGCCGCGTGACACGATGTACGCGACCTGGCTGCGGATCTCCTCCGGCGACATCGGCGGAAGATAGGAAAAGGTCTCGAACTTGCGGCTGGCCGGATCGGACAGTCGGCTGGTGTAGTCCTGCATATCGCTCATTTCGGTCTCCTAGAATGGTCCTGTTCGGCGATGAATCTGAGATTGTCAACGATGCGCCACGTCGAGTTTGTCGACCGTGTCGAACTCGAACTTGATCTCCTTCCAGGTCTCCATTGCCACGCGCAGTTCCGGGCTGTGCTTTGCCGCTTCGGTCAGCACGGCCTTACCTTCCTGTTCGATCGCAACGCCTTCGTTGCGCGCCTTCACGCACGACTCGAGCGCGACCCTGTTGGCCGCCGCACCGGCCGCGTTGCCCCACGGGTGACCCAGGGTGCCGCCGCCGAACTGGAGCACCGAGTCGTCGCCGAAGATGCTCACCAGCGCCGGCATGTGCCACACGTGGATACCCCCCGACGCGACCGGCATCACGCCCGGCATCGAACCCCAGTCCTGGTCGAAGAAGATGCCGCGGCTGCGGTTCTCCTTGATCACGCGCTCGCGCATCAGATCGATCCACCCCAGCGTCGCCTCGCGGTCCCCTTCGAGCTTGCCGACCACGGTACCGGAGTGCAGGTGATCGCCCCCGGACAGGCGCAGGATCTTGGTCAGCACGCGGAAATGGATACCGTGATGCGGGTTGCGATCCAGGACCGCGTGCATCGCGCGGTGGATATGCAGCAGCATGCCGTTCTCGCGGCACCAGTTGGCCAGGCCGGTATTGGCGCAGAATCCGCCGGTGATGTAATCGTGCATGATGATGCGGCTACCGATCGACTTGGCGTACTCGGCACGCTTGTACATCTCCTCGGGCGTCGGTGCGGTGACGTTCAGGTAGTGGCCCTTGCGCTCCCCCGTCTCGTGCTCGGCCTTGTCGATCGCCTCCTGCACGAAGTCGAATCGTTGCCGCCAG
Source organism: Rhodocyclaceae bacterium (assembly GCA_035443825.1). Classification (GTDB taxonomy): domain Bacteria; phylum Pseudomonadota; class Gammaproteobacteria; order Burkholderiales; family Rhodocyclaceae; genus DAOMNN01. Next base: position 77,741 of record DAOMNN010000004.1, on the reverse strand, counting down.
CGCATGAAGGGCTGGCTGTTGACGTTCTCGTCATCCTTGGTGAAATCGAGACCGCCGCGCAGGCACTCGTAGACCGCACGGCCGTAGTTCTTGGCTGACAGTCCGAGCTTGGGCTTGATGGTGCAGCCGAGCATCGGCCGGCCGTACTTGTTCATCAGGTCGCGTTCGACCTGGATGCCGTGCGGCGGCCCGCCGCAGGTCATCACGTAGGCGATCGGGAAGCGCACGTCCTCGAGCCGCAGGGCGCGCACCGCCTTGAATCCGAACACGTTGCCCACGAGCGAAGTGAACACGTTGACCACCGAGCCTTCCTCGAAGAGGTCGATCGGGTAGGCGATGAAGGCGTAGAAACAGGTATCGTCGCCCGGCACGTCCTCGATCGCATAGGCACGCCCCTTGTAGTAGTCCAGATCGGTCAGCAGATCGGTCCACACCGTGGTCCACGTGCCGGTGGACGATTCGGCAGCCACCGCCGCGGCCGCTTCCTCACGATCGACGCCGGGCTGCGGCGTGATCTTGAAGCAGGCCAGCAGGTCGGTATCCTTGATCGAATACTCGGGTTCCCAGTACGTGTTGCGGTAGTCCTTCACCCCCGCATTCCAGGTTTTCACTGCCATCTCGATCCTCCGGTTGTCAATCGCGCTCCCGTCCGGCCCTGCACGTCCGCGGCGAACGGCTTGATCGAATCATGAACTCCCTCTAACATAAATAACAGTCACTATTTTTTATTTATATCATTCACTATTGTCTATGGATTGAGGCTGGGATGCGTCACGCCACCTTTCGCCAGCTCGAGATCTTCGAGGCCATCGCCCGCCACGGCAGCTTCACCCGCGCGGCCGAAGCGCTGCATCTGACCCAACCAACCGTGTCGATGCAGATCCGCAAGCTCACCGACACGGTCGGCGCACCGCTGTTCGAGCAGATCGGCAAGCGCATCCTCCTTACCGACGCAGGTCATGATCTGGCCCTCGCCGCCCGGGAGATCTTCGGTGTACTCGACCGCTTCGAAATGACGGTTGCAGAGCGACGCGGGTTGAAGCGCGGACGCCTGCGTCTGGGCGCAATCACGACAGCATCGTATTTCGCACCGCGCCTGCTGGGCGAGTTCGGGCGGCGCTATCCCGACATAGAAGTGTCGCTGCGCGTAACCAACCGGGAGCAAGTGCTGGCCAGCATCGGCGACAACCTCGAGGACTTATACATTCTGGGTCAACCGCCGGAAGAAATCGACGTCGTGTCCACTCCATTCATGGAAAACCCGTTGGTCGTGATCGCGGCACCGGACCACCCGCTGGCACTGGAACGCGGAATCCTCCTGGCGCGGCTTGCGGCCGAGCCGTGGCTCATGCGCGAGGAAGGCTCCGGGACGCGCAAGGCGATCGAGCGCCTCTTCCAGGAGCACGGACTTACGGTCACCCCCCGTCTCGAACTGGGAAGCAACGAAGCGATCAAGCAGGCGGTGCTCGCGGGACTGGGCATCTCGGCACTGTCCCGGCAGGCACTCGACCTGCACCCGCCCGGCCAGTTCGCAATCCTCGACGCCGAGCACTTCCCCATCCGGCGCCACTGGTATGCGGCCTATCCCGCCGGCCGCGCGCTCTCTCCCGCGGCAAGGGCATTCATGGCGTACTTGCTGGAAGCTCCGGCCGGTCCCGCCACTGCGCTATGATGGGATGGACCCGAACAGCTCAGGCCCCGGAACCACGACACCATGAAGATCGCCACCTGGAACGTAAACTCGCTCAAGGTTCGCCTGCCGCAGGTACTCGACTGGCTCGCGGCGCACGAGCCCGATGCACTGTGCCTGCAGGAGCTGAAACTCGAAGACAAGGATTTCCCGGAAGCCGAGCTCGCCGAGGCTGGCTACCGAGCGGCCTATAACGGGCAGAAGACATACAACGGGGTGGCGATACTCACGCCACACGAGGCTGGCGACGTGGTGCGCGACATTCCCGGCTTCGAAGACCCACAGAAGCGCATCATCGCCGCCAGCATTCAGGATGTGCGGATCATCTGCGGCTATTTTCCGAACGGTCAGGCCGTGGGCTCCGAGAAGTTCGAGTACAAACTGCGCTGGCTTGCGGCCCTGACCGAGTGGGTACGCGATGAACTCGGGTCGCACGAACGCCTGGTGCTTACCGGCGACTTCAACATCGCACCGGAAGATCGCGACGCGCATCCCGAGTGGAGCGACGAGATTCATGTGTCCGCACCCGAGCGGGCCGCCTTCACGCATCTTACGGATCTTGGTCTGATCGACGCCTTTCGCCTCTTCGATCAGCCCGAACGCAGCTTCTCGTGGTGGGACTACCGGATGATGGCCTTTCGTCGCAACTTCGGCCTGCGCATCGACCATATCCTCGTATCTGCGGCGTTGCGCGCCGCGTGCACCGCGTGCACCATCGACAAGGCCCCGCGCAGACTCGAACGTCCTTCGGATCATGCACCGGTGGTACTCGAGCTCCGTGCATGAGGTAATCGCCGTCTTTTCGGGGGTGTACGCATGAGCCTGAGTGAAACCGAGCTCGACCGTCTCGCAGGTCATTATCCGATGATTTCGGCGTTGCCCGACCCTGCCCGGCGACGGATCGTGGCTTCGGCGCAGTGGGTTCGCGTCCCCGCCGCAACCCGGCTGTTCGACGATCACCAGGCGTGCGAGGGCTTCCCCTTCGTGGTCGAAGGCAGCATCCGCGTGGTCAAGTGCTCTGCCACCGGGCGGGAGCTGCCGCTGTATCGCGTGACGCCGGGCGAAACCTGCATCATTTCGTCATCGTGCCTGCTCGGCAAGGAGGACTACAACGCACGCGGCGTCACCGAGATCGATACCGAGTTGATGATCCTGCCCCGTGCGGTTTTCGACGAACTGCTTGCGCAGCCGGTGTTCCGCAACTTCATCTTTCACCTCTTCGCGGAGCGCATCGCAGACCTGATGCAACTGATCGAAGCGGTCGCCTTCCAGCGGCTCGACCAGCGTCTGGCGGCCCTCCTGCTGGGCAAGGGGCGCACCCTGCGCGTGACGCACCAGCAGCTTGCCGACGAACTTGGCAGCGTGCGCGAATTCGTCAGCCGCCTGCTCAAGGGATTTGCAGAGCAAGGGCTGGTGCGGCTTTCACGCGAACAGATCGAGATCCTCGATCCGGCAGGACTGAGAACGCTGGCCAGCGACGGTCGCCAGGAATCCTGAAGCGTCCATGCAGTCTCAAGGCGTGTAACACGCTCCTTACCTCGGCCTTGTGTAACCTCGGTTACAGACTGGCGCGGCTCGATCTGGCCAAATGCGCTCACTGATTCGATCAATGCACAAGGAGCACCACATGCAAACCAATGTCGGCGGCATCGACAAGATCCTGCGTATCGTTGCAGGCCTCATCCTCATCGCGCTCGGCATCATGGGCATCGGCGCACCGTGGACCTTCATCGGCGTCGTACCCCTCGTGACCGGCCTCATGGGCTGGTGCCCAGCCTACAAGCTGATCGGCGTCAATACCTGCCCGCTGAAGAAGAGCTGAGCGACAGTCCACGTTGGTCCCGCCTCGCCAGCGGGGCCTCTTAATCAGAACGGCGCGTTGCGACGTGGTTTGAGATCGCGACATACTGCCCGACGGACAGGCGCTCGCCACGCAAGCCGGGGGCGATCCCGAGCGCGGCAAAGTCGGCCTCGTCGAGAAAGTCGCGCAGCGTGTTGCGCAAGGTCTTGCGCCGCTGCCCGAATGCGGCGGCCACGACGCGCCCAAGCAAGGCTTCGTCTTGCGCATCGAGGCGCTCTTTCGCGTGCGGCACCATGCGCACGATGCTCGAAGTGACCTTCGGCGCAGGGCGGAAGGCACCGGGCGGAACGTCGAACAGCCGGGCCATCGCGAATCGGTATTGAAGCATCACGGACAGGCGGCCGTAGTCGTCCGTGCCCGGCTCGGCGACCATCCGCATCACGACCTCCTTCTGCAGCATGAACGTCATGTCCACAACCTGCTCCGCGAAATGCGCGAGGTGAAACAGCAACGGCGTGGAGATGTTGTAGGGGAGGTTGCCGACCACCCTGAGCGGCGCCCCCAGCGCTGCAAAATCGAAGCGCAGCGCATCGCCTTCGTGAATCGTGAGTTGTTCGGCGGCGAACGACTCACGCAGTCGCGCGATCAGGTCACGATCGATCTCGACCACGTGCAGATGCCCCATACGCTCCACCAGCGGCCCCGTGAGTGCGCCCAGCCCCGGGCCGATTTCGACCAGGTTATCGCCAGTGATCGGACGGATCGCATCGACAATCCTGCGGATGATGTTCGGATCGGACAGGAAGTTCTGCCCGAACCGCCTGCGCGCCCTGTGCCCATTCATGCCGACGCGTCACGCCCGACACGGATCCGGACCATGTCGATGGCCAGCTCCACCGCTGCGAACAGGCTGCCGGGATCGGCGCGGCCGGATCCGGCCAGGTCGAGCGCGGTGCCGTGATCGACCGAGGTGCGCACGATCGGAAGGCCAAGCGTCACATTTACACCACCGCCGAAGCTCGCATGCTTGAGCACGGGCAGCCCCTGATCGTGGTACATCGCGAGTACGGCATCGCCCTGCGCCAGTGTATGCGGCACGAACAGCGTGTCTGCGGGCAGGGGGCCGATCAGCCGCATCCCTTCGGCGCGGAGCCGGTCCAGTACGGGAACGATCACGTCGATCTCCTCTCGGCCCATATGCCCGCCTTCGCCTGCGTGCGGATTGAGGCCGGCGACGAGAATTCGCGGCGCGGCGACATCGAAGCGACTCCGGAGATCGGCATCGACGATGCGCAGCGTCTCCTCGAGCAGCGCCGGCGTAATCGCCGCGGGCACCGCCGAAAGCGGCAGGTGGGTCGTGGCGAGTGCGACACGCAGCCCGCCGCCGACCAGCATCATCACGACTCGCGGCGTACCCGTGCTCACTGCCAGGTACTCGGTGTGACCGATGAACGGGATGCCTGCATCATTGATGGCCGCCTTGTGCACCGGCGCGGTGACCATGCCGCCAAACTCGCCGTCGATGCACCCGGTGATCGCCCGATCGAGCAAGCGCAGGACGTAGGGGCTGTTGGCGGCGTCGAGATGTCCTGCCTGCGAGCGTACCGCCAGCGGCATGTGCAGGACTTCGAGCACCGTCCCCGACGCCTTCGGCGGGGCACTGTCCGGCAGGTATTCAACCACGGTTGTTGCGGCCTGCGCGAATGGCAGGCGCGAACGGATCAGTTCGAGATCGCCCAGGACGACGAGCCGCGCTGGCCATTTACGCGTCGCAAGCGCCGCGCACAGTTCCGGCCCGACGCCCGCCGGCTCGCCACTGGTGACCGCGATGACGGGGCGCTGGGTCAAGTTGGTTCCTCAGTCGCGCTCCAGCCGATACTCGACATAGGTGCTGTCACGCAACTCGCGCAACCAGTCCTCGTAACCCTCCTCCGCCTTGCGCTCGCGCAAGGCATTGCGTGCGGCATTGCGCATGCGCTCGTCCGAGACATCCTGGACGCGGCGCTCCACGACCTGGATCAGATGCCAGCCGAAAGGCGAGCGCACCGGAGGGCTCATCTCGCCCGGCATCAACGCATCCATCGCACGCTCGAACTCCGGAACCGTGTCGCCCGGATAGATCCACCCCAGATCACCTCCGCGCGCACCCGAAAGATCGTCCGAATGGACCTTCGCCAGATCTTCGAAACTCTCCCCGTAGGTGATGCGCTCACGCAACGCGAGCAGTCGGCCCTCTGCTTCACTGTCGGTCAACACCTCGGACGTCCGGATCAGTATGTGGCGTGCACGCGTCTGCTCGAGCTGGTCGGGCCCCGCCAGTTCGCCTCCGCGCGATGCGACGAACATCACGATGTGGAGCCCCGCACCACTACGCATGACGTGCGATACCTGGCCTGGCTGGAGATCCCGCACCGCATCCGCGAAAAGTGCCGGCAATCGTTCCTTGCTGCGCCAGCCGAGCAGACCCCCTTCGACGGCATCCGGTGCCTCGGAATGGCTCGCGGCCAGCTGTGCGAAGTCCTCCCCCGCCGCATGCCGCTCGCGCAATGACTCCGCCATCGCGACGAGTCGCTGAACCTCACCTTCGGACGCGCCTTCCGGCACGCGAAGCAGAATATGCGCAAGCAACACTTCCTGCCCCGAGAACGCGTCCGGGTTCTGTTCGAGAAAGTTGTCGATCTCCGCCTCGGTCACGACAATCCCGCTCTCGACCTCACGCTCGCGCAGCCGCGCGAACAGGATCTCGGTGCGGATTTCCTCGCGGAAGCGGCTCCAGGAAATGCCATCGCTCTCCAGCGCCGCCCGAAGCTGGGTTTCGTTCAGGTTGTTGTTCTCCGCAATCCGTGCGATCGCGCGATCCAAAGTCGCCTCGTCGATCGTCAACCCCGTATCGCGTGCGTGCTGTATCTGCGCACGCTCGAGGATGAGGCGCTCCAGAAGCTGCCGCTCCAGAACCTCCTGCGGCGGCAACTGGACACCCTGTCGATTGAGCTGCGCCACCACCTGCTGCATCCGCGCACGCAACTCGACCAGGGTGACGACTTCATCATTGACCACGGCGACCACGCGGTCGACCGGCACAGAACGCTGTGCCACGGCCGCCGCCGGCAGCGCGCCGACGACCGCGGTCACGGCGGCGAGAAAGATGAGTCGAAATCGAAGGGAGATTTGCATGGCTGATTATCTGGCGTCTGTGTGATGGAAGTAATGCGCTCATTCCTCGCCGAAGAAACGATCGGAGAGTGATTCGTTGATCTTGCCATAGCCGGGCACGCTGCGCTGAAGCAGATTGAGCGGGCTCGCACCGACACTTCCCAGGCCATTCAACTCCAGCTGGAAGAACAAGGCGTTGGTGACCCGGTCGGGGTTGGTCGCAAAGCGGTGCGCGGCAGTGCGGAAAACCCAGCACCCGCATTGGCTCACATACTCCACACCTGCGACCGCTTCGGTTACGCGGCGTTCCTTGAGCGAGCGGGTCACGCGACCTACGCCGTACCAGCGTCCGCCGAGCGGCCATTGCGCCGAAATATCCACGTCTTCCAGTACGTCGCGGGAGAAACGATAGCCGACGTTCAGTACCTTGGCGAACTCGGGCTGATAGCGCACGGCGAAGTTGAAACGCTCGGTGACCTTGTCGAAGGGATTGTACTGCCACGCCGTATCGAGCGAAGTTGTTTGCGTGATTCGACCGCTGAGGGCGGCAAGCATGTCGGTCCGCTTGCGCCGCTCGTCCGACGGACTGAGCAGGACGCGCCGGTCCCTGAAGAAGAATCGTTGTCCAAGCGTTGCCCGCAGGCGTTCCGCTCCCGAGGTCGGGTCGATCAGGCGCGACGTGACCGCCACGGTCAATTCGTTCGCGTCACCAATGCGGTCGCTGCCGGAGAACCGGTTCTCGGAGAAGATCTGGGCAAACCCGAAGTCGTAGCGGGACGTATCGAAGCGCGGTATGTCGTCCTGATCCCGATAGGGAACGCGGAGATAGAAGAGCCTGGGTTCCAGCGTCTGCGTGTACGCCTGCCCGAACAGGCTCGTTTCGCGTTCGAAGACCATTCCGCTGTCGACCGAGAAGATCGGGAGATTGCGGGTGATCGATGGGCGCGTGTTTGGATCGGCAGCGGGGCGATCCAGGGAATACCGTGTGTGGTGCAGGCCGATCTTCGGCGTGATGTAGTAGCCGGGCTGGCGATACGGGTAAGAGACCTGCGGGTAGACGACGAAACGGCGCCCCTCCGCACGCGTGTCGTCGGCATGCCTGAAGTCCACGTACTCGCCGCGGAATCCGAACACCACCCCTCCGGGAAGATCCGCCCGATCCGCGGTCAACAGCAGTTGCGGCAATCTCCGGTACGGACCCGTGCCGTCGAGCGTCTGGTAGCTCTGCGCCAGCGCCGAGGCTCGCCACCAGCCGCCCGCGTAAGCTATGCGCCCTTCGCGCAGAAGGTTCACGCGCGAAGCCACCCCAACGCGCGACGACAGATCCTCGAAATAGTCGTCGTCCGAAACCGCGTTCAGATCGAGGGAAGCGGACAGCCTGGACGTGATCCTGTGAACGTGCTGCAACGAACCGAGCGTGCGCCTTTCACCCGTGACCTTGTCACGCGGCAGCCACTCGACACGCGACGTGCCTCGATAGTTCTCAGACAGGTAGCGAAACTCGCCCGCAAGCTGCAGTCCCCGACGGCCCATGTAGCGGGGCGCGATGGTCGCGTCGTAGTTGGGTGCGATGTTCCAGTAGTAGGGGAACGAGAGATCGACGCCGGTCTTGTTGGACACGCCCATCGTCGGGGTGAGGAAACCGGACTGGCGCTGCTGTGCCAGCGGAAACTCCATCCAGGGCCACCAGAATATCGGGACGTCCTTGAATACGAGCGAAGTGCCCCGCGCCGTCCCGACCTCGCGGTCGTAATCCAGTTCCAGTTCGGCGGCCTTGATGTACCAGTCGGGACTCTCGGGCTTGCACGTCGACCAGGTTGCGTTGATCAGCCGGTACTGGTTTTCGCCCTCGAAATACATGGTGTCCGCGTGGCCACTCCCCGATATCACTGCAGGAATCTCGCCGGGGCGCGCCTTCGAAGGTCTTGACATCAGATACGTCGGAGCCTCGATCTCCCCGACCCACTCGTGCACGATGAATCGCGCCCACGAGCCCGTCATCCAGTCGTCGCCCTGCACCCAACGCACGTTCCCCGAGGCCTCGGCTTCGTCCGTGAGTTCGTTGTACACGAGGCGATCGGCGGACAAGATCACGCCGTCCCGCTGCAATTGCGCCTCGCCCTCGGCCACCAGTTCCACGGTCCGCACCCCGACGATGCGCATTGCGCTGACTTCGACGGCACCAGGCGTCTGTCCGGTTTGCGGCGGCGCCTTCTCGGGCATCCCAACAACGGGACCTGTCCCTCGTAGCGACTCGGGGGCCACGGGTTCAGGCTGCGAAGCGGAAGGCTGCGGGGATGTCGCGGATTCGTCAGGTGCTTCGGCAGCGCGGCCACGATCGATCGCATCGGCACGCCCGGAGTCGGAGTCGGATTGGTCCGGAGCCGGCGCGGCAACAGGGACCCGCTCGGGCGGACGCGATGGTGCAGGCTTGATGACGGGGGCGGCCATCGCGGGTGGTGGCGACTGGACGGGCACTCCCGGCGCAACCTCGACCTTTGGCTGGGGCACCGGTGCGGCCGCGGCCCTGCTCCTGATCAGATCGGGAGAGACCGTCAACGGGGGCAACCCGGACGCATCGGCAGCACCCCAGAAGCAGCACATCAACAGCGGAACCAGCTTCATCCGCGTTCTTAGTCTTCTTGCGCGCAAGCGCCTTCCCCCGGAATGGTTGTGACGGCCTTTTGATAAACTCCGCATTTTACACAAAGCCTTGCGGAGAACCCGGTGGAAAGACACGAACAGCTCAATGATTGGCTCAGATCCAATCTTTCCGGCCGGAGCTTCACAATCGAACCTGCGTCTGCCGACGCAAGCTTTCGTCGCTATTTCCGCATCAGTCTGACCGGCGACGAGAAAACACTGGTGGTCATGGACGCACCCCCGGCACACGAAGATTGTCGCCCGTGGCTCAAGGTCGCACACCTTTTCCGGGGGGCCGGTGTTCATGTGCCCGAAGTCATTGCACACGATGTGACGCAGGGTTTCATCCTGATGTCGGATCTGGGCGATACGACCTACCTTGCCGCACTCGACCGCGACAACGCCGCCTCCCTGTATGCCGATGCCCTCGGAAGCCTGATCGCCATCCAGCAGACCAGCGCCCCCGGGGTGCTGCCGGACTATTCGCGCGATCTGCTACTGCGCGAGATGCGCCTGTTCGAGGAATGGTACGTAACACGCCACAAGAGCGTGGTGCTGGACGATGTGCAACGTGCGAACCTCGCTACCGTGCTGGAGCGAATTCTCGCCGTCAACCTGGCCGAACCATGCGTCTTCGTCCACCGCGACTATCATTCACGCAATCTGATGCTGCAGACGGTCGGAATCAACCCCGGGATCATCGACTTCCAGGATGCCGTGTACGGTCCCATCAGCTACGATCTGGTGTCCTTGCTGAAGGACGCCTACATCCACCTGGAAGAGGACTTCACGCTCGACCTCCTGATACGCTACTGGGAGGCGGCGCGCAAGCTTGGCCTGCCGGTCCGTGCCGAATTTGCCGATTTTCACCGTGACTACGAATGGATGGGCGTACAGCGTCACCTCAAGGTCTTGGGGATTTTTGCGCGGCTTTATCACCGGGACGGCAAGGCCGGTTATCTGGACGACTTGCCCCTGGTCATGGATCATCTGCGCCGGACCTGCGCCCGTTACGTCGACCTCAAGCCGCTGCTGCGGCTACTCGACGCAATCGAGCCGCAACCGGTGACGGTTGGATACACGTTCTGAATGCACGTTTCGCGACAGGACCGCCGATGAGGGCAATGATTCTTGCAGCAGGGCGAGGCGAACGCATGCGCCCACTCACCGACGCCTGTCCCAAGCCTCTGCTGCGCGCGGGCGGCAAGCCGCTCATCGTGTGGCACATCGAACGCCTGCGCGACGCGGGCTTCGAGACAGTCGTAATCAATCACGCACATTTGGGGGCTCAGATCGAAGCCGCGCTGGGCGACGGCCGCCGCTATGGCACGAGCATCCGCTATTCGGCGGAGAGGGAGGCCCTGGAGACGGCCGGCGGCATTCGCACCGCACTGCCCTTGCTCGGCAACGACCCGTTTCTGGTCATCAACGGTGACGTCTTCTGCGACGTCGATCTGAAAGACCTGCGCACTGCCGCCTCGGCCCTCGATTCCGCCGGCGACCTCGCGCACCTGCTGCTGGTCGCGAATCCGCCCCACAATCCGGACGGTGACTTCTCGCTCGACGGGACTCGGGTCCGGGATGGCGGAGCAACCCGCCTCACCTTCTCCGGCATCGGCGTCTACCATCCAGCGCTGTTCCAGGGACTTCGCAGTGGCGAGAAGGCGAGCCTTGCGCCGCTTCTGCGCCAGGCCATGAACGAGGACCGGGTCAGTGGCGCACTGCACCCCGGCTACTGGCTCGATGTCGGCACGCCACAGCGTCTGGACGAGCTCGACCAGTATCTGGCCCGTCTCGCTCACGACTGAACGCGCGATACCGTGCGGCGTCCAACTACCGGATCCATACCGAATCCCTGATAATCAAGCCATGAACACCCCGACCGAAGCTACTGTCCTCGACACCCGATCCTTCAGACTCCGCCGGCGCAGGCTGATCGACCGCATGCTCGCCACAGGCGGCGGGGTCGCAGTGATTCCCACCGCGCCGGAACGCACGCGCAATCGCGACACCCACTACCCCTATCGCTTCGACAGCTACTTTCATTACCTGACCGGATTCGACGAGCCGGAGGCGGTCGTGGTCTTGGTCGCCGATGATGAGGAACCGAGATCCATCCTGTTCTGCCGGGAAAAGAACGAGGAACGTGAAATCTGGGACGGTTTCCGTCACGGACCCGAGGCCGCCCGTGAACTGTTCGGTTTCGATGAAGCGTGGACGATCGGCGATCTCCAGCAGAGGCTCCCCGAGTTGCTGGCGGACCGTCCGGTGCTATGGTGCGGCTTCGGCTATGACGCACAATGGGACGCCCGCATCACCGACGCCCTCAACGCCGTGCGGGCGAACGCGCGAGCGGGCGCCGTGCCGCCACACAGCATCCGCGATGTCCACGCGGATCTGGACGAAATGCGGTTGATCAAGGATGAAGCCGAGGTGGCGGTGATGCGCCGCGCGGCGAAGATTTCGGCACATGCGCATCGTCGTGCGATGCATGCGGCCCGGCCGGGCCGATTCGAGTACGAGATCGAAGCCGAGCTGCTGCATGCGTTTCGCGTCGCCGGCAGCCAGTTTCCTGCCTATCCGTCGATCGTTGCGAGCGGACCGAACGCATGCGTGCTGCATTATGTGCGAAACGACCGCAGGATGCTCGACGGGGAACTGCTTCTCATCGATGCCGGCTGCGAGCTCGACGGCTACGCCTCCGACATCACCCGGACGTTCCCCGTCAACGGCCGTTTCTCTCCCGCACAACGCGACATCTATGAGCTGGTGCTCGCCGCACAGCGCGCGGCCCGCAATGCCATCCGCCCCGGTGCGCACTGGAACGAGCCGCACGAAGCGGCAGTGCGCGAAATCACGCAGGGCCTTCTCGACCTCAAGCTCCTGACCGGATCACTCGACGCCGCGATCGAGCAGGCCAGCTATCGGCGCTTCTACATGCACCGCACCGGGCACTGGCTCGGCAGGGATGTGCACGATGCCGGCGAGTACAAACAGGATGGCGAGTGGCGGACCCTGTACCCCGGCATGGTACTGACCGTCGAGCCCGGCTGTTACATTCGTCCCGCGCCGGACGTTCCCGAGGTCTTCTGGAATATAGGAATCCGCATCGAGGACGACGCCGTCGTCACGGATGAAGGTTGCGAGTTCATCACCGATGCCGTGCCCAGAACGATCTCCGAGATCGAGGCGCTGATGCGCGAGGGGCCGGATGCAGGCTCATGACCTGCTGATCGTCGGCGCAGGCCCGGTCGGTCTTGCCCTGGCGCTGTCCTTGCGTGACATGGGGCTGGACATCGTTGTGGCCGACGCTCGCGGCGAGGATGCGATGTCGGCCGACCCCCGCATCCTGGCGCTTGCGCATGGCAGCCGCCTCACGCTCGAACGCCTGGGGGTGTGGAAGGACATCCCCGTCACGCCCATCACGACCATCCACGTTTCACAGGAAGGCGGCTTCGGGCGCACGCTGATCCAGGCAAAGGACTGCGAGGTCCCCGCGCTGGGTTACGTCGCATCGGCGGGGGCGCTTGCTCGGGCATTGCGGCGCGCCGTGGTCGGGGCCGGGATTCCCCTCATGGAGCGCAGCGAAGTGACCGGGATCACACTGCAGACGGACCGCGCGATCGTCGACCTGCGCATCGGCGGCGACGAAGCGCAACGCATGCAATGTTCGGCACGGCTCGTGGCATGCGCCGAGGGCGGGCTGAAAGCGGGTGATCCGGCCGTTGTCGAACACGACTACCGGCAACACGCCCTGATCGGTTTCGTCGGGGTCGATGGCGGTCACCGCCACAAGGCACTGGAGCGCTTCACACGCGAGGGCCCGATCGCCCTGCTGCCGTGCGAGGACCGCTACGCTCTGGTGCACGTGACCTCGCCCGAGACGGCCGACCAGCTGCTGACCCTGAGCGAAACGAGCTACCTGGAGCGGCTCCAGAGCCACTTCGGCTCGCGCATCCGGCTCACGGCCGCAAGCGAACTGCGCCGCTACCCGTTGGGCCTGCGCTACCGGCGCGACGCGACTGGACAGCGCACCGTATGGTTGGGAAATGCCGCCCAGACCCTGCATCCGGTGGCGGGCCAGGGCTTCAATCTTGCGCTTCGCGACGTGTGCGCGCTTGCCGATGCGGTGCGGCGAGTAACGGATGACCCGGGCAGTGACACGACGCTCGACGCCTACTCGCGCAAACGCACACTCGATCGCTACGCAACGATTCACCTCACCGACGGGCTGGTGAGGCTTTTCAGCAACAGTATCTTTCCTCTCCCACACCTTCGGGGCACCGGTCTATTTGCCCTCGACGCGTTTCCGCCCCTGCGCGATTTCCTCGCGAAACGGATGATGTTTGGCGCGCGCGCCTGGCCCTGAATCGCCTTGACCGGACGCGGTCGGATGGTGCGACATGTGATCAAGCGCACGAAGCGGCGGGCGACGAGACTGCCGTCAGCCGCCGGCTTGGGTTAGAATGGCGCCTTTCTGAATCACCGTTTTCCACCAGAATCTCCGTGCCCATGCAGTATGCCGGCTTCGCTCTGCGCAACAATCTGTTTGTCGCTCCGATGGCCGGAGTGACCGACCGCCCGTTCCGTCAACTGTGCAAGAAGATGGGGGCCGGGCTGGCGGTGTCCGAGATGGTCACATCGAACTCGCTGCTTTACGGCAGCGCCAAGACCCGGCGCCGTGCGAACCACGATGGCGAGGTGGATCCGATCGCGGTGCAGATCGCCGGCGCGGACCCGAGGATGATGGGCGATGCGGCACGTTACAATGCCGACCGCGGCGCACAGATCATCGACATCAACATGGGGTGCCCCGCCAAGAAAATCTGCAATGTGATGGCAGGCTCCGCGCTGCTGCAGGACGAAGTCCTGGTCGCGCGCATCCTTGAAGCGGTGGTCGCGGCGGTGCCCGACACGCCGGTCACGCTCAAGATCCGTACCGGTTGGAACCGCGACAACCGCAACGCCCCCGTGATCGCCCGCATCGCCGAACAGTCCGGCATCCGCGCCCTCGCCATCCATGGTCGTACGCGTGCGGACCAGTATCAGGGCAGCGCGGAGTACGACACGATCGCACAGGTAAAGGCCCTGACGACCCTCCCAGTCATTGCGAACGGCGACATCACGACTCCCGAGAAGGCCCGCTTCGTGCTCGAGCGAACGGGCGCCGATGGCGTCATGATCGGCCGGGCGGCGCAAGGGCGCCCGTGGATCTTCCGCGAGATCGAGCATTACCTCGCGACCGGCGAACTCATGCCGCCGCCCCTGGCCACCGAGATCCTCGAGGTCTGCAGGGAACATCTTGCCGACCTTTATGCATTCTACGGCGAGGAAGCGGGCGTCAAGATCGCGCGCAAGCATATTTCCTGGTACACGAGAGGCCTGGTCGGTTCCGCGGCATTCCGCCGGATGATGAACCAGTTGCCCGACGTCACCTCGCAACTCGATGCGGTCGAAGATTTCTTCGGCCGTCTGGCCGAGCAGGACGCCCGCCTGCGCTATGAAGACGACTACCTGCAGGAGCTCGCCGCATGAGCCGCCCGAACGAGATCGCCGAGTCCGTCCGCCGCACCCTGGACCAGTACTTTCGAGACCTGGACGGCGAGAAACCCGCCGCAATCTACGACATGGTGATCCGCAACGTGGAGCGCCCGATGCTCGAGTTCATTCTTCAGCAGGCCAACGGCAACCAGACCGCGGCGGCCCAGATGCTGGGCATCAACCGCAATACCCTGCGCCGCAAGCTGTCCGAGCACCAATTGCTTTAGCC